>NZ_NEUB01000742.1 GCF_002910825.1 Streptomyces sp. SM1 | reverse complement strand
CAACGTCGCTTCTTTGATCGTTTCAGGGTGACTGTGGTCGTGGTGTGAGTGTGTGGAGCTGGATGGTGTAGGTGACGCGTTCGGTGGCGGGTTGATCTGGTTGGAGTGTGGGCCAGTTGACGTGTCGGGCCTTGGTGGCGCGGGGTGATCGGCGGCCGGGCCGTGGCCGGGTGGCGGTGCGGATCAGGTCGGCGCCGATGTCACGGATCTTGGTGGTCAGGCGTGGAGGGGGGAAAGTCCGCCCCGACGGTTCGCTGGGCGGCGTGCAGGGCGTGCTTGAAGCTGATCTGGGCTGGTGGGATGCCGTCCTGGGTCGCGCTGTCGGTGGCCAGGTGGCGTACGGACTGGTAGACGCAGAGCATCGCCCACAGTTCCTGGGCGACCATTTCGGGGCTGTTGGAGCGCAGGGTCGCGGTGCGGCCGCCGCGTTGCTCGACCTTGATCGACCGGTAGATCGTTTCGCTGGTCCAGCGACGTGCGTAGAGCTCGGCGAGTTCGGTGGCCGGGGCGGTGTCCGGGTCGAGGAGGGTGGTGATCAGGCAGAACAGTTCCGAGGACTCGGTGGTGGAGCCGTCGGCGCCCTCGGCGGTGCTGTGCACGGTGTACTCGATCACCCGGACGGTGATGCGCTGTCCGCGTGGCCCGTTGAGGCGGGAGAGACAGGTGCCGTCGTGGAGTACCTCGATGACGGGCAGGGTGAACGACGCGCTCGCGCGCCACAACAGCTCAGCGCCCCGGCCCGCGGCTGCGGTGAACAGGTCGTAGGAGGGGAAGCCCCGGTCGGCCAGCAGCAGCGTGCCCCGCTCGATCACCGGCAACAGGCGTGTGGCCAGGGTGCGTTCCCCGACCGCGAGGGAGTCGAAGACCGCTGCGATCACGGCCAGGGTGCCGCACTCGACCAGGGCCAGCAGCCGCACCTGTGGATAGGGCCCCTGCCGGGCCTCGGTCACAGGCCGGGTGTACGCGGCGGAGTTCGCCGCACTGTCGGGGACGTTGAAGGTGGTGCCGTCCAGCGAGGTCAGACGCAGGTTCCGCCAGAACACCCCCGGCGTGGCCGGCGTGCCCTGCGCTCCGCGCACCCGGTCGAACAGCACCCGAAGCGCCCCCGCCCCCAGCCGGGAGCGGGCCTTGGTCAGCGACCCTGTCGATGCCGGACGCCACTTCTCGCCCCGCTTGAGCGGCCAGTGCTCCACCAACTCCCGCAGCACCCCGCCGTACCCGACCGAGGTGAACAGCCACATGGCGAGGGTGAAGTAAACCACCAGCCGCGCGGGCAACGACTTCACCGCGCGTTCCCGCGCACCGGCCTCCTCGATCGCGAAGTCCACCAGCTCCGGCGTGAACGTCCGTGCCAACGCGCCGATCCGTATCCGCTCCGGGAAGCCATCCCCCACCACATGATCACGAGCCACAAGCCCCGGATCCCAAACGATCACCCGGCAAGGAAGCGACGTTGGGGTGTAGCGGGTGCCTACGGCGTAACCTGCGCCAGCACCGCGGGACAGCCTTGCAGAGCGGCTAGCAGTGCCTCACAGCGCCGTATCCGCTGAGCCGTATAGACAGTGCGATCCCCAGCGGACTGCGCGGCATAGAGCGCGTCCAGCCGGCGGGATATGTGGCGCCACTCAATGGCCGATTCGGCTCGCCGGCCGAACCAGTGCGCGTGCTGCTCATCGTGCATAATGGTGTCTTCCCTCTGTAGGGACACCAGCACGGTCTATCCGCCAAGATCCGGCCGTGCTGGTGCCAATTAACTGCGTTGGTCGTTCAGACCCAATCGATGGTCACGCGCGGCTCAATGACTGCCGCTGCCTTATTCCCCCGACTCTTCTCGCTGGGCAGTGCCTTCCGCACAGTGATCCGCTTGACGAACAGCGCAACAAAGCTGCGGCGCTCTTCCAGTGAGGCACTTGCCCACCACGTACCGGGGCCCAGCGGATCACCGTTCCACTCAGGGTCATCACTGGCGCACCATTCATGGATCGGCAGCGTCAGCGTGCCTTCGCGTCCCAGCGCTTCAAGCCTGGTGTCAGCGGCAGTTACGCGCGCCTGTTGTGTGCGCACATCGTTCGCCCAGCGCTGGCGTCCAATCTCGTCACCCCGGTACAGATCTGCGTCGTCGTAAAGCTGTGTCAGCGCACGGGTAGAGTCGGCCCGTTCCTGCATCACTGCGCGCCGCTCCTGCGCTGTCTCAGCCGTTTCGTGGACCTCTGCGTAGTGCGCCGCAACACGGGTCAGCACCGCGCGGCTGTCGTCGTCATACTCAGCGGCTGCGATCACTCCGAAGATGCTGCGCACTACGTAGTCGTCCAGCGCGCTGCGGCTGATGTAGCTACGCCCCAGATGATCACCGGGCACGTCGCGCAGAGGCTTGCCCTGGGGGCGATTACAGAAGTAGCTAGGGCGCTCACTGTTGTTGGCGCTCATGGTGTATCCACAGGCGCAGGACATGATGCCCTGACTGGACAGCAGAGCGGTACTGCGTGGCGCGTTGGTGCGTACGGGGCGCGCGTCCAACCACTCTTGTAGGGCAAACCATTCGGCTGGTGGCAGGATAGGTTCCCAGGTCTCCAGCGGGCGCCCCTCAGCATCGCGCCGAATGCGCTGGCCAGTAACTCGCCCCGCGGCGCTATAGATCACGTCAGAGTCAAAGCCAGCGAGATGCGGGTGCCGCAGTATGGTGATGAGTGTCTTTGGGTGCCATGCGCTGTTCGCACTCTTCTTACCGCGCGCTGCGCCCAGGGTAGGCACTGCGTCTGCGTTCAGGCTGCGGCATATGGCGCCGACGGAACCGGGCACTTCCTTGCCGCTGGTTGCACTGCCCGCACCCTCTTGGATCATCTTCCAGACTCGCCGGATGACGTCTGCCTGCGCTGGTTCCACATCGAGCAACTGAACGGCAACTGGCTTGCCCTCAGCGTTAGTTCGGATCTCCTGCCGGAAGCGTCGCCCGTATGGTTCCTTGCCACCGACGTAGCCCCCCAGCGAACGGGCGAGTGCCGCAGCGTCACGTACCGCAGTGCTCTTGTTCTTCGACTCCTGGTGCGCTGCGTCCAGCCGGAAAATCAGATGGATCAGATCCATCGTGTCACCCGGACGGAACATGCCCTCAGTGGTGGACACGATGGTGACGCCCAGCGACAGCAGTTCGTTCACGATCGGGATAGCGTCGCGCGGTTCGAGACGAGACAGGCGGCTGATGTTGTAGACGATCATGACGTTTACGCGCCCCATGCGGCAGTCACGCAAAAGGCGTTCGAAGTCTGGGCGCTCCGTACCGCTGTAGGCACTGACGCCTACGTCCTCGTAGTGGCCACACCACGCAGCCTCACGACCCTGGTGCGCTGACTCCTTGGCGAACAGCTCGAAACGCGCATGGTTCGCAGCGCGCTGGTTGGCAGGACTGGTCTCACTGCCGTTCACGCGTCCATATGACTGCCGTGTGTAGCCTGCGACATGCAAGTTCATGCCCGTTACCGCCTTTGGAGTTTTCATGGCCGAACCGTACCGTCGTTCATGGGAATATGCGACTGTGCCACTGCTCGTCCACGCGACGAAGCAGATCCTGGACACCTGGGGCGAGGACGGCTGGGAGCTCGTCCAGGTCGTCCCCGGGCCGAACAACCCCGAGCAGCTGGTGGCCTATCTGAAGCGCGAGAAGCAGGCGTGAGCGCCGTCGAGGCGAAGCTGGCCGAGATGGGCCTGAGCCTGCCGGGGGTCGTACCCCCGCTGGCCGCCTACCAGCCGGCCGTGCGGTCGGGGCAGTACGTCTTCACCTCCGGCCAGCTGCCCATGGTGGACGGCAAACTTCCGATGACCGGCAAGGTCGGCGCGGAGGTCACCCCGGAGGAGGCGAAGGAACTCGCGCGCACGTGTGCGCTGAACGCCCTCGCAGCGGTCAAGTCCGTCGCCGGGGATCTGGACCGGGTGGCTCGTGTGGTGAAGGTCGTGGGCTTCGTGGCCTCCGCGACGGACTTCACGGGCCAGCCGGGCGTCCTCAACGGCGCGAGCGAACTGCTGGGCGAGGTCCTCGGCGACAAGGGCGTCCACGCCCGCAGCGCGGTGGGCGTCGCGGTACTGCCGCTGGACGCGCCGGTGGAGGTCGAGATCCAGGTGGAGCTCACGGAGGCGTAAGCCTTGCGGCGGCGGCGGGGGGCCGGGGCCCGTCCGCCCGCTGCCCCGTCGCCGTACGCGCGTGCGCCGCGGTGGGGGTCGGCGCCACCGCGCGGTGGTCCCTGGTCACGCGCTTACGGGGATCCCCGAGCCTCCCTTCCGAGGCGCCGGGCGCGCTCGGCGTCGCCCGCGCTCCCCGATGCCCGTACGGCCGTCGCCCGCGCTCCCCGATGCCCGTACGGCCGTCGCCCGCCGCTGTCCCCGGCGCCCCCTCGGACACTCGAACATCCGGGCGTCACGGGATAGCCTCCGGCCATGGCGAATGCGCAGGCTGATGGGCAGTGGTACCCGCCGGAGTGGCCGGAGCGTATCCGGGCGCTCGCCGGTGGCGGCCTCACGCCGGTCACGCCGAAGCGGGCGGCCACCGTGATGCTGCTCAAGGACACCGGCGAGGGGCCCGCCGTGCACATGCTGCGCCGGCGTACGTCGATGGCGTTCGCGGGCGGCGCCTACGCCTACCCCGGTGGCGGTGTCGACCCGCGCGACGACGACCGGCACATCCGCTGGGCCGGCCCCTCGCGTGCGTGGTGGGCGGACCGGCTCGGGGTCGACGAGGCGGGGGCCCAGGCGATCGTCTGCGCGGCCGTGCGGGAGACCTACGAGGAGGCCGGAGTCCTGCTCGCCGGGCCCACCCCCGGCACCGTGGTCGGCGACACGACGGGCGAGGCCTGGGAGGCCGACCGCTCCGCGCTCGTCGCGCGGGAGCTGTCCTTCGCGGACTTCCTCGACGGCCGCGGCCTGGTTCTGCGCTCCGATCTGCTCGGTGCCTGGACCCGCTGGATCACCCCCGAGTTCGAGGCCCGCCGCTACGACACCTGGTTCTTCGTGGCCAAGCTGCCCGAGGGCCAGCGTACCCGCAACGCCTCCACGGAGGCCGACCGCACGGTGTGGATCGCCCCGCGCGGGGCGGCCGCCGGCTACGACCGGGGCGAGCTGCTGATGATGCCCCCGACCATCGCCACGCTGCGCCAGCTCACCGCCTACGCCACGGCCGAGGAGGCACTCGAGGCGGCTCCCGCGCGGGACCTCACGCCGGTGTTGGCCACCGCGTGCCTGGAGG
The DNA here is from genome assembly GCF_002910825.1 of Streptomyces sp. SM1. GTDB lineage: Bacteria > Actinomycetota > Actinomycetes > Streptomycetales > Streptomycetaceae > Streptomyces > Streptomyces okerensis. Next base: position 22,411 of record NZ_NEUB01000742.1, on the reverse strand, counting down.
AGGGCGAGATCGTACTGTCCTGGCCGGGGCACGATGAGTTCACGAAGCACATCCCGACCGGGGGAGCCCCCGCATGACGGACGCAAGCGCTCTTCCCGGACAGCCGCGGGGCGGTGTCCTCTCGGGCCCCGCCACCGCGCGTGCCGTCAACGTGCTCGCCCCCAACCCGTCGGCGATGACCCTGGACGGCACCAACACCTGGATCCTGTCGGAACCGGACTCCGACCTGGCGGTCGTGGTCGACCCCGGCCCGCTGGACGACGGACACCTGCGGCACGTCATCGGCACGGCGGAGCGGGCCGGAAAGCGTGTCGCCCTCACCCTGCTGACGCACGGTCATCCCGACCACGCCGGGGGCGCGGGCCGCTTCGCCGAGCTGACCGGCACGAAGGTGCGGGCACTGGACCCGGCGCTGCGGCTGGGCGACGAGGGACTGGCCGCCGGGAACGTCGTCACCGTCGGCGGCCTGGAGCTGAGGGTCGTACCGACGCCCGGCCACACCGCCGACTCCCTGTGCTTCCACCTTCCGGCGGACCGGGCCGTCCTCACGGGCGACACCATCCTGGGCCGCGGCACGACCGTCGTGGCCCACCCCGACGGCCGCCTCGGTGACTACCTGGACACGCTGCGCCGGCTCAGGTCGCTCACCGTCGACGACGGCGTCCACACCGTCCTCCCCGGCCACGGACCCGTCCTGGAGGACGCCCAGGGCGCCGTCGAGTACTACCTGGCCCATCGCGCGCACCGCCTCGCCCAGGTCGAGACGGCCGTCGAGGACGGTCACCGCAGCCCCTCCGAGGTCGTCGCCCACGTGTACTTCGACGTCGACCGCTCGCTCTGGCCGGCCGCGGAACTGTCGGTACGCGCTCAGCTCGAGTACCTGCGGGAGCACGGCCTCATCTAGCCCGCCCGAGTGAGAAGCCGACCGCGGGTCCGGGCCGGTCCGGGCGCGGTCGGGGTGAGCCGGGGTTCGGGGCCGCTCCTCGGCTGTTCCGGGCCCGCCCGGTGCCGGCCCGGTGCCCGCCCGGTGCCGGCCGCTCGACCCGCACCGCTCCGGGCCCGCCGGGGGTCAGTCCGGCCGAGGGGCTTTCACACCGTGCACCCGCGCGTACTCCCCGGCGAGCCATGGACCCAGTTCGTCGACGTACGACGCCAGGACGGGCAGGGTCGCCGGACGGCTCGCGTCCGAGGGCGGCGGCCGCCCGCATCCGGGCCGCCCGCTGCGGGTAGTACAGGCCGAACACCTCGGCCATCTCCGTCAGGTCGCTGGTCCAGCCGTTCCAGCGGGGCATCACGAGGGTGAAACCGGTGCGCACGAGGTGACGGGACATGAAGCGGACGAGAGGCCGCCGTGCCTCCTCCGTACCGTCGGCCGCGGCGATCCGCTCACGCCATCGGGGGAGCAGCAGCGCCAGATCGCCGTTGGTCTCGCGGGCCGGCAGCGCGTCGGGCCGGTAGCGCGGCAGCAGCGCGGCGAGGTCCTCACCGGACAACGGTGTGCACAGGCAGGAGACGAACCACCCCAGGTCGTGCCTCTCCGGTCCGCTCAGCACCCGCTCCCGGGCGTAGAGCAGTGTGCCGACGCCGTCCACCTCAGGGAACTCGTCGTCCAGCCGCTCCTCCAGCGTCCGCGTGGCGTTCCGGTCGCGGGCCGTCGGGTCACCGTGCAGGGTGACCAGCAGGTCGAGGTCGCTGCGGCCCGCGTGCGCGGTGCCGCGCGGGACGGACCCGTAGAGATAGGCGCCGTTCAACCGGGTCCCGAAGGTGTCGGCCGGCCGCTCCCGCGCGGCGGAGACGACGGGCCGGAACGCGGGCGGCACCCGCGCGAGGGAGCCCTCGCGTCTGATGTGTCCCTGCGCGTCCAGTCCGGGTCGGTGCACGGTGTCGGCCATACCGCTCACTGTGTCGCGTGGGAGCTGTCCGGGGCAGGTTCTCTTCGGAGCCCGGCGTGGGACACCACGCGGGAGAGCACGCGGACACGGCGGAGCCCCGCCTCCCACGGGAAGCGGGGCTCCGTCGGACGGGCCGTGCCCGGATGTCAGCGGGAGCGCTTCGCGAGGCGCTCGACGTCGAGGAGGATCACCGCGCGGGCCTCCAGACGGAGCCACCCGCGCTGGGCGAAGTCCGCGAGGGCCTTGTTGACCGTCTCGCGGGACGCGCCGACCAGCTGGGCCAGCTCCTCCTGCGTGAGGTCGTGCACCACGTGGATGCCCTCCTCGGACTGCACGCCGAAGCGGCGGGAGAGGTCCAGCAGCGCGCGGGCGACGCGGCCCGGGACGTCCGAGAAGACCAGGTCCGACATGGCGTCGTTGGTCTTGCGCAGCCGGCGCGCGACGGCCCGCAGCAGCGCGGTGGCGACCTCGGGACGGGTGCTCAGCCAGGGCGTCAGGTCGCCGTGACCGAGGGCCAGCAGCTTGACCTCGGTCAGCGCCGTGGCCGTCGCGGTGCGGGGGCCCGGGTCGAACAGGGACAGCTCACCGATCAGCTCGCCCGGGCCGACCACGGCGAGCATGTTCTCGCGGCCGTCGGGGGAGGTGCGGTGCAGCTTGACCTTGCCCTCGGTGACCACGTACAGGCGGTCTCCGGGGTCGCCCTCGTGGAACAGGGAGTCCCCCCGTGCCAGAGTCACCTCGCTCATGGAGGCGCGAAGCTCCGCGGCCTGCTCGTCATCGAGCGCCGCGAAGAGCGGGTTCCGCCGCAGAACGTCGTCCACGAGTTCTCTCCCTTGTCGACCTGCTCAGGGGATCTTCTTCCCCACGTACCAGGGGACCGTGGTGCCCATTTTGCCGGACGGTCCAAACAGTGTGATCTGTCACAAGGATGCCGTACGGGCCGGTCGGGGTATGCGGCAGGGGTCCAATTGGATGCCGGACTCCAGGGACCGGGGCGGATGTCCGTACCGGGTCGTAGGCTGGCCGGGTGTCCAAATCGCCGGTGAGAGCACAGGCCGAGGGGGCTGCGCGAGTGGTGGTACGTCGCGATTCCGCTGTGGGCGAACAGGGCTCCGATGGCGGTAGGGAAACGGCGAAAGCGGCAAAGAGGCCGGCTTCGACGAAGCCGGAGACGAAGCCGGAGAAGAAGCCCGCGGCTGCCCGCGCGAGCGGGGCGGCCGGGAAGGCCGGAGGGGCCGGGAAGGGCGCGCCGGGGAAGAAGGCTCCGTCGAGGAGGACCGAGTCCGAGAAGGTCCCGGACGGGAAGGCCGTGAGCGGCAGGGCCGCGGACGACGAGGCGACACCCGCCCGTGAGGCCGCACCTGCCCGCAAGGCGGCGACCACGCGTAAGAGCACTACCGCGCGTAAACCGGAACCCGCGGGCAAGGCGACTCCCGCGCGCAAGGCCGCACCCGCGGGCAAGGCGACCCCCGCCAAGAAGGCCACCCCCGCCGCCTCCGCCAAGAAGGCGACCCCCGCCAAGAAGGCCCCCGCCGGTGGAAAGACGACCACCCCCTCCACCAAGAAGGCCACCCCCATCAAGAAGGCCCCGCGCCCGAGGAAGCAGCTCGTCGCCCCCGGCAAGGCGACCGCGGCCGTGCACGCGGCCCCCGCGAAGACCGTGGCCAAGCCGGCCGGGGACGAGTCGCGCACCGCGCTGGTCCGGCGGGCGCGCCGGATCAACCGTGAGCTCGCCGAGGTGTACCCGTACGCCCATCCGGAGCTGGACTTCGAGAACCCCTTCCAACTGGTCGTCGCCACCGTGCTGTCGGCCCAGACCACCGACCTGCGCGTCAACCAGACGACCCCCGCCCTCTTCGCGAAGTACCCCACCCCCGAGGACCTGGCCGCGGCCGACCCCGAGGAGGTGGAGGAGATCCTGCGCCCCACCGGTTTCTTCCGGGCCAAGACCAAGTCGGTGATCGGGCTTTCGAAGGCGCTCACGGAGGACTTCGGCGGTGAGGTGCCCGGCCGGCTCGAGGATCTCGTCAAGCTGCCCGGTGTGGGCCGCAAGACCGCCTTCGTGGTGCTCGGCAATGCCTTCGGCCGTCCCGGTATCACCGTGGACACCCACTTCCAGCGCCTCGTGCGCCGCTGGCGGTGGACCGCGGAGACCGACCCCGACAAGATCGAGGCGGCCGTCGGCGCGCTCTTCCCCAAGAGTGACTGGACCGACCTGTCCCACCACGTGATCTGGCACGGGCGCCGCATCTGCCACGCCCGCAAGCCCGCCTGCGGCGCCTGCCCCATCGCGCCGCTCTGCCCGGCGTACGGCGAGGGCGAGACGGACCCGGAGAAGGCGCGGAAGCTGCTGAAGTACGAGAAGGGCGGCCTTCCGGGCCAGCGTCTGAACCCCCCGCAGTCCTACCTCGACGCCGGCGGCAGGCCCGCCCCGCCGCTGGGGGCCGGATGACGGGGCGGCGCACCCGGCGGTGGCCGGCGGAACGATCTCGGCGCCGCCGGGCGTTGGACCTGTGGGACGCGGCCGGGCGAGGGGGGTGGCGATGACACGGACGAGCGGTACCCAGGGCGGCCGGGTGATGCTCAGCCAGGAGGGGCTGCCCGGCTGGCTGGATCCGGTGGCCCGCGCGGCGGAGACGGTCGCGCCGAAACAGCTGAGCCGCTTCCTGCCCCCGGAGAACGGCACGGGGCGGCAGTCGGCCGTCCTCATCCTCTTCGGCGACGGTTCGCGGGGGCCGGAACTGCTGCTCATGGAGCGGGCGAGCTCGCTGCGCGCGCACGCGGGGCAGCCGTCCTTCCCCGGTGGCGCCCTGGACTCGGAGGACGGCGACCCGCAGGGCGACGGACCGCTGCGGGCGGCGCTGCGCGAGGCCGAGGAGGAGACCGGGCTCGACCCGTCCGGTGTCCAGCTCTTCGGCGTCCTGCCGAAGCTCTACATCCCGGTCAGCGGCTTCGTCGTCACGCCCGTGCTGGGCTGGTGGCGCGTCCCCAGCCCGGTGGACGCCGTGGACCTGAACGAGACGGCGCGGGTGTTCACCGTTCCCGTGGCGGATCTCACCCACCCGGACAACCGTGCGACCACGGTCCATCCCAGCGGTTTCCAGGGCCCGGCATTCCTGGTCGAATCGGCCCTCGTGTGGGGTTTCACCGCGGGGGTCATCGACCGGTTGCTGCACTTCGCCGGGTGGGAGCGCCCCTGGGATCAGGGCAAGCGGGTGCCTCTGGACTGGCGGTCATGACAGGGTGGTCGCCGTGCTGGGTACGACGAGGCGAGGCCTGAAGCGGTGAACGTGCTGGACATCCTGTTGCTGCTGGCCGCCGTGTGGTTCGCGGTCGTCGGCTACCGTCAGGGCTTCGTCGTCGGCATCCTGTCGGTGATCGGTTTCCTGGGCGGCGGACTCGCCGCCGTGTATCTGCTGCCCGTGATCTGGGACGCCATGACGGACGACGCCGAGGTCGGCACGACCGCCGCCGTCGTCGCGGTCGTCGTTGTCATCGTCTGCGCCTCTGTCGGCCAGGCACTGACCACTCATCTCGGCAACAAGCTGCGCCGCTACATCTCCTGGTCCCCGGCCCGCGCGCTCGACGCGACCGGCGGGGCCCTGGTCAACGTCGTCGCGATGCTCCTGGTCGCCTGGCTGGTCGGCTCGGCCCTCGCCGGTACGACACTGTCCGCACTGGGCCGGGAGGTCCGCGGCTCCACGGTGCTGCTCGGGGTCTCCCGGGTGCTGCCCGACCGGGCCGACACCTGGTTCGCCGACTTCTCCTCCATCCTCGCGCAGAACGGCTTCCCGCAGGTCTTCAGCCCGTTCGCCAACGAGCCGATCAATGACGTACGGCCACCGGACCAGGCTCTCGCGAGCAGTCCCGTGGCCGACCGCGCGCAGCGCTCCATCGTCAAGGTCATGGGCACCGCGGAGAGTTGCGGCAAGGTTCTGGAGGGCACCGGCTTCGTCTTCGCCGACCGCCGCGTGATGACCAACGCGCATGTCGTGGGCGGCGTCGACGAACCCACCGTGCAGATAGGCGGCGAGGGCAGGAAGTACGACGCGCAGGTCGTCCTCTACGACTGGGAGCGTGACATCGCCGTCCTCGACGTCCCCGACATGGACGCGCCGGCGCTGCGGTTCGCGACCGAGGACGCGAGCAGCGGCGACGGCGCCATCGTCGCCGGCTTCCCCGAGAACGGGGCGTACGACGTGCGGGCCGCGCGTGTACGCGGCCGCATCACGGCCAACGGTGCGGACATCTACCACCGGAGCACGGTCCGGCGCGATGTGTACTCCCTGTTCGCGAACGTCCGTCAGGGCAACTCCGGCGGCCCGCTGCTGAGCACCGAGGGCACGGTCTACGGCGTGGTCTTCGCCAAGTCCCGGGACAACGCCGAGACGGGCTACGCGCTCACCGTGGACGAGATCCAGGGGGACATCGTCAAGGGGCGCACCGCGAACCGGCAGGTGGACAGCGACAGCTGCGCGCTGTGAGCCGAACCGGCGTCAGCCGCGGGGATGGCGAAGACGTACGGACACCCAGCGCGCCCGGCGGCGGAGGATGCGCGGAATTCCCACCCTGAGGTCCGTAGCCGCCATCTGTGGTGCTGCACCGCCTCGCTGGTGGGAACCCACACCGCTCGCCGAGCGGCGATTGCGGCTTGCGTCACTGTAATCGTGCGTCCAGCCCATACCCCGACGTTTGCCCCCGCCTCATGGTCGGTAACCACCTCACGGGTCCTCAATCGGCCTATGCGCGGGGCAATTGGCGTTCGTCGGACAGGCGTTCCGGAGGCAGGGGCCGGAAGGGGTGCGGAGAGCGTCCGGCCGGTTACCGGTCCGGCTCGGGATCCTTCAGCCAGTTGATCAGTTCTGTCGAGAAGGTGACCGGGTCCTCCTCGTGCGGGAAGTGTCCCAGCCCGTCGAACAGCCGCCACCGGTACGGCGCTTCGACGTACTGCCCGGATCCCGCGGCACTGCGGGTGCGTACGACCGGGTCCAGCGAGCCGTGCAGATGCAGTGTCGGCACCCGCACCGGCCGCTTCATCCTGCGGTTGAACTGGATGCCGTCCGGCCGTGCCAGGGAGCGCACCATCCAGCGGTACGGCTCGATCGAGCAGTGCGCCGTGGAGGGGACGCACATGGCGCGTCGGTAGTTCTCCAGCGCCTTCTCGTCGGGCGGCTGCGGACCGGACCACTCCTGGATGAGCTTCGCGACCAGTGCCCCGTCGTCCGCGGTGAGCTGCCGCTCCGGGATCCAGGGCCGCTGGAACCCCCAGATGTGGGACAGGGCGGCCGACTGTCTGGCGTCGGAGAGCATCGCCGACCGCCATTGCCGCGGATGCGGCATGGACGAGACCGCCAGCCGCCGTACGAGCTTGGGGCGCATCGCCGCCGCCGTCCACGCCAGGTATCCGCCCAGGTCGTGTCCGACCAGCGCGGCGTCCGGCTCGCCGAGGGAGCGGATCACCCCGGTGATGTCCAGCGCGAGGTTGGCCGGGTCGTAACCGCGCGGTGTGCGGTCGCTGCCGCCGACTCCCCGCAGGTCCATGGCGACGGCCCGGAATCCGGCGTCGGCGAGCGCCGTCAGCTGGTGCCGCCAGGTCCACCAGAACTGCGGGAAGCCGTGCAGCAGCAGTACCAGGGGGCCGTCGCCCAGCTCCGCGATGTGGAAGCGGGCGCCGTTGGCCGCGACATCCCGGTGGATCAGCCCCGGGCTGCCGGGGATGTCGAGGCGTACGACCGAAGGGGGTTGCGCCGAAGGAGTGGCGGGGTCCGTCATGAGGACGAGCGTGCCACAGCCTCGATGGCGTGGGGTGCCCGGTCCGCCGGCAGAGCGGGACGGGGATGCGGCTTGGCCTTCTGCAGCACGCCCGCGGTCTCCTTCACGGAGGCGGCGACCTTCTGCGGGCCGCGGCCCTTCTTGGCCTTCTTGGCGAAGGTGACGCCGATGAGCGCGAGCACCGCGGCGATCAGCACGTTCGCCGCGAAGGACAGCAGGAAGCAGAGCGCGAGGTTCCAGCCGCTCCAGGTGCGGATGCCGTACGCGAGGGCGAAGTTCAGCATCGGCAGGGAGAACAGCAGCAGCACCCCCGCCGCCGTGAACGCGCCCCCACTGGTCGCGCCCCGCTTGACGTCCTGCCTGAGCTGAGCCTTCGCCAGCGCGATCTCGTCGTGCACCAGCGCCGACATGTCCGCCGTCGCCGTGGCGAACAACTGGCCGATGCTGCGTTCGGCGCCGACCGGGCTGCCGTCGGGTGCGCTCATCGCGGTCTCCCTCTCCTGCGTACGCCCTGCGTACGTTCCTCGTGTCTGCGCGGACGGTCCAGAACTTTTGTACCGTCCCGTCAGATCATGCCGGACCGTGGTCCTCATCGCCTGCCCCGCCCGCCACTTCGGCAAGCGCGTCCCGCTCGGCGGCCTTCTCCCGGGCGAGTCGCCGGTGCTCGGCGGCCTTGCGCTCGAGGATCTCCGCCATGCGCAGGTGGTACGCCGGATCGTCCTGCTCGTAGACGTCCGGAATACCGCTGAGGTCCTCGTCGCGCTCCTCCTCCTCGATCAGCCTGCGGTACTTGGCATTCCGGATCTTCAGCAGCACGGCCGCGATGACGGTGGCGATCAGCGAACCCGTCAGAACGGCGGCCTTGACGCTGTCCGACATCGTCGCGTCGCCCTCGAAGGCGAGTTCACCGATGAGCAGCGAGACGGTGAACCCGATCCCGGCGAGGGTCGCCACCGCGAACACGTCCGCCCAGGCGAGGTCGTCGCTGAGCGAGGCCTTGGTGAAACGCGCCGTCAGCCAGGTACCGCCGAAGATGCCGAACATCTTGCCGACGACGAGGCCGAGCACCACGCCGAGTGTCTCGGGCTGGGTGAACACCTCCGCGAGCGCCCCGCCGGAGACGGCCACGCCCGCGCTGAACAGAGCGAACAGCGGCACCGCGAGGCCCGCCGACAGCGGCCGGGCGAGGTGCTCGATGTGCTCACCGGGGGAGTGCTCCTCGCCCTCGCGCCGGTCGCAGCGCAGCATCAGACCCATGGCGACACCGGCGATGGTGGCGTGGATGCCGCTGTTGTACATCAGCCCCCAGATGGCCAGCGCGAGCGGCACGTACACGTACCAGCCGCGTACCTCCTTGCGCAGCAGCAGCCAGAAGAGGGCCAGCCCCAGGACCGCGCCACCGAGCGCCGCGAAGTTCAGCTCGGCGGTGAAGAAGACCGCGATGATCAGGATCGCGAACAGGTCGTCGACGACGGCGAGGGTGAGCAGGAAGGCGCGCAGCGCGCTCGGCAGAGAGGTGCCGATGACGGCGAGCACGGCGAGCGCGAAGGCGATGTCGGTGGCGGTGGGCACGGCCCAGCCGGCCAGCGAGCCGCCGCCGAGGCCACTGGTCACCGTGTAGACGAGAGCCGGTGCGGCCATACCGCACAGGGCGGCGACGACGGGGAGCGCGGCGGCCTTGGGATCGCGCAGGTCGCCGGCCACGAGTTCGCGTTTGAGCTCGATGCCGGCGACGAAGAAGAAGATCGCGAGCAGCCCGTCGGCCGCCCAGTGCGCCACGGACAGGTCCAGTCCGAGGGCTGCGGGGCCGAAGTGGAAGTCACTGACGCTTTCGTAGCTGTCGCGCAGCGCGGGTATGTTCGCCCAGATCAGCGCGGCGACGGCCGCCAGGAGAAGCAGGACGCCACCGACCGTCTCGGTGCGCAGCGCGTCCGTGACGAACGTGCGCTCGGGCAGGCTGAGACGTCCGAAGGCCTTGCGGGGGCCGGGCTGGCGGGGGTCGGTCACGGGGTGTTCCTCCGGTGGGTGGGTAGCACGAATCGCGTGCCGACCAGACTTCCCGGCGCCCCATGAGACAACAGCTGTGTGCTCACCCTAACGAACATGCCCCTGAGCTGCACCAGCAGTCCCGGGGTGTCCGGCGCACGGGTGCGCCGGACACCCCCTGGGGGATCGGTGGGGATCAGCCGCCGCCCGCTCAGTCCTCGCCGGGCGCCTGGGGCAGCTTGGCCTGGATGAGATCCATGACCGTGGAGTCCGTCAGGGTGGTGACGTCTCCGAGCTGGCGGTTCTCCGCGACATCCCGCAGCAGACGGCGCATGATCTTGCCGGAGCGGGTCTTGGGCAGCTCGGCCACCGGCAGGATCCGCTTGGGCTTGGCGATCGGGCCGAGCGTGGCGCCCACGTGGTTGCGCAGCTCCCCGACGAGGTCCTCGGTCTCCGCCGCCGTGCCGCGCAGGATCACGAAGGCCACGATCGCCTGGCCGGTCGTCTCGTCCGTCGCCCCGACCACCGCCGCCTCGGCGACCGAGGGGTGGCTGACCAGCGCGGACTCGACCTCCGTGGTCGAGATGTTGTGCCCGGACACCAGCATCACGTCGTCGACCCGGCCCAGCAGCCAGATGTCGCCGTCGTCGTCCCTCTTCGCGCCGTCGCCCGCGAAGTACTTGCCCTCGAAGCGCGACCAGTACGTGTCGAGGAAGCGCTGGTCGTCGCCCCAGATGGTGCGCAGCATCGCCGGCCACGGCTCGGTGAGAACCAGGTAACCGCCGCCGCCGCTGGCCACCTCGTTCGCCTCGTCGTCGACGACGGTCGCGGCGATCCCCGGCAGCGGGGTCTGGGCGGAGCCCGGCTTGGCGTCGGTGACGCCCGGCAGCGGCGAGATCATGATGCCGCCGGTCTCGGTCTGCCACCAGGTGTCCACCACCGGGGTGCGGTCCCCGCCGATGTTCTTGCGGTACCAGATCCACGCCTCGGGGTTGATCGGCTCACCGACGGAGCCCAGCACCCGCAGCGAGGACAGGTCGAACTTCGCGGGGATGTCGTCGCCCCACTTCATGAACGTCCGGATCGCGGTGGGCGCCGTGTAGAGGATCGTCACGCCGTACTTCTGCACGATCTCCCAGAAGCGGCCCTGGTGCGGGGTGTCCGGGGTGCCCTCGTACATGACCTGGGTGGCGCCGTTGGCGAGTGGGCCGTAGACGATGTAGGAGTGCCCGGTGACCCAGCCGACGTCGGCCGTGCACCAGTACACGTCGCTCTCGGGCTTGAGGTCGAAGACGGACCAGTGCGTGTACGCCGTCTGGGTCAGGTAGCCGCCGGAGGTGTGCAGGATGCCCTTCGGCTTCCCCGTCGTCCCCGAGGTGTAGAGGATGAACAGCGGGTGCTCGGCGCCGAACGCCTGCGGGGTGTGCTCGGCGCTCTGGCGCTCCACCAGGTCGTGCCACCACACGTCGCGGCCCTCGGTCCAGGCGACGTCCTGCCCGGTGCGGCGGACGACGAGTACGTGCTCCACGTTGTCCACGCGTCCGACGGCCTCGTCCACGGCGGGCTTGAGCGCGGAGGGCTTGCCGCGCCGGTAGCCGCCGTCGGCCGTGATGACGACCCGCGCGTCGGCGTCCTGGATACGGGTGGCGAGCGCGTCCGCCGAGAACCCGCCGAAGACGACGGAGTGCGCGGCCCCGATACGGGCGCAGGCCAGCATCGCGACGGCCGTCTCGGGGATCATCGGCATGTAGACGGCGACCCGGTCGCCCTTCTGCACCCCCAGCTCCAGCAGGGCGTTGGCGGCCTTGGAGACCTCGTCCTTGAGCTGGGCGTAGGTGATGGCGCGGCTGTCGCCCGGCTCGCCCTCGAAGTGGATGGCCACCCGGTCGCCGTGCCCGGCCTCCACATGACGGTCCACGCAGTTGTAGGCGACGTTGAGCTCGCCGTCCTGGAACCACTTGGCGAACGGCGGGTTCGACCAGTCCAGGGTCTCGGTGGGCTCGGTGGCCCAGGTCAGCCGGCGGGCCTGCTCGGCCCAGAAGCCGAGCCTGTCAGCCTTGGCCTGTTCATACGCCTCCGCCGTGACGTTGGCGTTCGCGGCCAGGTCGGCGGGGGGCGAGAAGCGACGCTCCTCCTTCAGAAGGTTGGCCAGGCTTTCATTGCTCACGGCATCTGCCTTTCCCAGGGTGTCCGTTGTGTCCCAGGCCACAGCTCATCAGACCCGGGGGTGCGATGACAAGGGCCGACGGGAAATTGGTTTAGACCTGTCGGAGTCGAGTGGTGCGATGTGCGTCACCCCTTCCCACGGGCCCCGGAGCAAGTGGGTTCAAGGGGTGTAACGCCTCTCACACCCGGACGGGCCGGCTCACCACGCCAGGTCCACGGCCCGGACCCGATCGAACACGCGCTCCTCGTCCCGCTCCGTGAGGAGGTACGCCTGAGCCTCTCCCACGTGGAAGTACAGCCCGTGCAGTTCCAGGGCCCCGTCCTTCAGGGCCCGGGCCACCGACTCGTGGGCGCGCAGGTGCTCCAGCTGTTGCACCACGTTCGCCAGGCACAGCTCCTCCACCGCGTCGGCGGGCTGCCGGCCGGTCAGCCGCGGCGGGGGTCCGCTCACGCCCTCCACGTGCTTCAGGCTCGGCTGCCCGTGCCGCAGCCAGCGTCTCAGCGGCGTCGGGGCGCCGCCCGGCCCGGAGTCGTCGAGCAGTGCCTGCATGGCACCGCATCCCGAGTGCCCGCACACCGTGATCGAGCGCACCGCCAGGACGTCCACGGCGTACTCGATGGCGGCCGCCACCGAGTCGTCGCCGCTCTCCGCCCCGGGCGGCGGCACGAGATTGCCGACGTTGCGCACCACGAACAGGTCCCCCGGGCCACTGGACGTGATCATGGAGGTGACCACCCGGGAGTCGGCGCAGGTCAGGAAGAGCTGTGCGGGCCGCTGTCCCTCACGCGCCAGCCGGGCCAGCTCGCCGCGGACCAGGGGAGCGGTGTTGCGCTGGAACGTGCTGATGCCGCGTACCAGCCGGCTGCCGCCGGTGCCCTCCCGCCGTTCGGTCCCTCCGTTCCTTCCTCCGTCCGTGCCGCCGGCTCCGTCCGCTGCTTTGTCCGTTCTCCCCACTCCGTCTGCTGATCTCCCTGTTCCGCCCGTGCCGCCGGCTCCGTCCGCTGCGGTCCTTCCGTCGGCCGGGCCCGGTCGGCGGTCGGTGTCCGGCAGGGGCCGCGGGCGCTCGCACTGGTGGTTGCGCCAGGCCGTCCAGGGCCGGCAGCGGCAGTCGGCGTCGGACGCGTCGGCCGCCTGGGGGTCACCGGCTGGGTGCGTGGAGGAGAGGGCGGCCGGTTCGGCGATCCGGACGCCGGCACGGCGGCCGGTGATCTCGACGGTGCCGCCCTGCGCGGTGTGGGTGTTCTGCCAGTCCTGCAGCGCCTCGAACGCCGCGTGGTCCATGAAGGAGCCGTCCAAGGCCACGACGGCACCGGCCCCTTGGGGTACGAGATGCAGGGCCCGGCTGAGCCGTGGCACCGCGAGGAACGTCAACTGCCCTCTGACATGTACGTGGTGGACTCCTTCCTCCACCTGATGAGTGATACGGGTGCGGGTGAGGCGGTGCAGGGCCACGGCGACGGCGACGGCGATACCGAGGGCGACGCCCTCCAGAACGCCGAGGGACACGACGCCGAGGGTGGTCACGGCGTAGACCAGCACTTCCCGGTGGCGGGCCACCGTGCGGATGTGGTGCAGGGAGACCATCTGGATGCCGACGGCCATCACCAGGGCGGCGAGCGAGGCGAGCGGGATGAACTCCAGGAGCGGGACCAGCAACAGCGCGGCGGCCACTACGAGAACGCCGTGCAGCATCGTGGAGTTCCGGCTCACCGCACCGGCGCGGACATTCGCGGAGCTGCGTACCGCGACACCGGCCACGGGCAGTCCGCCGAGCGAACCGGACACGATGTTGGCCGCGCCCTGACCGAGCAGTTCGCGGTCCAGGTCGGACCGCCCGACGGGTCCGGGACCGGAGCGTCCGGACACCAGCTTGTCCACGGCGACCGCGCCGAGCAGCGACTGCACGCTGCACACCAGTGTCGTGGTGAGCACGGCGGCGGCGAGGCCGAGTACCGGGCCCTCGGGCAGTCCGGCCAGCGCGTGGTTGCGCCAGGACGGCAGGTCCACTTTGGGCAGCACGAGACCGGCCGCGGTGGCGATCGCGGTGGCTCCGGCGACGGCGACGAGCGCTGCCGGGACCGCACGCAGCAGGCGTCCGGTCCGGCCGGGGAGTCTCGGCCAGAGCAGCAGCAGGGTCAGGGTGAGCAGGCTCACCGAGAGGGCCGCCGGATGCAGGTTCGCCAACTGGGCGGGAAGCGCACGGAGGTTGTCGGGGACGGAACTCTGCGGGGTGCCGCCGAGGACGATGTGCAGCTGGGCGACGGCGATGGTGACGCCGATGCCGGCGAGCATGCCGTGCACGATCGCGGGGCTGACGGCGAGCGCACCGCGCGCCACCCGCAGACAGCCGAGCCCGAGCTGGGCGAGGCCGGCGAGGACGGTGATGGCGCAGGTCGTACGCCATCCGTAGTGCTGGATGAGGTCGGCGGTGACGACGGTCAGTCCGGCGGCCGGGCCGCTGACCTGGAGAGGGGAGCCGCCGATCCGGCCGGCGACGAGACCGCCGACGGCGGCGGCGACCAGTCCGGCCTGGAGAGGCGCGCCGGTGGCGAGGGCGATACCGAGGGACAGCGGAAGGGCGATGAGGAAGACCGCGACGGCGGCCGACATGTCGGCGCTCGCGACACGGAAACGCCGGGGGCCGGGCGGTGGCGGACTGTGGGGCGGGTGGGCGCGCTCGGTGCGGTCGGAATCGGCGGCGCGGGCGGGAACGCAGGCTGACATGGTGTCCCGTCTCCTTTGGGTCTGCGCGGTCGCGTGACTGGCGGGCCCCGCTCGGCGGCGGGGCGGTCGCGGCCGTGGGGCATGGCCCCAGAACGGCGGGAATGACAACAATCAGTAAGCGAATCGTAATGCAGAGTAAAGGATTGGCATAGACTTTCCGGGCATATGGATGAGTGACTCACTCCAGCGAGTGAAGTGGGTATTTCATCGGCTTGTCGTATTAATTCCTTCCTCATTCCGTGCGACTTTGACGGCGCTGTCGGTATGGACCGGCACAGCACCAGACAACGCCTCATCGAGTTCGGCCCGAGAGAAGGAAGAAGGTGGGCGGATGGCCGCCACCCACAGGACCGCCACGGGCACCGTGATCGCCGCGGTCTGCGTCGCCTCGCTCGCCGCCTGCGGGACCGGCGCCGACAGTGCCGGTGAACAGACCCGGGGCCAGGAGAAGGCCGAGCCGGCGCCCGCACCGAAGAACGTGGTCCGGCTCATCGGCGACGGCTCCACCGCGTACACCGGGGCGCAACCCCATCTGCCCCGGCCGAAGCGGCTGAAGCCCGGGGAGAAACCACCGCAGTTCGTGGCCTTCTCCTGGGACGGCGCGGGGGAGGACGGCCAGAAGCTCTTCTCCCATTTCCGCAAGGTCGCCAGGGAGAACAACGCGACCATGACGTACTTCCTGAGCGGTGTGTACCTCCTTCCGGAGGACAAGCGCGACCTGTACAGGCCGCCGCAGCACTCCCCGGGCCGCTCCGACATCGGCTTCAACGATCAGCAGGGCATCGCCGACACCGTGAAGCAACTGCGGCTGGCCTGGCTCGAGGGCAACGAGGTCGGTACCCATTTCAACGGGCACTTCTGCGGCAGCGCCGGGGGTGTCGGCGAATGGTCGGTGGCGGACTGGAAGGAAGAGATCGCCCAGGCCAAGCGCTTCGTGAAGACCTGGAAGACCAACTCCGGCATGAAGAACTCGGCTCCGCTGCCCTTCGACTACGACAAGGAGCTCATCGGCGCCCGCACTCCCTGCCTGGAAGGGCAGGAGAACTTCATGAAGGCCGCCCGCGAGCTGGGCTTCCGCTACGACACCAGCGGTGTCAACAACCAGCTGTGGCCGCAGAAGAAGGAAGGGCTGTGGGATCTGTCGATGCAGCTCGTTCCCTTCCCCGGGCATTCCTTCGAACAGCTCACCATGGACTACAACTTCATGGTCAATCAGTCCGGTGCCACCACCCAGGGCGACCCCGCCAAGCACGAGATGTGGGGCGACCAGATGCGGGACGGTCTGCTCCAGGGCTTCGAGCGGGCCTACCGGGGCAACAGGGCGCCCCTGATCATCGGTAACCACTTCGAGTCCTGGAACGGCGGCACCTACATGCGGGCCGTCGAGGAGGTCATCGAGACGGTGTGCAACAAGTCCGACGTGCGCTGTGTCTCCTTCCGGCAGCTGGCCGACTGGCTGGACGCCCAGGACCCGGCGACCCTGGCGAAACTGCGCACGCTGGGCGTCGGCGAGGCACCGAAGAAGGGCTGGACGTCCTTCCTGGCCGGTGGCCCCGCCCCGGCCCCCAAGGGCGCGCCGGGGTCGCCCGCGGCCAAGGGGTGAGCGTCAGGCGGACGCCGTGACGTTCTCGCCGAGCACGAAAGCGGGGTCGACCTGGGCCGCCAGGTCGGTCCCCGTGCGCTCGTTCCCCCACGACCGGGCGTTCTTCAGATGGAAGTGCGCCATCTGGCGGGTGTAGCGCTCCCGGTCCCGCAGCTCGTACGTCGCGTCGGCGGCCGAGCGCAGCAGACGCAGGGCCTGCCGGTTGGGCTCTTCCAGGAGTTCGAACCGGGGCGGCCGGCCCTTCTCCATGGCCCGGACCCAGTCCGAGTGCCCCACCGTCACGAGCAGGTCGTCCCCGGCCTCCGTGCGGAGGAAGTCGAGGTCGTCCGGGCCCTGCACCTTGTTGCCGACGACCTTCAGGGCGACGCCGAAGTCGCGGGCGTACTCCTTGTACTGCCGGTAGACGGAGACTCCCTTCCGGGTCGGCTCGACCACGAGGAACGTGATGTCGAAGCGGGTGAACATGCCGGAGGCGAAGGAGTCCGAGCCGGCGGTCATGTCGACCACGACGTACTCGTCGGGTCCGTCCACCAGGTGGTTCAGGCACAGCTCCACCGCTCCGGTCTTGGAGTGGTAGCAGGCGACCCCCAGGTCGGCGTCGGAGAAGGGGCCGGTGACCATCAAACGGACGGCTCCGCCGTCGAGTTCCACCGGACGCGCACAGGCGTCGTAGACCGGATTGTCCTCGCGCACCCGCAGCAGCCGGGAGCCCTCCCCGGGCGGCGTCGTCTTGATCATCGTCTCGGCGGAGGCGATGCGTGGGTTGGTGCCGCGCAGGTAGTCCTTGATCAGCGGCAGGTGCTCACCCAGCGCGGGCAGGGCGGCCGAATCCGCCTCCTCCAGGCCCAGCGCCGCTCCGAGATGCTGGTTGATGTCGGCATCGACCGCGATCACCGGAGCCCCGGCGGCCGCGAGGTGGCGGATGTACAGGGAGGACAGGGTGGTCTTGCCGCTGCCGCCCTTCCCGACGAAAGCAATTTTCATGTTCACCAAACGTAATGGATGTATGGCTCTGTGTGACAGTCGGGCGTGAAGAAGACCACTCCATCGTGGGGCGGGCAGCCGGGGTGCGTAGGGTCGCACTCATGAGTACGACAGGCGCGACCGCCGACCCGCTCGCGGCCCTGGGCGGACTGCCCGGTGTGGCCGACTCCGTGGAGTCCGTGCGCAAGGCCGTGGACCGGGTGTACGGACACCGGGTCATGCGGCGGCGCAGCAATGAGATCACCTCCGAGGCGGCGCTGCGCGGTGCCCGTGGCTCGGCCGCGCTGTCGGGTGCCGACTGGGCGCTGGAGGAGGTGCGTCGGCGCAGCGACTTCAGCGGCGACGGCGAGGCGCGCGCGGTGGGCGCCGCCCTGCGGCTGACCGCCGAGGCGGGCCAGCTGCTGTCCATCTGGCGGCAGTCTCCGCTGAGGGTGCTGGCCCGGCTCCATCTGGTCGCGGCGGCCGACAAGGCCGAGCAGGTCGGACGGCCCCGGCAGGAGGCCGAGCCGGTCGACGAACCGCTGATCACCCTGCCCCTGCCCGGCGCACCGGAGGCGCACGGACGGCTGGAGGGCCTGTCCGGGCTGGTCATCGCGGGCGGATCCGCGCCGGCGCTGGTGACGGCCGCGGTCGTGCACGGCGAGCTCTTGACGCTGCGCCCGTTCACCTCCCACAACGGGCTGGTCGCGCGCACGGCCGAGCGCATCGTCCTGGTCGGCAGCGGACTCGACCCCAAGTCGGTCTGCCCCGCCGAGGCCGGTCACGCCGAGCTGGGCCGGGAGGCCTATCTGCGGGCGCTGGAGGGCTATGCCTCGGGTACGCCCGAGGGAGTGGCCGCCTGGATCGCGCACTGCGGGCGGGCGGTCGAGCTCGGGGCGCGGGAGTCGACGGCGGTGTGCGAGGCGCTGCAGCGCGGGGCGGCCTGAAAAAAGGCGCGGGGGAGCGCGAAGATGCGGCGGTACGAATACTCGTACCGCCGCTGGCATGTTCACCGCGTTACCAAGCGTCCTCGGAATATGCCCATCAGGTCGGGAACTTTGCCCGTCACCTGGTGCGGCTGGCCCGTAATCGACGGGTCGACGTCGCGTGGGTGCCCGGTGTTCATGCGCGGTCCGTGGGGCCGAATGCGTTGTGAAGGTGATCCTCTCGGATGTCCTTGGTCTCGCGGGCCGTTAAGTCCTTTGTACTCCGGGTTCGCAGCAAGGGGAAGTCCTGGCCCTGCTTCTTTGCTTCTGGGCTCAAAGGCGCGTCAATCGGACGCCGGGACGGGGAGGTGGCAGGCGCCCGTCCGCGAGGCCCGTGGGCCGGTGCTCAGGCCGCCGTCGCGCGGCGTCGGCTGGCGTACCAGACGAGGCCGGCGGTGGCCGCCGCCGCTCCTATCGCGGCCGCCGCGACCAGGGCGGGACGGGGCGGTACGGAGAACGCGGGGAAGCGCTGCTTGAGGCGCACCGGCCGGTGGAAGTCGAGGATCGGCCACTCCCGCGCGAGGGCTTCGCGGCGCAGCGTGCGGTCGGGGTTCACGGCGTGCGGATGGCCCACGGACTCCAGCATCGGCACATCGGTCACCGAGTCGCTGTAGGCGTAGCAACGGGCCAGGTCGTAGCCCTCGGAGGCGGCCAGTTCGCGGATCGCCTCGGCCTTGGTCGGCCCGTACGCGTAGTACTCCACCTCTCCGGTGAAGCACCCGTCGTCCCCCACGACCATCCGGGTGGCCACGACCCGGTCGGCGCCGAGGAGTTCGCCGATCGGCTCGACCACCTCGGTGCCCGACGTGGACACGATCACCACATCCCGCCCCGCGGTGTGGTGCTCCTCGATGAGGGTGGCGGCCTCGTCGTAGATGATCGGGTCGATCAGGTCGTGCAGTGTCTCGGCGACGATCTCCTTGACCTGCTGGACGTTCCAGCCCCGGCACAGGGCTGACAGATACCTGCGCATGCGCTCCATCTGGTCGTGGTCCGCGCCGCCGGCGAGGAACACGAACTGGGCGTAGGCGGTACGCAGGACCGCCCTGCGGTTGATCAGGCCGCCTTGGTAGAACGACTTGCTGAAGGTGAGCGTGCTCGACTTCGCAATGACCGTCTTGTCCAGGTCAAAGAAGGCGGCTGTGCGGGGCAAGGAGTGGTTTTCCACATCCATGAGCATAGGCGCAGCCCATTCGGCGTAAGGTGTGGCGCGTGGGTTTGCCTGAGAAGGCTCTCGGGTACACCATGGAAGTCACGGATCGTTCGCGACCGTGTCTAACCCGGTCCGACTCCTCCCCCCCCCCGAGTCGGCCGTGGGGACGACCCCCGCTCTCCCCCCCGGCGGGGGTCGTCGCATGTCCGGATGCTTTTTTTCTCCTCCCTGGCCGCGCTTGAGGCGCCGCAGCGATGCCCGCATGGGCGATCTTGTCATGCACACGCAAAGAAACGCGGAGTAGCTGTCGGACTGCTCTACGGGTCTCGCACGGAAAGCGTGCGGGACTCACCGGTATGAGTGACCGCGATATTCACAGTCGCCGCCCCGTCCACAGAAATCGACCAAGATCCACATCTCTATCCGGTTCGTCGCACCGTGATTCCAGCGCGGCCCGCTCGCCGCGAGTTCACGCCCGGTTCCGTTTGCCGGGCCGCGCTCGGCCGGTTTGCCGGCCGCTCACAGGAGGACCGCTTGCCGGTTCCTCGCACGCCTGGGAATCGCGGGGCCGCAGAGGCTGCGCGGGAGATACGTCAAAGGGGGACGAAAATGAACGGAACCATCACCCACGACCCGCCGCCCGCCTCCGGAGGAGGCCGGCAGGGGGCACCGCTGATCGTGACGGAGGACGCCGGGCTCCTCGACGACCTGTTGCGCCTGTGCGCGGCGGCCGGAGCCACACCGGAGGTTCGGCACGGGCCGCCGGAGGCGAGGGGCAGCTGGGAGACGGCGCCGCTCGTGCTGGTCGGTGACGATGCCGCGCGCCGGGTGCGCGGGGCGGCCCGCCGGCCCGGAGTGGTGCTGGTCGGACGGGACCAGGACGACTCCGGGGTCTGGCGCCGGGCCGTCGAGATCGGCGCCGACCACGTGCTGATGCTGCCCGACGGCGAACAGTGGCTGGTCGACCGCATCGCCGACGTGGCCGAAGGGGTCGGCCGGCCGGCCCTGACCGTAGGAGTCATCGGCGGCCGGGGCGGCGCCGGAGCTTCCACACTCGCGTGCGCGCTCGCCGTCACCTCCGCGCGTGAGGGACTGCGCACCCTGCTCGTGGACGCGGATCCCCTGGGCGGCGGACTCGACGTGGCCCTCGGCGGGGAGGCGGCCAAGGGGCTGCGCTGGCCCGCGTTCGCCGCGTCACGCGGGCGGGTCGGCGGCGGGGCCCTGGAGGAGTCGCTCCCGGAGCTGCACTCGCTGCGGGTGCTCAGCTGGGACCGCGGCGACTGCCTCGCCGTACCGCCCCGAGCCGTGCGCGCGGTGCTCGCCGCGGCCCGGCGCGGTGGCGGCACCGTGGTCGTCGACCTTCCGCGCCGTGTCGACGACGGGGTCGCCGAAGTCCTCGCCCAGCTCGACCTCGGACTCCTCGTGGTCCCCGCGGAGCTGCGCGCCATCGCGGCGGCGGGCCGTGTCGCCTCCGCCGTGGGCATGGTCCTGCGTGATCTGAGGGTGGCGGTACGCGGGCCCTACGCGCCGGGCCTGGACGACCGTGAGGTGGCCCGGCTGCTGGGCCTGCCCCTCGCGGGAGACGTGCCCGTCGAACCCGCCCTTCAACGCTCGCACGGCACCGGACGACCCCCCGGCACATCGGGCAGGGGCCCGCTGGCCCGCTTCTGCAAGGAGTTCTGGGAGCGCGCGCTGGTGGAGGCGAGGGCGGCATGAGGGAGTCGGCGACGAGCGGGGCGGGGATGCCTCCCGGCCTGCTCGACGGGGTGCGGCGATGGCTGGCCGAGAGCGGGAGCGAGCCGACACCCGCCCGGGTGGCGCAGGCGCTGCGGGACCAGGGCCGGGTGCTCGGGGACGCCGAAGTGCTGGGTGCCGCCGAACAGCTGCGGTCGGAGCTCGTCGGCAGCGGACCGCTCGAACGGCTGCTGGCCGATCCGTCGGTGACCGACGTCCTGGTGTCGGCTCCGGACCGGGTGTGGGTGGACCGCGGTGGCGGGCTGGAACTCAGTGAGGTCGTCTTCCCGGACGAGACGGCCGTCCGGCGCCTGGCCCAGCGGCTCGCCGCCGTGGCCGGCCGGCGCCTCGACGACGCCCGGCCGTGGGCCGACGCGAGGCTGCCCGACGGGACACGGCTGCACGCGGTACTGCCCCCGGTGGCGGTGGGCTGCACGTGCCTCTCGCTCCGGGTCGTACGGCCGCGCGCCTTCACGCTCGGTGAACTGGTGGCGGCCGGGACGGTGCCGCCGGGCGGGGACCGCGTGCTGCGGGCACTGCTGGACGCGCGGTTGTCGTTCCTGGTCAGCGGCGGGACCGGAAGCGGCAAGACGACCTTGCTGAGCGCGCTGCTGGGACTGGTCGGACCGGACGAACGGATCGTCCTGGCCGAGGACTCGGCGGAACTTCGCCCGGAGCATCCGCACGTCGTGCGCCTGGAGACCAGGCCCGCCAACCAGGAGGGCGCGGGCCTCGTCACCCTTGAGGACCTGGTGCGCCAGGCGCTGCGGATGCGCCCGGACCGGCTGGTCGTGGGCGAGGTCCGCGGACCGGAGGTGGCCCATCTGCTGGCGGCCCTCAACACGGGCCACGAAGGCGGTTCGGGCACGGTCCACGCCAATGCCGCCGCGGATGTGCCGGCCCGGCTGGAGGCGCTCGGTACGGCCGCGGGACTCGACCGGCTCGCCCTGCACAGCCAGCTGGCCGCCGCCCTTTCGGTAGTGCTGCACCTCGTACGGGACCGCAGCGGCCGGCGGCGGATCGCGGAGGTGCATGTGCTGGAGCGGGACCCGTCGGGGCTGGTGCGGACGGTGCCGGCGCTGCGATGGGGCTCCGAGGCGTTCGCCCCGGAGCGCGGCTGGGAGCGGCTGCGGAAGCTGCTCCGGAACGCGCGGGGTGACGGTCCGGGGGAGGAGGCCGGGCGATGAGCGGGACGACCGAGGTGTCGACGGGCGCGGCCGTGGCCTGTCTGGGAGCCGCCGCCTGGCTGCTGGGCGGCGGGCACGCCGGGGTACGGCGGGCACGGTTGCTGCCGGCCGGCGGGGGCACGCTGGGAGACGGTCCGCCGGGGTGGCCCCGGGTGAACCAGGAGTGGGCCCGGGTCCGGGGGCGGCTGCGGAGCGAGTGGTGGTCACTGGCCGCCGGGCTGGTGCTGGCGTTGCTGGGCGCGTC
>NZ_NEUB01000741.1 GCF_002910825.1 Streptomyces sp. SM1 | reverse complement strand
GCCCGTCCCGCGCACGTACCGGGCCGCCCGGCGTGGCCCGGTACGCGGAGCCGTTACGCTGGAGGGCGTGGCAGTCGTCGATGTATCCGAAGAGCTCAAGTCCCTCTCCTCGACCATGGAGTCGATCGAGGCCGTCCTGGACCTCGACAAGCTGAGGGCAGACATCGCCGTGCTCGAGGAGCAGGCGGCAGCGCCGTCCCTGTGGGACAACCCGGACGAAGCGCAGAAGATCACCAGCAAGCTCTCCCACCTCCAGGCCGAGGTGCGGAAGGCCGAGACGCTCCGGGGCCGGATCGACGATCTCTCCGTGCTGTTCGAGATGGCCGAGGAGGAGGACGACCCGGACACCCGCGCGGAGGCCGAGTCCGAGCTCACCGCGGTCCGCAAGGCACTGGACGAGATGGAGGTCCGGACGCTGCTCAGCGGTGAGTACGACTCCCGTGAGGCGCTCGTCAACATCCGCGCGGAGGCCGGCGGCGTCGACGCCGCCGACTTCGCCGAGAAGCTCCAGCGCATGTACCTGCGCTGGGCCGAGCAGCACGGCTACAAGACCGAGCTGATCGAGACGTCGTACGCGGAAGAGGCCGGCATCAAGTCGACCACCTTCTCCGTCCAGGTGCCCTACGCCTACGGCACGCTCTCCGTCGAGCAGGGCACCCACCGCCTCGTGCGCATCTCGCCCTTCGACAACCAGGGCCGCCGCCAGACCTCCTTCGCCGGCGTCGAGATCCTTCCCGTGGTCGAGCAGACCGACCACATCGAGATCGACGAGTCCGAACTGCGCGTGGACGTCTACCGCTCCTCCGGCCCCGGCGGCCAGGGCGTGAACACCACCGACTCCGCGGTGCGGCTCACCCACATCCCCACCGGCATCGTGGTCTCCTGCCAGAACGAGCGCTCGCAGATCCAGAACAAGGCCACCGCGATGAACGTCCTCCAGGCCAAGCTGCTGGAGCGGCGGCGTCAGGAGGAGCAGGCCAAGATGGACGCCCTCAAGGGCGACGGCGGCAACTCCTGGGGCAACCAGATGCGTTCGTACGTGCTGCACCCGTACCAGATGGTCAAGGACCTGCGCACGGAACACGAAGTCGGCAACCCCGAGGCCGTGTTCAACGGTGAGATCGACGGTTTCCTCGAGGCCGGAATTCGCTGGCGCAAGCAGCAGGAGAAGTAACCCCCCCCCCGCGCGAACGCCGATTTGTCGACAAGGCAACTGCCGTCCACCGGGTGGCAGTTGCCTTTCTGTGTCGGGGTCTGCGGGTTTTATGTCACAGTCGCGGCTTCCTGGTTCCGCAAAGCGTGCGTAGCAGGACATCGCGTACGCAACGGCCTTGACGTTCTTTTGGAAAGTGGGAAGGGTGAAGCGCGGCATGCGTATCTCCGGGGCGCATGTGAACCGGGGGCGCCTCACGCAGCAGCCTCCGTCGATCACGGCCCCGGGCGCCGCCTCACTGACGATGAGCTACTGGGGGTAGCAACCACATGACCAAGAAGACGCGGATCCGTGTCGCTCGGATCGCGGCCGGTGCCGTGATCGCGGCCGGTGCCTCGCTGACCGCGGCGGGCGCCGCCTCCGCACTCGACCTCGGCGTGAGCGCCGAGGCCAACGACGCAGGCCTCGGCCTCGGAATCAAGGCGGGCCTCGACGGGGACGACGACGACCCGGGAATCCCGACCGAGCCGGAGCCCAGCGAGCCGGAGGAGCCCACCGAGCCGGCGCCCAGCGAGCCGGAGGTCCCCACCGAGCCGGAGCCCAGCGAGCCGGAGGAGCCCACCGAGCCGGCGCCCAGCGAGCCGGGGGAGCCCACCGAGCCCACCGAGGAGCCCACCGAGGACCCGACCACCCCGGGCAACGGCAACGGTGGCAACGCCGCCGACCCCGACGGCGGTGCCTCACCGCAGGGTGAGGGCTCCTCGTCCCTCACCGACACCGGCGACGACGTCCCGGCCACCGCGGCGCAGGGCAACGGCAAGGAGCTCGCCGAGACCGGCGCCGCCGAGACCACCTTCCTGGTGATCGGCGCCGCCACGATGATCGCCGGCGGTATCGGCTTCCGGGTGCTGCCGCGCCTGATGACCGGCCGCGGCGGCGCTGCCGCCTGACGGTGGCCGCGTGTGCGCACACCGTGCGCGTGACGTAAGGCGAAGGGCCCGGAACGCACTCGCGTTCCGGGCCCTTCGTCCTGTTCGGGGCCGCTCAGGCGGTCTGCTGGGCGAGCAGCGCCACCGCCGCGATCAGCACCGCCAGCAGGGCGATCAGCGTGACGGGGTTCAGCCCCGCGAAGAAGTTGTTCTCCTGCTGCAGCCGCTCGCGGTTCGCACGGCACACCGGGCACCGGCCCTCGCTCACGGGCGCGGCGCAGTTCGCGCACACCAGCCGGTCGTACGTCATGCGCTCGCCCTCCTCGCACCGGATACAGTCACAACAACGCCCACGTCCGCGTGAACGTTCCCCCCTTCCACTGTGCCAGGTTCCCGCGGAGGCTGCGCAGGGTGGCCCGGAACGGGGTGGACGCGGGCGGATCCGGGTGGTTCAGCGGCCGCGGCGCGGGGGAGTCGGTGGCGCGGTCCCCCACACCCCCGGAGGGCTCCGCGCATCCGGCGCGGGAACAAAAGCGCGCAAGGGTTACGCAACCCCCTGCGGTGACTGCGCCGGGCTCCCCGGGTCGCGTAAGGTCACGCTCATCTACCCCCGGCTAACCGTGGTGCACCCGTGATCCGATTCGACAACGTGTCCAAGGCCTACCCCAAACAGAACCGCCCAGCCCTCAGGGACGTCACCCTGGAGGTCGAGAAGGGCGAGTTCGTGTTCCTCGTGGGGTCCTCCGGCTCCGGAAAGTCCACCTTCCTGCGGCTGATCCTCCGCGAGGAGCGGGCCAGCCACGGACAGGTGCACGTCCTGGGCAAGGACCTCGCCCGCGTCTCCAACTGGAAGGTGCCGCAGATCCGGCGCCAGCTGGGGACCGTGTTCCAGGACTTCCGCCTGCTGCCGAACAAGACGGTCGCCGAGAACGTCGCCTTCGCGCAGGAGGTCATCGGCAAGTCGCGCGGTGAGATCCGCAAGTCCGTGCCGCAGGTGCTCGACCTCGTCGGGCTCGGCGGCAAGGAGGACCGCATGCCGGGCGAGCTCTCCGGTGGTGAGCAGCAGCGCGTCGCCATCGCGCGGGCCTTCGTCAACCGGCCGAAGCTGCTCATCTGCGACGAGCCCACCGGCAACCTCGACCCGCAGACCTCCGTCGGCATCATGAAGCTGCTCGACCGCATCAACCGGACGGGCACCACCGTGGTGATGGCGACGCACGACCAGAACATCGTGGACCAGATGCGCAAGCGCGTCATCGAGCTGGAGAAGGGCCGTCTCGTCCGCGACCAGGCACGCGGCGTCTACGGCTACCAGCACTGACGCTCCACGGAAAGGCTTGATCAGACGCCATGCGCGCCCAGTTCGTTCTGTCGGAGATCGGCGTCGGTCTCCGCCGCAACCTGACGATGACCTTCGCCGTCGTCGTCTCCGTCGCCCTGTCGCTCGCCCTGTTCGGCGGGTCGCTCCTGATGAGCGACCAGGTGAACACGATGAAGGGCTACTGGTACAACAAGGTCAACGTCTCCATCTTCCTGTGCAACAAGAGCGACGCCGAGTCCGACCCCAGCTGCGCCAAGGGCGCGGTGACCGACGACCAGAAAGGTCAGATCAAGACCGACCTGGAGAAGATGTCGGTCGTGGACTCGGTGTCGTACGAGTCGCAGGACGAGGCGTACAAGCACTACAAGGAGCAGTTCGGCGACTCCCCGCTGGCCAGCTCCCTCACGCCGGACCAGATGCAGGAGTCGTACCGCATCAAGCTGAAGGACCCGGAGAAGTACCAGGTCATCGCGACCGCCTTCGACGGGCGGGACGGTGTGCAGTCGGTGCAGGACCAGAAGGGCCTCCTGGACAACCTCTTCGGGCTGCTGGAAGGCATGAACCTGGCCGCCCTCGCGGTGATGGCGCTCATGCTGGTGGTCGCCCTGATGCTGATCGTGAACACGGTGCGCGTCTCGGCGTTCAGCCGCCGCCGCGAGACCGGCATCATGCGCCTGGTCGGCGCCTCCGGCTTCTACATCCAGGCGCCGTTCATCATGGAGGCCGCGGTCGCCGGACTCATCGGCGGCTCGCTCGCGTGCGGATTCCTGCTCGTCGCGCGGTACTTCATCATCGACCACGGACTGGCCCTGTCCGAGAAGCTGAATCTGATCAACTTCATCGGCTGGGACGCCGTACTGACGAAGCTCCCGCTGATCCTCGCGACAAGTCTGCTCATGCCGGCCCTGGCCGCGTTCTTCGCACTGCGCAAGTACCTGAAGGTGTGACTCTTGCCAAGAGGGGCGTGCGGTCAACCCGCCGTGCGCCCCTTCGCGTTGTCCTAGACTCACCGGCATGTCAGGTCGTGCCCTGTTCTGTCAGCCCCGCCGCGTCGGCCGCGGGGCAGCCCTGACCTTGGTGTTCGCGAGCGTGCTGGCCGCCGGTGCGGCCACCGGCAGCCTCCCGGGGACGGACCGGCAGGACGCGGTGGACGGGGCACCCGCGACCGCTCCCGCGGGCCACCACGCGGAGGTCGCCCGGGCGGCCGAGGAGGCCGCCGCCGACGGCACGTCCCCGATGGAGGCCGCCCAGCTCGCCGTCAGCCGCAGCGGGGACCGCTGGGCCGCCGTCTACTCCCCGGGTGAGTACGAGGAGTTCGAGGAGTCGCTGGACGGCCGCTACACCGGCGTCGGCCTGTGGGCCCGCGAGCGGGACGGCCGGATCGAGGTGACGAGGGTGGGCCGTGACACGCCCGCCGCCGAGGCGGGCATCCGCGCGGGGGACCGGCTGCGGAGCGTCGACGGCGAACAGGTCGACGGCCGGCCGGTCACCGAGGTCGTCTCCCTGCTGCGCGGCGACACCGCGGGCGACGGCGCCGGCACCACCGTCCGCCTCGGACTGGAACGCGGCACGCGCGCGTGGGACGAGACCGTACGCCGGGCCCGGCTGTCCCGGGACACCGTCACCGTCCGCGCGCTCGGCTCCGGCGCCACCGTCATCAGGGTCGGCGCCTTCACCAGGGGTTCCGGCGAAGAGGTCCGCACCGCCGTACGGGGGGCCCCGGCCGGCGCCGGGATCGTTCTCGACCTGCGGGGCAACTCCGGCGGGCTGGTCGCCGAGGCGGCCACCGTGGCCTCCGCCTTCCTCGACGGCGGCCTGGTCGCCACGTACGACGTCGACGGCGAGCAGCGCGCCCTGCACGCCGAGCCCGGCGGCGACACGGTCCGGCCCCTCGTCGCGCTCGTCGACGGCGGGACGATGAGCGCGGCCGAGCTTCTCACCGGCGCCCTGCAGGACCGTGGGCGGGCCGTCGTCATGGGCTCCCGCACCTTCGGCAAGGGCTCGGTCCAGATGCCGACCACGCTGCCCGACGGCTCCGTGGCCGAGCTGACCGTCGGCCACTACCGCACTCCCTCCGGCCGGGGCGTCGACGGCCACGGCCTCACTCCCGACCTGGAGGCCGACGAGAAGCCGCTCCAGCGGGCCGAGACGGTCCTCAGCGGACTCGGGCGCCAGGACGGGCCCCCGGCGCCCGGGCGATAATCGGCTTCCCGCAGACCCCCTCCGTAGTGCGAAAATGGGCGGCACTATGGCTAAGGAAAAAGGGCGCAAGCTGATCGCGCAGAACAAGAAGGCGCGGCACGACTACCTCATCATCGACACCTACGAGGCCGGTCTGGTCCTCACCGGTACGGAGGTGAAGTCCCTGCGTCAGGGACGGGCGTCGCTGGTGGACGGCTTCGTCCAGCTCACCGACCACGAGGCGTGGCTGCACAACGTGCACGTGCCGGAGTACAGCCAGGGCACCTGGACCAACCACACCGCGCGGCGCAAGCGGAAGCTCCTGCTGCACCGCGAGGAGATCGACAAGCTGCAGTCCAAGTCCCAGGAGACGGGGCACACCATCGTGCCGCTCGCCCTGTACTTCAAGGACGGCCGCGCGAAGGTCGAGATCGCGCTGGCCAAGGGCAAGAAGGAGTACGACAAGCGGCAGACGCTGCGGGAGAAGCAGGACCGGCGCGAGACCGACCGGGCGATCTCGGCGGTCCGCAGGAAGCAGCGGGCGTAGGCCGTCGCGGGGAGGGCCGGGGAATACGCTGGCACCGACCCGCGTTGGTCACGTACGATGGCAACCGCACCCCACAGCGGGTGCGTACCTTGAGAAAAAAACATGGGGATGATCGGTTTCGACAGCGGCTGTCGAAGCAGGGGAAGCGTGTCGAGGAAGCGGCCATGATCTCGTAAACCACAGGCCGAAAAAAACAATCGCCAATTCTAAGCGATCTGTCTCCCAGGGCGAGCTCGCCCTCGCTGCCTGATTTTCAGGTAGCGAGCAGCGGCTCCCCTACTTAAGGGAGTGTCAGCCCGGGGATGTTCCCGACCCGGATCCTGGCATCAGCTAGGGGACTAAACCTTGATCCCGGTCACGGGGTGAAGAGGGAAACCACACAGTGACTGAGCCCGTCGGAGACTTGTCGGCGTGATCTCCGGGGCCGAGAAAAGCACAGTCGACTGCACACGGAGAAGCCCTGGTTCCGCACCGTTGGACGCGGGTTCGATTCCCGCCATCTCCACTCATCCCATGTGGGCAGAGGCCCCGTCGCTCAAAGCGGCGGGGCCTTTGTCATGCGGCCACATGGTCGGGGCGGGAGGATGTGGGTCCCGGACCCATATCGAGGGGTGGTTCACCCTTCTACCTTCTCTCCTCATGACACAGACCAGAGCCGCACTGCGCCCCACCGTGCTGACGGCCCTCCTGGCCGTCCTCCTCTCCGTCCTTCTCGCACCGCCCGCCCCGGCCGCCACCGCCGTCTCCGCCGCCTCCCTCCAGGAGGTCACCGGCTTCGGCGGCAACCCCGGCGCCCTGCGGATGTACCGCTACGTCCCCGACGGGCTGCCCGCCGGCCGGCCCGTGGTCGTCGCCCTGCACGGCTGCACCCAGAACGCCGCCGGATACGCCTCCGGCACGGGCTGGACCCGGCTCGCCGACCGCTGGGGCTTCTCCGTCGTGCTGCCGCAGCAGCGGAGCGGCAACAACCTCAGCCAGTGCTTCAACTGGTTCCGGAACAACGACATCCGGCGTGGACAGGGCGAGGCCGCCTCCCTCGCCCAGATGGTCGACCGGCAGCTCGCCGACGTCTCCGGCGACCCCTCGCGGGTGTACGTCACGGGGCTGTCCGCCGGCGGCGCGATGACCGCCGTGATGATGGCCACGTACCCGGAGAAGTTCGCCGCGGGCGGTGTCGTCGCCGGGCTGCCGTACGGGTGCGCCGAGGCCGCCGGGTCGCCGTACGTGTGCATGTACGTCGGTGCGACGCAGACCCCGGGGCAGTGGGGCGACCGGGCGCGTGCCGCGCGGCCGGGTTACACCGGTCCCTGGCCCGCGCTCACCGTCCTGCACGGCACGGCCGACTACACGGTGAGGCCCGCCAACATGACCGGCCTGGTGGAACAGTGGACCGACGTGCACGGCGCCGACCGCACCGCCGACGTCAGCGACACCGTCGCCGGCCACCCGCACCAGGTCTTCCGCGGCCCGGACGGGAACGCGGTCGTCGAGACGTACAGCCTCACCGGCATGGGACACGGCCAGCCCGTCGACCCCGGCACCGGGGACGAGCAGTGCGGGACGGCCGGGGCGTACTTCCTGGACGTGGGCCTGTGCGCGGCGTACCGGCTCGGAAAGGCCTGGGAACTGGGCTGAACCGGTGTGTCACACCCCGCGCGGTGACGTGCTGGGTGTGTCACACCCCGCGCGGTGCCGTGCTCGCCCGTTCCGTCAGACGCGGCGGCAGCAGGGTGGCCCCCGGCACGGGAGCACCGGACAGCTTCCGCATCAGCAGGCGCACCGCGCGGGCGCCCAGTTCGGCGGACGGCACGGCGACCGAGGTGAGCGGCAGCCGGGCCGCCGCGGCCACCGGTGCCGGGCAGACGGCGGTGAGGGACAGATCGCCGGGGATGCGCACCTCCAGCCGCTCGAACGCGTCGGTCAGCGGGTCGAGGAGCGGTTCGTTGTGCACCACCACCGCGGTCAGCGCGGGCAGTTCGCGCAGCAGCCGCTCGGTGAGCGCGCGGGCGTCCTCCCGGCCGGTGCCGCACGGGTGCACGGCGGAGGTGAGCCGGTGCCGGTCCGCGGCCGAGGTGAACCCCTCCACGAGCCGCCGCGCGAACGCGGTCCGCCGGACGTACACCTCCGGCGGGGAACCGACCAGCGCCACCACCCGGTGCCCGAGCCGCGCCAGATGCTCCACGCACAGCTCACCGGCCGCCCGGAAGTCCAGGTCGACACAGGTCAGCCCCTCCGGCTCGGCCGGTACGCCGATCGGTACCGACAGGAGGGAACGGGAACGCAGCAACGGCAGCCGGGGGTCGTGGAGCTGTACGTCCGTCACGATCACCGCGTCCGCGAGACCCGTCTCGGCGACGCGCCCGATCCCCTCCTCACCGTCCCCCTGGGTGAGCAGCAGGACGTCGTGGTCGTGGGCGCGGGCGGCGGTGACCACCGACACCGCCAGCCGCGTCATCACCGGCACGTGGATGCCGGGGCGCATCGGGACGGCGAGGGCCAGCACCTTCGATCCGCGGCCCGCGCGCACGCGGCCGGCGTCCGCGCGGTAGCCCAGTTCGTGCACGGCCGCCTGGACCCGGCGCCGCGTCGCGTCGGAGATCGGCCGCTTGCCGCTGAGCGCGTACGAGACGGTGCTCGGGGAGACCCCGGCGCGCCGGGCCACATCGGTGATCTTCACCATCGGGGTGTCCTCACTGCGCTGTCCGTGGGGGGGGAAAGCGGTTTCGAAGCGCTTCGACGGGTGAAGGTATGTGCGGGAACTGTGGTCGTCAATGGGGTGCGCGGGAATCGGTGGAGCGATTCGGCGAACCGACCGGGGCCAGGGCGCACACGGCGGCCAGGAGGGCGGCCGCGGCCGCGGCCGCCGCCACCGGTACGCCGTACCCGGCCGTCGCCGAGACGTGCTCCACGGTCCAGCCGCCGGCCGCGCTGCCGCAGGCGATCCCGGCGAGCAGACCGGTGACCGCGAGCGTCATGCCCTCGTTCAGCCGGCCCTCGGGGGTGTACCGCTGCACCAGGGTCATGGTGGTGACCATCGTCGGGGCGGTCGCCATCCCGGCGACCAGGAGCGCCGCCGCGAGCACCGGCAGCGAGCCGGTGAGCCCGGCCGCGAGCAGCGGCAGCGTCATGAGCGCGGTCATCGCGGCCAGACACCACGGCAGCCGGGACCGCGCGGACCCGGCCGGGCGCGTCGCCCCGTACAGCAGTCCCGCCGCGCAGGAGCCGGCCGCCTGGAGCGCCAGCACGGCGCCGGACGCCGCGCGGTGCCCCCGTTCGTCCGCGAACGCCAGGGTCACCACCTCCATCGAGCCGAACACCGCGCCCGTCGCCAGGCACACGAGGAGCAGCGGCCGCATGCCGGGTGCCCGCAGTGGCGCCCGCGCGGTGGAACGCCGCACGACCGGCGGCTCGGTCGACCGCTGCGCGGTGAACAGCAGCACACCCGTCAGCAGCAGCACGGCGCCGGCGAGTGTGCCCGCCTCCGGGAAGAACGCCGTGCACAGGAAGGCCGCGAGCACCGGGCCGAGCATGAAGCACAGTTCGTCCGCGGCCTGTTCGAAGGAGTTGGCGGTGTGCAGGGCCCCGGGGCTCCCCTTCAGCAGGTGTGCCCAGCGGGCCCGGGACATGCCGCCGGTGTTGGGAGTGGTGGCGGTGGCGGCGTAGGAGGCGAACAGGGCCCAGTCGGGGGCGCCGTGACGTACGCAGAGCAGCAGCGCGAGGGAGCCGAGCACGGCGAGCACCGTGGCCGGCAGGGCGGTACGGGCCTGCCCGTACCGGTCGACCAGGCGCGCGGTCCACGGCGCGACCGCCGCCGTCGCGGCCAGCCCCGTCGCGGTGACGGCGCCGGCCAGGGCGTACGAGCCCCGTGTCCCGGCGATCATGATGACCGCGCTCACACCGAACATGCCCATCGGCAGCCGGGCGATCAGGTTCCCCGCCGTGAAGGCGCGGGCGCCGGGCAGCGCGAAGAGGTGGCGGTACGGGCCCTTCGCGCGGCGTCGGCCGGGGGTGCGCGGGGCGAGGTCGACGACGACCAGGGTGTCGGCGGTGACCGTGAACAGGGGGGTGTCCCGGGATGTCGGCTGAGGCATGGCTCCACCGTCGCCCCCGGTCGCGCGGCCGGTCCAACACCTTCCCGGCGCCGATTCACGCACCATTGTTGTAAGTTCGCCGGATGGCCGCCCCCGCCCACCTCGACCCGCGTCTGCTGCGCGCCTTCGTGACGGTCGCCGACGAACTGCACTTCACCCGTGCCGCCGCGCGCCTCTACGTCGCCCAGCAGGCGCTCAGCCGGGATGTACGGCGGCTGGAACGGGAGCTGGGCTGCGAGCTGTTCGTCCGGACCACCCGCCAGGTGGCGCTCACCGCCGACGGCGAGCGGCTGCTGCCGTACGCCCGCGCGGTGCTCCAGGCGCAGGACGACCTGCTCGCCGCCGCCGGGCAGGCCCGCCCCCTGCTGGTCGACCTCAACTCCCCGGGTCTTCGGACCCCGCGCCAGGTGCTGCACCGGGCCCGTGAACTCATGCCCGGGCACGAGCTGATGGCCCGCTACGAGAGCGGACTGACCTGGGCGGCGGCGGAACTGCTCGCGGGGCGGCTCGACGCGTCGTTCGGACGGTTCGCGGGACTCGCCCCGGCGCTGCGCTCCGGGCTCGACCAGCAGCCGGTGCGGTACGAGCCGATGGCGGTCGTGCTGCCCGTGGACCACCCGCTGGCCCCGCTGACCGAGGTGCCGCTGGCCTCGCTGGCCGGCGAGACGGTGTACGCCGGGGCCGGGAACCCCCGTACACCGGAGTGGACCGACCTCGCGCGACAGCTGTTCCAGGGGCGGGGCATCACGCTCGCACCGCCCGCGCCGCTGGCCGTCGGGGAGGAGGAGTTCCAGCGGGTGATGGCCAGAACGCGTCATCCGATCCTCGCGGTCGTGGACTTCCCGTCGCTGCCGTCGACGGTGCTGCGGCCTCTCGTGGACCCGGTCCCTCTGTCGCCCGTATCCCTTGTATGGCGGAAGGGAATCGTTCATCCCGCTCTGGAGGGACTTCGGCGGGCCGCGGCGGCCGTCGGCGCGGACCGGGGCTGGCTGCGGATGCCGGAGGAGAGATGGATTCCGGCCGGCGACTCTGTTGTGATGGCGTCCCCGTGATGTCTCGCAATTGACACGAAAAGGCGCATGGCACACACGGAACCTCCGCGTGCGCTACATTCAATGCCTGAGCACAGTGTGATAAACGGGGCGCTCGGGGTGGGTGGGGGCCCGGTCCGGCGGCTGGTGCTCAGGTCGTACGCGCACCCGGAACTGTCCCTGGGGGAAGTGCGTGCGCGTGGAAAAGTGGCGGGAAGATACCCAACCGGGAGAGCTCGAGGACGCAACGGCGACCGAGGAACTTCCGGACGACGACGAAGGCGGGGACTCCGCGGAGACCGGCTCGATCGAGGACCGCTGGGCCCGGCTCGGAGTCTTCCCCGCCGTCACGAACCAGCCGCCGCGCGGCCCCGCCGCCCGGGACGCGGACCACACGGTATCCCTGCGCGGTGACTCCCCGTACGGCGAGCGGCAGAAGTCGCCGGGCGGTGTGCGGGCGGACGGCCCGCGCGACGCTCATCGTTCCGCCGGCCCCGGCGAGGAGCCCGTGGGCGGTCCGCGCCCCGCGG
>NZ_NEUB01000740.1 GCF_002910825.1 Streptomyces sp. SM1 | reverse complement strand
AGCGGCGGAGCATGTGGCTTAATTCGACGCAACGCGAAGAACCTTACCAAGGCTTGACATACACCGGAAAGCATTAGAGATAGTGCCCCCCTTGTGGTCGGTGTACAGGTGGTGCATGGCTGTCGTCAGCTCGTGTCGTGAGATGTTGGGTTAAGTCCCGCAACGAGCGCAACCCTTGTCCCGTGTTGCCAGCAAGCCCTTCGGGGTGTTGGGGACTCACGGGAGACCGCCGGGGTCAACTCGGAGGAAGGTGGGGACGACGTCAAGTCATCATGCCCCTTATGTCTTGGGCTGCACACGTGCTACAATGGCCGGTACAATGAGCTGCGATACCGCGAGGTGGAGCGAATCTCAAAAAGCCGGTCTCAGTTCGGATTGGGGTCTGCAACTCGACCCCATGAAGTCGGAGTCGCTAGTAATCGCAGATCAGCATTGCTGCGGTGAATACGTTCCCGGGCCTTGTACACACCGCCCGTCACGTCACGAAAGTCGGTAACACCCGAAGCCGGTGGCCCAACCCCTTGTGGGAGGGAGCTGTCGAAGGTGGGACTGGCGATTGGGACGAAGTCGTAACAAGGTAGCCGTACCGGAAGGTGCGGCTGGATCACCTCCTTTCTAAGGAGCACTTCTAGGCTGCTTCGGCAGTCCAGGGGCCAGTTCATCGGCGAACGTCCGGTGCTGGTTGCTCATGGGTGGAACGTTGACTATTCGGTCCTGTTTCTCGGGCCGGTGGCTGCAAGTACTGCTCTTCGGAGCGTGGAACGCACGATCACCGGACGGGGCGGGGCCGGGCACGCTGTTGGGTGTCTGAAGGTACGGCCGCAAGGTCTGTCTTCAGTCGCCGGCCCCAGTGAACTTGCCTGTGAGGGCAGGGTGATGGGTGGTTGGTCGTTGTTTGAGAACTGCACAGTGGACGCGAGCATCTGTGGCCAAGTTTTTAAGGGCGCACGGTGGATGCCTTGGCACCAGGAACCGATGAAGGACGTGGGAGGCCACGATAGTCCCCGGGGAGCCGTCAACCAGGCTTTGATCCGGGGGTTTCCGAATGGGGAAACCCGGCAGTCGTCATGGGCTGTCACCCTTGCCTGAACACATAGGGCAAGTGGAGGGAACGCGGGGAAGTGAAACATCTCAGTACCCGCAGGAAGAGAAAACAACCGTGATTCCGGGAGTAGTGGCGAGCGAAACCGGATGAGGCCAAACCGTATGCGTGTGAGACCCGGCAGGGGTTGCGCATACGGGGTTGTGGGATCTCTCTTGACCAGTCTGCCGGCTGGTCGACGAGTCAGAAACCGTTGATGTAGGCGAAGGACATGCGAAAGGTCCGGCGTAGAGGGTAAGACCCCCGTAGTCGAAACATCAGCGGCTCGTTTGAGAGACACCCAAGTAGCACGGGGCCCGAGAAATCCCGTGTGAATCTGGCGGGACCACCCGCTAAGCCTAAATATTCCCTGGTGACCGATAGCGGATAGTACCGTGAGGGAATGGTGAAAAGTACCGCGGGAGCGGAGTGAAATAGTACCTGAAACCGTGTGCCTACAAGCCGTGGGAGCGTCGCGTTGAGTGCTTGCACTCAACGTCGTGACTGCGTGCCTTTTGAAGAATGAGCCTGCGAGTTTGCGGTGTGTTGCGAGGTTAACCCGAGTGGGGAAGCCGTAGCGAAAGCGAGTCCTAATAGGGCGTTTCAGTAGCACGCTCAAGACCCGAAGCGGAGTGATCTAGCCATGGGCAGGTTGAAGCGGAGGTAAGACTTCGTGGAGGACCGAACCCACCAGGGTTGAAAACCTGGGGGATGACCTGTGGTTAGGGGTGAAAGGCCAATCAAACTCCGTGATAGCTGGTTCTCCCCGAAATGCATTTAGGTGCAGCGTCGTGTGTTTCTTGCCGGAGGTAGAGCACTGGATAGGCGATGGGCCCTACCGGGTTACTGACCTTAGCCAAACTCCGAATGCCGGTAAGTGAGAGCGCGGCAGTGAGACTGTGGGGGATAAGCTCCATGGTCGAGAGGGAAACAGCCCAGAGCATCGACTAAGGCCCCTAAGCGTACGCTAAGTGGGAAAGGATGTGGAGTCGCACAGACAACCAGGAGGTTGGCTTAGAAGCAGCCACCCTTGAAAGAGTGCGTAATAGCTCACTGGTCTAGTGATTCCGCGCCGACAATGTAGCGGGGCTCAAGCGTACCGCCGAAGTCGTGTCATTGCAGCATATACGGCCAACGCCGGCTGTGATGGGTAGGGGAGCGTCGTGTGCCGGGTGAAGCAGCCGCGGAAGCGAGTTGTGGACGGTTCACGAGTGAGAATGCAGGCATGAGTAGCGATACAAACGTGAGAAACGTTTGCGCCGATTGACTAAGGGTTCCTGGGTCAAGCTGATCTGCCCAGGGTAAGTCGGGACCTAAGGCGAGGCCGACAGGCGTAGTCGATGGATAACCGGTTGATATTCCGGTACCCGCTGTGAAGCGTCAAACATCGAATCCAGTGATGCTAAGCCCGTGAAGCCGCCGGCTGAGTCTTCGGACGAGGTCGGAGTGGTGGAGCCGGTGACCCGAGCTGGTAGTAGGTGAGTGATGGGGTGACGCAGGAAGGTAGTCCATCCCGGGCGGTGGTTGTCCCGGGGTAAGGGTGTAGGCCGGACGGTAGGTAAATCCGCCGTTCATTAAGGCTGAGACCTGATGCCGAGCCGATTGTGGTGAAGTGGATGATCCTATGCTGTCGAGAAAAGCCTCTAGCGAGTTTTATGGCGGCCCGTACCCTAAACCGACTCAGGTGGTCAGGTAGAGAATACCGAGGCGTTCGGGTGAACTATGGTTAAGGAACTCGGCAAAATGCCCCCGTAACTTCGGGAGAAGGGGGGCCATCACTGGTGAGAGGACTTGCTCCTCGAGCTGGGGGTGGCCGCAGAGACCAGCGAGAAGCGACTGTTTACTAAAAACACAGGTCCGTGCGAAGCCGTAAGGCGATGTATACGGACTGACGCCTGCCCGGTGCTGGAACGTTAAGGGGACCGGTTAGTCACTCTTCGGGGTGGCGAAGCTGAGAACTTAAGCGCCAGTAAACGGCGGTGGTAACTATAACCATCCTAAGGTAGCGAAATTCCTTGTCGGGTAAGTTCCGACCTGCACGAATGGCGTAACGACTTCTCGACTGTCTCAACCATAGGCCCGGTGAAATTGCACTACGAGTAAAGATGCTCGTTTCGCGCAGCAGGACGGAAAGACCCCGGGACCTTTACTACAGTTTGATATTGGTGTTCGGTTCGGCTTGTGTAGGATAGCTGGGAGACTGTGAACTCTGGACGCCAGTTCAGGGGGAGTCGTCGTTGAAATACCAGTCTGGTCGTGCTGGATGTCTAACCTGGGTCCGTGATCCGGATCAGGGACAGTGTCTGATGGGTAGTTTAACTGGGGCGGTTGCCTCCTAAAGAGTAACGGAGGCGCCCAAAGGTTCCCTCAGCCTGGTTGGTAATCAGGTGTTGAGTGTAAGTGCACAAGGGAGCTTGACTGTGAGACCGACGGGTCGAGCAGGGACGAAAGTCGGGACTAGTGATCCGGCGGTGGCTTGTGGAAGCGCCGTCGCTCAACGGATAAAAGGTACCCCGGGGATAACAGGCTGATCTTCCCCAAGAGTCCATATCGACGGGATGGTTTGGCACCTCGATGTCGGCTCGTCGCATCCTGGGGCTGGAGTCGGTCCCAAGGGTTGGGCTGTTCGCCCATTAAAGCGGTACGCGAGCTGGGTTTAGAACGTCGTGAGACAGTTCGGTCCCTATCCGCTGTGCGCGTAGGAGTCTTGAGAAGGGCTGTCCCTAGTACGAGAGGACCGGGACGGACGAACCTCTGGTGTGCCAGTTGTCCTGCCAAGGGCATGGCTGGTTGGCTACGTTCGGGAGGGATAACCGCTGAAAGCATCTAAGCGGGAAGCCTGCTTCGAGATGAGGACTCCCACCTCCTAGAGAGGGTAAGGCTCCCAGTAGACGACTGGGTTGATAGGCCGGATATGGAAGCACCGTAAGGTGTGGAGTTGACCGGTACTAATAGGCCGAGGGCTTGTCCTCAGTTGCTCGCGTCCACTGTGTTGGTTCTGAAACCACGAACAACCCCATGCCCGGTCACGGTGTGGTGCGGTTGAACGGTTTCATAGTGTTTCGGTGGTCATAGCGTAGGGGAAACGCCCGGTTACATTCCGAACCCGGAAGCTAAGCCTTACAGCGCCGATGGTACTGCAGGGGGGACCCTGTGGGAGAGTAGGACGCCGCCGAACAAATATTGAGGAGAACCCCGCACCTATCGGTGCGGGGTTTTCTGCGTTTAGGGTCGAGGCATGCGCTATGACCTCGTCATCTTCGACAACGACGGAGTACTCGTCGACAGCGAGCCGATCTCCAATCGGCTCCTCGCCGGCTGTCTCACCGAACTCGGCCACCCGACGTCGTACGAGGACTCCATCCGCGACTACATGGGCTCCGCCATGCATCGCGTGCACGATCTCGTCGAAGAGCGGACCGGGCAGCGGCTGCCTGCGGACTTCGACGACGTGTTCCACACGCGGGTCTTCGCCGCGTTCGAGCGGGAGCTGAAGCAGGTGGCCGGCGTCGAAGACGTACTGGAGAGGCTGGCCGCCGACGAGGTGCCCTGCTGCGTGGCGTCGTCCGGGAGCCACGAGCGGATCCGGGTGGGGCACCGCACCACCGGGCTCGACCGGTGGTTCGACGACGACCGGATCTTCAGCTCGCAGGACGTGGGGCGGGGAAAGCCGGCACCCGACCTGTTCCTGTACGCGGCCGAGCGGATGGGCGTGGCGCCCGAGCGGTGCGTGGTCGTCGAGGACAGTCCGCTGGGCGTGACGGCGGCGGTGTCGGCCGGGATGGACGTCTACGGGTTCACGGCGATGACTCCGGCCGGGAAGCTGGGCGCGGCCACACGACTCTTCGGTGACATGGGGGAGTTGACCGCACTGCTGGCCGAGGAGAACTGACACTGATTCATCTTTTGACCGGATCTACCCACCGGTACCCCCGGGCCCTACGCTCGCCGCCATGACCGAAGTGCTGCGGCGCGGCAGGGCCTCGCTGGCGTTCAGTTTTCTCGTGCAGGGCGTCGCTTTCGCTCTGCTCGTGACCCGGATCCCCGCCATCCAGGACCGGTACGGAGTCTCCGACGCGCTGCTGCCCGTGTTCCTCGCCGCCGTCCCGATCCTGGCCGGTATCGGCAGTGTGACGACGGAGCGGCTGGTGAAGCGGGTTCCGCCGAGCCGGGTGCTGCGGTGGTCCCAGCCCGTCGTGCTGCTGGCGCTGCTGGGAGTCGGCGCGGGAGAGCACATGGCCGTGCTCGGTGTCGCGCTGGCCGCGTTCGGGCTGGCCGTGGGCGCCCTGGACGCGTCGATGAACATGCTCGGGGTGAGCCTGCAACAGGCGTACGGGCGCAGCATCATGCTCAGTTTCCATGCCGCGTACAGCCTGGGCGGGATCGTCGGTGCGTCGCTGGCGTGGGTGGGTGCGCACTGGGACCTGGCGCTGTGGGTGTCGTATCTGCCCGTCGTGGCGGTGCTGCTGCCGGCCGCGCTGGCCGGCAGCCGTTGGTACGCCGACCGTCGTGAGGAGGTGCCGGCCGAGGGGGGCAAGGGGGAGGCGGGTGCGGCCGTCGGCCTCAGGTGGCTGTTGCCGCTGTGTCTGGTGATGACGGTCGCGTACATCGGGGACTCGACGGTCTCCAACTGGAGTGCGAAGTACCTCCAGGACGTGCTGGGGAGCTCGGAGGAGCTGGCGACCGTTCCCTACAACGTCTACATGGTCACCACGCTGCTCGGGCGGGCCCTCGGGGATGTCGGGGTCCGCCGGTTCGGGGCCGTGGCCGTGGTGCGGGCGGGGGCGCTGGTGGCGGCGGTGGGGTTCGCCGTGGTGGCCGGGGCTCCCGGTGCGTGGGCGGGGATGCTGGGGTTCACGCTGCTGGGGCTGGGGCTGTGTGTGCTGGTGCCGCAGACCTTCGCGGCGGCGGGACGGCGGGCCGCCGAGCGGGGCGGCCCCGCCGCTTCGGACGCGGCCGTCGCGCGGCTGAATGTTTTCAATTATGTGGGTTTCCTGATCGGTTCTCCTTTGGTCGGGGCGCTCGGCGATGCCTGGAGCTACCGGGGAGCGATGCTGGTGCCGATGGCGTTGGTGCTGGTGACACTGGTGTATGCCAGGTCGTTCGGGACCGAACCGGACCGATACGGTGGCGTTCATGAGCGGCCGTACACAGCTGATGTGGGACGAGGCAGTAACGGGCTATGACTTCGGCCGGGACCATCCGATGGACCCGGTGCGGCTCGCGCTGACCCGGAGCCTGGTCGGTGCCCTCGGGCTGGACCGTGAGGTGAGGGTGGTCGCGGCGAAGGCGGCCGGGGTGTCGACGCTCCGGCTCGTCCACCGGGAGGACTACATCGAGGCGGTGCGGGCCGCGTCGGCGGACCCCGCGGCGGCGGACCGGGCGTACGGGCTCGGCACGGTGGACGATCCCGCGTTCGCCGGGATGCACGAGGTGTCGGCGCTGATCGCCGGGCAGTCCGTGGGCGCGGCGGAGGCCGTGTGGCGTGGGGAGGCCCTGCACGCGGTGAACTTCGCGGGCGGGCTGCACCACGCCATGCCGGGTGCCGCCTCCGGTTTCTGCGTGTACAACGACGCGTCCCTGGCCATCGCCCGGCTGCTGGAGCTGGGGGCCGAGCGGGTCGCGTACATCGACGTCGACGTGCATCACGGGGACGGGGTGCAGGCGGCGTTCTGGGAGGACCCGCGGGTGCTGACGGTCTCGCTGCACGAGCATCCCCGGACCCTCTTCCCGCAGACCGGGTGGCCGGAGGAGACGGGGGCGGCCGGCGCGGAGGGCAGCGCGGTCAATGTCGCCCTGCCGGCCGGGACGGCGGACGCAGGGTGGCTGCGCGCGTTCCACTCGGTGGTGCCGGAGCTGATCGCCGACTTCCGGCCGCAGGTGCTGGTGACGCAGCACGGGGCCGATACGCACTTCGAGGACCCGCTGGCGCATCTGGCGGTGTCGCTGGACGCGCAGCGGGCCGTTCAGGTGGCGTGTCACGAGCTGGCGCACGAGCACGCCGACGGACGGTGGGTGGCGCTGGGCGGCGGGGGATACGCGGTGGTGGAGGTCGTACCGCGGTCCTGGACCCATCTGGTGGGCATCGCGGCCGAGCGGCCCGTGGATCCCGCGACGATGATCCCGGAGGGCTGGCGCCAGGAGGTCTACGCCCGGACCCGGCAGCCGGCACCGCGACGGATGTCGGAC
Organism: Streptomyces sp. SM1; assembly: GCF_002910825.1. Classification (GTDB taxonomy): domain Bacteria; phylum Actinomycetota; class Actinomycetes; order Streptomycetales; family Streptomycetaceae; genus Streptomyces; species Streptomyces okerensis. Next base: position 6,645 of record NZ_NEUB01000740.1, on the reverse strand, counting down.
GGCCGGCGGCCGGTCTCCTGGGCCGCGTGGGACGAGGGGTACGACCCCGCGGACCGCCTGGACCAGGCGATCCTGGCGACGCGACGCGCGGCGTTCCCGCTGCGGGGGCTGCTGCCCTGACGGGGCCGCGGCCCCGGGTCGTTACGCCAACCGTGCGGTCTTCGCCCGGTTCCCGTCCCGCCCCGGGTCCGTGTCGCGCACCATCGCTTCCGTGCTGCTGACCACCGACGGCCTTCGCGCGCACCTCCTGGCCGCCCGGCTCGCCGGGGTGGTGGGCACCACCCGGGAGGAGAGCCTGCGGAGTTACCGGCTCTTCGCGGCCCGCGATCCGCGTCTGCTGATCGGACTGGACCCCGAACGGGTATGGGGGGAACGGGATCTGATCGCGTTGATGGCGGACAGATGCGGGGTTCCGGCCGATCCGGGGCGCACTTCGGGCCATGATGTGATCGACCCCGACCGTACCCTCGCCGCCCTGGACGCCTGCGCCCGGCGGCTGGCGGCGGTCGCACGGCGGGGGGCGCCGGTCCTTCTCGGCACCGGTCACCCGCACCGGCTGCTCGGTTTCTACGCCGTTCTGGCAGACGGCCTGTCGGCGGCGGGATGTGTCGTCCTCACCCCGGCGCAGGGTCGCTGTGTCGACATAACGACCCGGTTCGGCCTACGCACGCACCGTCTCGACTACGTGCGAGGAGTCGGGCTCGTCACGGGTGCGACCGCGCAGCGCTCCGGTGGTGAGCCGGGCGCACACACGCACTCCCCCCTCCCGGTTCGGATCGCGCTCGACGCGGCGGCCGAGGCCGGCGGGCCGCTCCCGGAACTGGTGATCGGGGACCACGGCTGGGTCTGCGGGGCAGGTCAGCTGGGGTTCGAGGCGGTCGGCCCGGCCGATGTGAACGACCCCGCCCCGTTCGTCGGGGAGGCCGAGGGGGCGGTGTCCGTCGCCGTTCCACTTGATGACGGCGTGCGGTCCGACGACTACCTGCCGCTGGCCCGCTACGTACTCAATCGGGCGTGTCTGTCACAGTAGGCCGCCGATGGGTGCACCTCTTCCCCATTCGCATCACCCGCCCCTACATTGGGGAGTGAGCACGCAGCGACGAAGAGTCACCGGAAGGGGAAGCCGGTGGCCGTCGAGTGCGGAAGGTTCAGGTGTGTCATGGCTGCAGCTGGCGAGAGGCCTCTGAACGAGGTTCAGTTCCTTACCGTGGCGGAAGTCGCCTCGGTGATGCGAGTGTCGAAGATGACCGTGTACCGGTTGGTGCACAGTGGTCATCTGCCCGCGATCCGGGTGGGGCGGTCCTTCCGCGTCCCGGAGCAAGCGGTTCACGAGTACCTCCGCGAGAGCTATGTGGGGGTGGAAACCGCCTGACGGCGTGCCGGGGAGACCCGTCTCTGGCACTCATGGGCCTCCCCGGTCACCTCGATTACGACCTCAGCGCTCGGGCGGGTAGGCTGGCCCCTCGTAGGTCGTGTGGGCCCATGGCGCCCAAACACCGAGTGATGAGAAGTGAGCGAGGGTAGTCGTGGGCTCTGTTATCAAGAAGCGGCGCAAGCGGATGGCCAAGAAGAAGCACCGCAAGCTGCTCAAGCGCACGCGCGTTCAGCGTCGCAACAAGAAGTAGGCGACAGCGCGAAAGCGTGTCCAGTGGCCCCCCACCGTGATTCGGTGGGGGGCCACTGCCATTCGGGGTAGTCGTCACTTCAAGTATCCGGTCGGTATCACAGAGCGACGGTGACCCTATAGGTTGGCCGTCGGGAGCAGGGCGAGAGGAAGGCGCTGATCTTGGGAAAGGTCGTGCTTGTGACCGGGGTGGCCCGTCAGCTGGGGGGCCGTTTCGTCCGGCGGATCCTGCGGGATCCCGAGGTGGACCGGGTCATCGGTGTGGACGCGGTCCCGCCCGGGCACCACCTGGGCGGCGCGGAGTTCGTCCAGGCGGACATCCGCCGGCCCGCCATCGCGCGGGTGCTCGCCGAGGCGGGTGCCGACACGGTCGTCCACCTCGACGTCACGGGGACACCGCTCGGCAGCGGCAGCCGGACCGCGCTCAAGGAGACCAACGTCATCGGCACCATGCAGTTGCTGGGTGCCTGCCAGAAGTCCCCGAGCATCAGACGGCTGGTCGTGAAGTCCAGTACGAACGTCTACGGTTCGGCGTCCCGCGATCCGGCGGTCTGCACCGAGACGACGCCGGCGAAGTCGCTGCCCAGCGGGGGCTTCGCGAAGGACACGGTGGAGGTCGAGGGCTATGTGCGGGGCTTCGCGCGCCGCCGCCCGGATGTCGCGGTGTGCGTGCTGAGGTTCGCCAACATCCTGGGACCGGCCGCGGACAGCCCGCTCGCCTCGTACTTCTCGCTGCCGGTGCTGCCGACCGTGTTCGGCTACGACCCCCGGCTGCAGTTCGTGCACGAGGACGATGTCGTCGAGGTGCTGCGGATCGGCTCGCACGAACCGAGGCGGGGCACCCTCAACAGCGGCACCTTCAACATCGCCGGCGACGGTGTGCTGCTGCTCTCGCAGTGCTCACGGCGGCTGGGCAGGCCCACCGTGCCGCTGCTGCTGCCCGCCGTCACCTGGGCGGGCTCGCTGGTGCGTACGCTGGGGATGACGGACTTCTCGCCCGAGCAGCTCCGGCTGCTGACACACGGGCGGGTGGTGGCGACGGACCAGATGCGGGAGACGCTGGGTTTCACTCCGAAGTACTCGACTGCGGAAACGTTTGCGGACTTCGTGCGCAGTCGTGGTCCCGGGCTGCTTCCGCCGGAGGCCCTCGCGGGGGCCGTCGACCGGATCGCCGCGCTGCCCCTGCCGGGCAGCGGTCACTCCCCTACGCAGAGCGCCAACTGAGGAGCGCAGCAACGATGGCGGACGCCAAGGTCATTCCGTTCGACGACGACCACCGCTCCCGCGGGGGCGGCACGCAGCGCCCGTCGCGCCGCCGGAGCGCGGGGAGCCGGCGCCAGGGCGGCGGGCAGTCCGCGGCGGTCGGCGAGGTCCAGCCACTGCCGGGCATGGCGTCCGTGCCGGAAGATGATCCGGTGACGGGTGAGGACGAGCAGCTCCAGGAGCAGGCGGCCGAGGGCGCGGACGACAGTGACGGCGGCGGTCTGGAGCGGCGGGTCGCGAGTGGTCTGGCCTTTCTGCGCCGTCGGCTCACCGGGGACTACGAGGTCGACGACTTCGGCTATGACGAGGAACTCACCGACCAGGTCCTGATGTCGCTGCTGCGTCCGATGTACGAGAAGTACTTCCGGGTCGAGGTGAAGGGCGTCGAGAACATCCCGTCGGAGGGTGGCGCCCTGATCGTCGCCAACCATTCCGGGACGGTGCCGGTGGACGGCCTGATGATGCAGGTCGCGGTCCACGACCACCATCCGGCCGACCGCCATCTGCGGCTGCTCGCCGCGGACCTGGTGTTCATGCTGCCCGTGGTCAACGAACTCGCCCGCAAGCTCGGGCACACCCTGGCCTGCGCGGAGGACGCCGAGCGGCTGCTCGCGCAGGGGGAGCTGGTGGGGGTGATGCCGGAGGGCTTCAAGGGCATCGGGAAGCCGTTCGGCGAGCGGTACAAGTTGCAGCGCTTCGGGCGTGGCGGGTTCGTCTCCACCGCGCTGCGGCAGGGCGCCCCGATCATTCCGTGCTCGATCGTCGGGGCGGAGGAGATCTACCCGATGATCGGCAACGCCAAGACGCTGGCCCGGCTGCTGGGCTTTCCGTATTTCCCGCTGACGCCGACGTTCCCGTGGCTCGGGCCGCTCGGTGCCGTTCCGCTGCCGACGAAGTGGACGATCCAGTTCGGTGAGCCGATTCCGACGGACGGGTATCCGCCGGAGGCGGCCGAGGACCCGATGCTGATGTTCAACCTGACCGATCAGGTCCGGGAGCAGATCCAGCACACGCTGTACAAGCTCCTCGTGCAGCGCAGGTCGGTGTTCTTCTAGCCGTCCTCCTGCGGCACTGGGGGCGCCCCTCGTCGCGAGGGGCGCCCCCAGTCCTATTCCGCGTCCTCGGCGTCGATGCCCAGGCCGGGCAGGAGGCCGGGCAGGAGAGGCGGAAGGGTGACGTCGGGGGCGGGGGGCCGGGTGAGGGATCCCGTGGGCGGCGGCGAGGTCTGGGCACCGCTTTCCGTGGGCGGATCGAGCAGACCGCCGGTGTTGCCGCCGAGTAGTCCGTCGTCCGCACGGCCGGTGTCGGCGGAACCGGACGGATCGGCGCCGCGGGAGCCGCTTCCGCCGGAGCCGCCGTCGGCGGTGCCGGGGGACTGCGAGGGGTCCGTGCCGGGCGCGTCCCCGGGAGCGGATTCGGAGCCGCTGTCCCGGGTCGCGTCGCGGGTCTTCTCACCCGGGGGGCGGGGGAGCAGGGACTGCAGCGGGGCGACGTCTTCGTCTATGGCGTCGAAGACCGACGAGACCTGCTCACTGACGTCTCCCAGCTGCACCGGCAGCCGGTCGCGCAGGGTGCCCCAGGCCGCCCGGTGGGACTGCGAGAACGAGGAGAGCGCCTGCATGGGGCCCAGGGAGTCCGGGTCCCGCTCGTACGCCTCGCGCAGCAGCCGGTGGCCCTCGGAGGCGTCGTGCCGCATGCCGGAGAGGGCGCGGCGGATCTCGCCGAGCGATTCGTGGTCCAGGGGGCCGCTGCGGCCGCGCTCCATGAGCCTGCGGGCTTCGCCGAGGCGGGTGGAGGCGTGGTCGAGGTAGACCCGGCCGCGCTCGTCGCCGCTGTCGGTGAGGCCGAGCTTCACGTCCTCGATGCTGCGTTTGAGCCCGTACAGGGAGTCGCCCGGCAGGGCGTCGGAGCTGGCCGCGGCCACTCCGCCCAGGGCGCCGGCGGCGACGCCGACGGTGAGCCCGCCCGCGGTGAGTCCCTTGGCGAGCCGCGAGCGTGGTCGCAGTCTGCCCAGGGGGGTTGCCCGGTGTGTGCCCTTCGCCCGGCGCGCCCGCTGTTCGGGTACGGCCTGACCCGTCGCCTCGCCCGCGGCGGTGCCCTCCTGGAGCATGGCCTCGAACGCGGCCACCAGCTGGGCCCGCTGGACGACCTTGACCTCGGGGTCCAGTTCCGGTTTGGGCAGCGCGCCGAGTCCGGAGGCCAGCGCGAGCAGCTGTGCCCGCTCGCCCTCCCCGGCGGCCGGTGCCGGTGCCGGTCCTTCGGACTGCCGGGCCGCCGTGCCCCGGTCGGACTGCTCCTCCAGGGCCTGGGCGAAGGCGTTAGCCCGCCGGTGCGCCGATACGCTCGCGATCACTGGCGGCACCTCCTCTCGTCATGACGGTCGACTCCCCAGGGGGTCCTGAGGGTTCCCCGCCCCGACCAAGGCCACACGATCGGGTGATCGAAGTCGGTCAGGGGGTGACCACAGGGAGCCTGTATCCCGCACAACGAGCGGTGCGGCACTTGGGTTACGGACATCGGATGCCTGAATGAGGAAGCCAACCGAGTTTCACGTACCGTGAGTTGGAGATCGCGGAGCGTGGCTCGGCCGGCGGGCGTGTTCCGGATTCCGGCGGCGTGCCGGTCAGCGGGCGTCATCCGGGAGGAGCCGGGCGAGGGTGCGGACGGCCCGGTACTGGAGGGTCTTGATGGCGCCCTCGTTCTTGCCCATCACGCGCGCGGTCTCGGCGACGGACAGGCCGTTGAGGAATCGGAGCGTGACGCACTCCCGCTGTTGGGGGTTGAGCCGTCGTACGGCATCGATGAGGGCGGCGTTGGAGAGGGACTCGAGGACGGAATCCTCGGGGGAGCGCTCGACCTCGTTGGCGTCGAGCATCTCCCCGGTGGTCACCTCGAGGCGGAAGCGGCTGGATTTGAAGTGGTCGGCGACAAGGTTGCGGGCGATGGTCACCAGCCAGGCGCCGAAGTCGCGGCCCTGCCAGGTGAAGGTGCCGATGCGGCGCAGCGCCCGCAGGAAGGTCTCGCTGGTGAGGTCCTCCGCCGTCGCCTTTCCGCCGACCCGGTAGTAGATGTACCGGTACACGGTGTCGCTGTACTGGTCGTAGAGCCGTCCGAACGCCTCGGCCTCGCCGGCCTGGGCGCGCTCCACGAGGTCCATCATCCGGGCACTGTCGCTGTCGGCGGCGGGGCGGCGGGTGGTGGTCGCGCGTCCCCGTCTGCCGACGGCGGCGGTGCCCATGCCCTCGGCGAGGGCGTAGCACGGGCCGACGGGGGCGGTGGCGATGGCGAATGCGGGGACGGTGTGCGCGGTGGGGACGACGGCGCGCAGCATGTCTCGGACTGTCGCGACGGTTGCGCGCAGCGTAGCCAGGCCCGAGGCGTCAACCCCGACGTGTGGGTACACGGGACTCCCAGAGGCAGAGCTTTCGATCACGTGCAGTACATGCAGTGCGGGGCCGTTCACCCGTCGTAGCGACGGGTTGGTCCCGGATTGCGTCTGAGGAGAATAACGCTTCGTGCAGGGCCTGCTACACCGAGTTGCTCAAATCGTCGATTACGTCGTTTCCGTAACCGACTGACGATCGTTCAAGTGTGGAGTGGTGACCTGTTATTGATCGAAAGGTTTCGTATTCAGGGTGGGAGCGGGGCGAGTTGTGGCCGTGTGCAGCCAACGTGACTGGACAGGGGGGTTGCGGGGTACGGCAGTTGGATTGGGCGTGTCTGAGGGCGGGGCGGGGGGTTCGGTCGGGGTCGCTCAG
>NZ_NEUB01000739.1 GCF_002910825.1 Streptomyces sp. SM1 | reverse complement strand
GGCGTCAGCAGCGGGACAAGGGTGCCGAGGCGGCGCTCGCCGCATCGGCGGGTCGGCCGAAGACCGATCCGCGGGACAAGGAGATCGCCCGGCTCAAGTCCGAAAACGCCAAGCTGGGAGCCGAGCTGGGCAAGGCACGCACCGTCATCGAGGTGCAGTCAAAACTCTCCGCGCTGCTCGACCAGTTCGCCACGGACAGCGCCACGACGAACAACGGCGAGAGCAAGTGACCTTGGCGGAAGCGGCGTCCGCTGGCGTGCCCGTCGGCGAGGGCGAGTCGGCCTTCGAGGCGGCCCGCACGGTTGCCCTGGGCAAGCTGTCCCTCCTGGTCGGCCGGGTCAAGGCATGCGCCGCGCTCGGCGTGAGCCGGGCGACCTGGTACCGCCACCACCGCACGTCCCCGCCGCCGGTGAAGCCGACGCTGGAGCGCAAGCGCCATCCGCGGGCCCTGAGCGAGGCTGAGGAGGCGGAGGTCCTGGCGGTGTTGCGGTCGGCCGAGTTCGTCGACATGGCACCGGCCGAGATCTACGCGGTGCTGCTGGACCGGGGCACCTATCTGTGTTCGGAGGCGACGATGTACCGGATCCTGCGCCGACACGGCGAGGTCCGCGAGCGCCGTCGGCAGGCCACGCATCCGCCCCGCAAGAAGCCTGAGTTGATCGCGACCGCTCCGAATCGGGTGTGGTCGTGGGACATCACGAAGCTGAAGGGCCCGTATCGGGGAAGCTATTTCTGCCTCTACACGATCATCGACATCTACAGCCGCTACACCGTCGGCTGGATGATCGCCGCATCCGAGAACAAGGACCTCGCCGAGCAGTTCCTGTCCTCCACCATCACCAAGTACCCCGTTGAGCAAGGGAAGCTGACGATCCACTCCGACCGGGGATCGCCGATGATCGCCCACAACGTCGCGCAGATGCTCAGCAATATGGGCGTCACCAAGTCCCATTCGAGACCGAAAACGTCGAATGACAACCCGTACTCGGAAAGTCAGTACAAAACCTTGAAGTACCGGCACGATTTCCCCGACCGGTTCGGCTGCATCGAGGACGCCCGCACCTGGTGCACCGGCTTCTTCGACTGGTACAACCTCGCCCACCGACACTCCGGGATAGCGATGCACGCCCCATTCGACGTGCACTTCGGGCTCGCCGACCAGCTCCGCGAGATGCGAGCCGACGTCCTCACGAGCGTCTACCAACAACACCCCGAACGGTTCGTCCGAAAGCCACCCCAGCCACCGAAACTGCCCGAGGCCGCCTGGATCAACAAGCCGGCCGACCTCCGACACGACGATCAAACGATCCCGGCACAGCGATAGAACGAACTACCTGCCTTGATCACGTTGACAGGTTCCGGGTCGCTGGTGCGTGACCCGGTTGTCGTCGTGGTTCCCAACGGCTCGAAATTCCTCTCCGACGACGGCTACACCGCATTCGCCACCCAGGAAGGAGTCGTCTTTCCCGACCCTGATGACGTCCTGGGTGCCATCGCGGCGAACAAGGGGAACAAGGGGAACAAGCTGCAGACCTATGTGACAGCCGTGCGCCCCGTCGGCCAGAACTCCGCCCTGAAACTGAGGGATGCTGTCAACGAGTTTCGAGTGCAGCTCTTCAACCTCATACTGGCTGTGATCGTCCTCCTGATCGCCGGCGTCGGTGTCTGCATCATCTACTCGCGCAAGAACGCTCAGGCCATCTTCGTACAGCACATCAGCGGCTGGAGATACACGGTCACCCACCGCTTCATCCTCAGCTTGGAGCTGGCCCTTGCGGTTCTCCTCGCTACGCGGGTGCCTTTCGAAACATGGTCGCGGAACCAGCAGTTGGAGAAGCTGGCTGCTGCCGGCACCCCTCTTCCCCACCCACTCGTCCACCTCACCGAACTGGATCTCAGCGTCATCGCTGGGCTGGTCGCTGTCGAATTCGGCGCTGTGCTCCTCGCTCTTGCGGTTTTCCACGGTCGCATCGTCAGGGAAGGTGCGACCGAGGCGTGAGCCACGCACACGCGATTCTCTTCCACTCAGCAGGAGCACTGTCGTGATCGATATCGAGAACCTGTCGAAGTCCTTTGGCTCCCGGATCCTGTGGTCCGATGTCTCCTTCACCGTCGGCCGCGGCGAGATGCTCGCCCTTGTCGGCTCCAGCGGATCGGGCAAGTCCACTCTCCTCAACTGTCTCGGCCTGCTCGACAGGCCGAGCGCGGGGGCGATCCGCCATGAGGGCAAGGACATCACCCGATTCGGTCGACGCGAGATTCGTGCGTTCCGCCGCGATGTTCTCGGCTATCTCTTCCAGAACTACGCCCTGATCGAGAACGCGACCGTCGCTGACAACGTGAAGGTGGCCGTTAAACCACGGCGGTCCGCGCAGGGCGAGGTCGGCCCGACGGTCGCCGAGGCGCTCGAGCGAGTTGGCCTGGGCGGGCGGGAGAAGGAGAAGATCCACCACCTCAGTGGCGGTGAACAGCAGCGTGTGGCCCTCGCCCGGCTCATCGTCAAGCAGCCGGCCCTTGTGCTGGCGGACGAGCCGACCGGCGCCCTTGACCAGGACAACGCCGCCATGGTCGTCGACATCCTTGGCGAGATGAGCAAGGCCGGACGCGCCGTAGTCATCGCCACTCACGACGATCGCGTCCGGGACCGATGCGACACCGTCTTCGCCGTGAAAGAGTCGTCGCTGGTCAGCTCCTCATGAGGGCCGGCAGGCCAAGCGGAGATCGTTTGCTGCGGACAAGAGTGTGAGAATCCGCCCATAGAGACAACCTGGGTTGCCTCGACATGTTAGGTTGTCGACCGCTAGGATTGCGCTCGTGAACATGCCAGAACCAACCGAGACCGAGATGGCCGCGTTGATCGGAGCGTTGCACGGCGCGATTCAGCCGCTGGCCGAGGCCATGTGCAGCCGAATGGCCGGCGACGCCGACGACAGCAGCCCGTGGGACGACGCCTCCATGGAGGCGTCGCTGGCGACGCTGGCCGCCTGGCGGGCTGCCTCCGACCAGATCGAGCATCTGGCCACGAAGTCCGCGCGGATCGCGGGCGCCAAGGGTGCGAGCTACGCGGACCTTGGAGCAGCGTGGAAAATCTCCCGTCAGGCAGCCCGCAAGCGCTGGCCCGGAGCGGTGATCGTCGAGAAGGCGTATACGGGGCCCAGTCACTTCAAGGCGTTCGGCGGAGAGGCCCTCATCACCTGGCGCGCGGAGGGAGGAACCTGGTGGTGGATCGCGACCGCAGCCAGCGGGCGGGGCGACGAGGCTCCCGCGGATGTCACCTATGACTCCAGCGAGGAAGCCGCAGCCGCAGCGGGCGCGTTCCTCGCCGCCAACGCCATCACCGCACAGAAGACAACCGGGCCTTCAGAGTCGAACGGCGCGGAGGTGCCCGTCTCGGGTACGTCGGCATAGCCTCGGTTCTATCGTGACGATCCGCCGGTTTCTCATTGGACGTACATTTCCGTTGGTCGTGGAGTTCCACTGTGCGACTTACGCAATTTCCGCGAACTCCGGCTCCGTGGCAAGGGCGGTCGAAGAGACTGCCGTATGTGGCCGGTCTCCAAGAACTGCGCCACCAGGGCCCGCGCGAAAGCGCCTTCGTCGAACTGCCAGAAGCGCTGGCCGGCCTTGCCTGGCTGTGCAAGCTCGACAGCCGCCTCACCCGGCAGCCGGACTGGGTGGTGGGCATAGGCATGTGCTCGAACGCCCACAAACCTTCCTCGTCTCTGCCGACCGCGCTGGAGCGGTGAGGGCGACGCGTGAGCGGACGAAGCTGCAACGGGGCATCAGCGAAAAGACCGCGCATCGCGTCGCACGTGCCCTGACCGGTGGTTCCGGACACTGAAGAAGCGTCCGGAATCACTGCGCAAGATCACGACAGGACTTCAATCCGTTTGTTGTGGAGGAGTCTCCCCTGTCGGAGGCTTGTTCCCCGTCCACTCAGTGGAGCAAATCCTGGCAAGATCCACCACCCACTCCAGATCCCGCTCCGGCAGCTGGGCCGCGAGGCTGTCCAGCCACTCTTGCTCGGTCATACAGTCCCCCTCACGCTCTCAGGTACATCTTCCACCATTCTCCTGGGAGCACGAGCCCAACCGCGGCTTCCTGCGCGCCCTGCACGCCCTCGCCCGCGCCGCGCGGACGATCGGCGAACAGCAGGAGTACGAGCGCTGCTCGCAGTTCCTGAAGGACTCCTCGCCGACGGCGGCGCAGGTCCTGGGCTGATCCGTCACACCCCCGTGGCCCGCCTGTGAGCAGGCGGGCCTTGCGGTTTCGGGGGACGATTGCGCAGGATGCACCGTGGGGACCGGGGCCCCCGTGCCGGTAACGGCAGGGGCGGACCGCTACCCGGAGTACATGTACAGGAGACAGCGATGTCCCACGAGGCTCATGAGCCGGAGACCCCGCATCTCGACTTCCAGGGAACGACCCCTTACGAGGACTACGTCAAGGCCGACGTCCTCACCCACCTCCAGCACACCCTCTCCGACGATCCCGGAGAGATGGTCTTCCTGGTCACCACCCAGGTGATGGAGCTGTGGTTCACCGTCATCGTCCACGAGTGGGAGACCGCGGCCGAGGCGCTGCGCGAGGACGACGTGCCGACCGCGACCGACGCGCTGAAGCGGTCCGTGCGGGAGCTGGAGGCGCTGAACGCGTCCTGGACGCCGCTGGGCGGACTCACCCCGGCGCAGTTCAACTCCTACCGCGGCGCCCTCGGCGAGGGCTCCGGCTTCCAGTCGGCGATGTACCGGCGCATGGAGTTCCTGCTCGGCGACAAGTCCGCGTCCATGCTGGTCCCGCACCGGGGCGCGCCGCGGGTGCACGCCGAGCTGGCGAAGGCGCTGCACGAGCCGAGCCTGTACGACGAGGTCCTGCGGTTCCTCGCGCGGCGCGGGCACGCGATCCCTCAGGACGTGCTGCGGCGCGACGTGTCGCGGAAGTACGAGCCGTCGGCGGAGGTGGAGGCGGTCTGGACGGCCGTCTACTCCGGTGACGAGCGCGGCGAGGTGGCCCGTCTCGGCGAGGCGCTGACCGATGTCGCCGAGCTGGTGTGGCGCTGGCGCAACGACCATCTGGTCGCCACCCGCCGCGCGATGGGCTCGAAGACCGGGACGGGCGGCTCCGCCGGGGTGGCCTGGCTGGAGAAGCGGGCCCAGAAGAACGTGTTCCCCGAGCTGTGGACGGCGCGGTCCTATGTCTGAGCTCGCGACGAAGGCGGAGAAGCTGAACGCCTCCGACGAACTGGCTGCCAAGCGCGCCGAGTTCGTGCTCGACGACGTGGTCTATCTCGACGGCAACTCGCTGGGCGCGCTGCCGGTGGCCGTGCCCGGCCGGGTCGAGGACGTGGTGCGCCGGCAGTGGGGCGAACTGCGCATCCGGTCCTGGACGGAGGGCGGCTGGTGGACGGCGCCCGAGCGGATCGGGGACCGGATCGCGCCACTGGTCGGCGCGGCGGCCGGGCAGGTCGTGGTGGGCGACTCCACCAGCGTCAACGTGCTCAAGGCGCTGGTCGGCGCGGTGCGGCTGGCGCGGGCGGCGCACGGCGGGGGTCCCGCGCGGGACGAGATCGTGGTCGACGCGACCACGTTCCCCACGGACGGGTACATCGCCGGGTCGGCGGCCCGGATGACGGGCTGCACACTGCGCCCGGTGGCGCCGTCCGACGTCCCCGGAGTGCTCGGTGACCGTACGGCCGCCGTGCTGCTCAACCACGTCGACTACCGCACCGGCCGGCTGCACGACCTGCCGTCGCTGACGGCCGCCGTGCACGCGGCGGGCGCGTACGTCGTCTGGGACCTGTGCCACAGCGCGGGCGCGCTGCCGGTCGGGCTGGACGAGCACGGTGTGGACCTGGCGGTCGGCTGCACCTACAAGTACCTGAACGGCGGCCCCGGTTCACCGGCGTTCCTGTACGTGCGCGCGGATCTGCAGGACCGCTTCGACTCCCCGCTGCCCGGCTGGAACTCCCACGCGGAACCCTTCGGCATGCGTGAGGACTACGAGCCGGCGGCGGGCGCGCTACGGGGCCGGGTCGGCACCCCGGACATCCTCTCCATGCTCGCCCTGGAGGCGGCACTGGAGGTCTGGGACGGCGTGCCGGTCGACGCGGTCCGGGCCAAGTCCCTCGCGCTGACGGACTTCTTCCTGGAGTGCGTCGAGGCGTACGTCCCGGCGGGCGGGGTCGAGTGCCTGACTCCGCGGGCGCACGCGGAACGGGGCAGCCAGATCGCGCTGCGCCGGGCGGGAGCCGGGGAGGTGATGCGGCGGCTGATCGAGCGGGGCGTGGTCGGCGACTTCCGGCAACCGGACGTGCTGCGCTTCGGGTTCACGCCGCTGTACGTCGGATTCGCGGATGTGGAGCGGGCGGCGCGGGTGCTGGCGGAGGTGCTGGCGGAGGTGCCGGCGGAGGTGCCGGCGTAACCGAGGCCGGGGGCGGCTCATCGAGGAGCCGCCCCCGGTCCCGCTGACCGAGCGTGACATCCGCATGTCGGGGCACGTGGGCGTGCTGATACCGTCCGCCGAACGGCCGTGTCTCCGCCCGGTCCGTCGAACTACGGTGTATCGCTGAGAGGTTGAGCATGACGGACGACGTCGCAGCCGCCCGGACCGCCGCCGAGGAGGAGTCGGTCTTCTCCCACGCGCCCGTCGCCCCGGACGCCACGGCCGCGTACGGCGACCACCCGGACCGGCTGATCGACTTCCATCTGCCGCGTGGTGAGGGCGGACCGGGGCCCGCGCCCGTGGTGGTCGTCCTGCACGGAGGTGCCTGGCGCGCGCCGTACGACCGGCGCCACATCAGCCCCTTCGCGGCCTTTCTGGCCGGCCGGGGCTTCGCCGTGGCCAGTGCCGAGTACCGGCGTGGTGCGCAGGGGGTGGGTGACGGTGACGGTGACGGTGGCGGAGACGGTGACGCGGCCGCCGGGCGGTGGCCGGACACGTTCGACGATGTCGCCGCCGCGATGGACGCCCTGCCCGCGCTGATCCGGGAACATCTGCCGCGGGCCGATGCGCGGCGCGTCGTCCTCACCGGTCACTCGGCGGGCGGACACCTGGCGCTGTGGGCCGCCGCGCGGCACGTTCTTCCGGCCGGCTCCGCCTGGCGCACCGCGGGCCCGGCGCCGCTGCGGGGTGTTGTCGCGCTCGCCCCCATCGCCGACTTCGCGGTCGCGGACAAGCTGGGCGTGTGCGGGGGTGCCGTGCGGCAGCTCCTCGGCGGCGACGATCATTTCGCCGAACGGCGGCCGTACGCGGATCCGGCGCTGCTGCTGCCCACCGGGATCGCCACGACGCTGGTGCAGGGGCGCGCCGACGGGGATGTTCCGCAGGCGGTCGCCGAGTCGTACGCGGAGGCGGCGGCGAAGGCGGGGGAAGTGGTGGGGGTGACGTTGCTGGAGGACGTCGGGCACTTTCCGCTGATCGATCCGGTGGCGGACGCGTGTGCGGTGGTGGCGGAGGAGATCGCCCAGCTCGCGTGGTGACGTGCCGTCGGGTGGGGGTGTGTCATACCCGTCGTACCTGAGAGCTACCCCGTGAATGAGTCCCTCGGCGGGACGCGGGTTACGTGGGGTGATCCGTAACTTCCCTTGCCGGCGGGCCCGG
>NZ_NEUB01000738.1:0-12500 GCF_002910825.1 Streptomyces sp. SM1 | reverse complement strand
ATCCGATGGTTCACAGCGTCCTCGCTGTGTTTTCTTCAAAGGAACCTCGTCCATCCGAAACCGGATGGACGGGGTATCAACATATCTGGCGTTGACTTTTGGCACGCTGTTGAGTTCTCAAGGAACGGACGCTTCCTTTGTACTCACCCTCTCGGGCTTTCCTCCGGGCTTCCCTTCGGTGTTTCCGACTCTATCAGATCTTTCCGATCCGATTTCCTCGGCGCTTTCGAGTTACACGCTTTCGCGTTTCCCTCTCCGGCGGTTCCGACTCTATCAGATCCTTTCGGAGCCGATTCCCGGTCAGAACGGGTTGTCTTCCCGGCCGTTGGGCCGTTCCGACGAGTGAGACGTTAGCGGATTCCCTGGCTCCCGACCTAATCGGGTTCCTGCTCCCTTTCGGGTGCGGATTCCTCATTCCGCGAATACGCACGCCATTGACGCCCCGGCAGACAGACTGCTGGCGTCGATCAGGAGTGGTACTTGCGGGATGGCTGTTCGGGGACCGACCGGAGTCGGCGCTCACGTCGAACAACTCGGAGAACACTACGGATCCCGTCGGGTCGTGTCAACTCACTGCCCGGCCCCGCCCGCCGGGGCGTACTGTGGTCCGCATGACCACGCGTACGTACAGCCAGTTCTGGTGGGCCGCCTGACGGCGGCCGTCGCTACGTATGCACTCAACGGCCGCCGCCTCGGCGGCCGTTTTGTTTTCTCCCTCCAGCACTCCGAGGGGCGGCCGGCCGGGGACGGCGGCCCTGCCGGGAGAGGGACGAGACATGACACGGGTCTTCAGTGGGGTCAAGCCGACCGGGCATCTGACGCTGGGGAACTACCTGGGGGCCATGCGGCAGTGGGCCGCGGTCGACCAGCACCGGTCGGACGCGCTGTTCTGTGTGGTCGACCTGCACGCGCTGACCGTGGACCACGATCCCGCGCGGGTGCGCAGGCTGAGCCGGCAGGCGGCGACGTTGCTGCTGGCGTCCGGGCTGGATCCGGAGCTCTGCACGGTGTTCGTGCAGAGCCATGTGGACGAGCACGCGCGGCTGTCGTACGTGCTGGAGTGCGTGGCCACGGACGGCGAGATGCGCCGGATGATCCAGTACAAGGAGAAGGCCGCCCGGGAACAGCGGCGGGGCGGGAGCCTGCGGCTGTCGCTGCTGACGTATCCGGTGTTGATGGCGGCGGACATCCTGGCGTACGGGGCCGATGAGGTGCCGGTCGGGGACGACCAGGCGCAGCACGTGGAGCTGACACGGGATCTCGCGGAGCGCTTCAACCAGCGCTACGGGCACGCCTTCGTGGTGCCGCGGGCCACGCACCCGAAGGTGGCGGCGCGGGTGATGAACCTGCAGGAGCCGACGTCCAAGATGGGGAAGAGCGACGACACCGGGCCGGGGATCGTCTACCTGCTGGACGAGCCGGACGTGGTGCGCAAGAAGCTCATGCGGGCGGTGACCGACAGCGGGCGGGAGGTCGTGTACGACAGGGAGGTCTCACCGGGGGTGGCGAATCTGCTGGAGATCCTCGCGGCGTGCTCGGGTGGGAACCCGGAGGCGTTGGCCGGTGTATATGAGTCGTACGGGACTTTGAAGAGGGACACCGCGGAGGCTGTGGTCGAGGTGCTGAGGCCCGTGCAGGAGAGGCACAAGGAGTTGTGCGCGGATCCTGGCCGTGTGGAGGAGGTGCTGCGGAATGGTGCGGAGCGGGCGCGGGCGATGGCTCGGCCGACCGTGGACGCCGCTTACCGGGCGATCGGACTGTTGCCGGCGGGGTCGGATACCGGGGCGCCCGTGCTGAACGCGGCCCGGTAGACACGAGGGCGGGTGGCGAGCGTCAGTCCTTGGTGCCGCTCGCGAGTTCGCGGCTGCGGTCGCGGGCGGCTTCGAGGGCGGCGATCAGGGCCGCCCGTACGCCGTGGTTCTCCAGTTCGCGGATGGCGTTGATGGTGGTGCCGGCGGGTGAGGTGACGTTCTCGCGGAGTTTCACCGGGTGCTCGCCGCTGTCGCGGAGCATCGTCGCGGCCCCGATCGCGGACTGGACGATCAGGTCGTGGGCCTTGTCGCGGGGCAGGCCGAGCAGGATGCCGGCGTCGGTCATGGCTTCGACCAGGTAGAAGAAGTACGCCGGGCCGGAGCCGGAGAGGGCGGTGCAGGCGTCCTGCTGGGACTCGGGGACGCGGAGCGTCTTGCCGACGGCGCCGAAGATCTCCTCGGCGTGGGCGAGATGGCCGGCGGTGGCGTGGGTTCCGGCGGAGATGACCGACATGGCCTCGTCGACGAGAGCGGGGGTGTTGGTCATGACGCGGACGACCGGGGTACCGGTGGCGAGGCGTTCCTCGAAGTAGGACGTCGGGATGCCTGCCGCGCCGCTGATGATCAGTCGGTCGGCGGGGACGTGGGGGGCGAGCTCGTCGAGGAGGGTGCCCATGTCCTGCGGCTTGACCGTGAGGATCAGGGTGTCGGCGGTCTTGGCGGCTTCCTCGTTGGAGACCGGGGTGACTCCGTAGCGGGTGCGGAGTTCTTCGGCTCGTTCCTGGCGGCGGGAGGTGACGAGGAGGTCGGCGGGGGCCCAGCCGGCGCGGATCATCCCGCTGAGCAGGGCTTCGCCGATTTTGCCGGTGCCGAGGACTGCGACGGTCTGGGTCATGGCTGTTGGTGCCCTCCGGAGGTGCGTCGTCCCTCGTCATCCTCGCATCCCGGGCGGGGGTGGGGTGAGGGCGTCCGGTGGGCGGGACGGGGGCGGGACGCCGGGACGGGATTCTCGCCCCCGCCGCCTTTTCCCTTCCCGTCCCTGGGGCCGCGCCCCAGACCCCCTTCGGCCCTGCGGGCCTCGTCCTCGAACTCCCCCAGAGGGGGCACCCCCGGACGGGCTGAGGGGTGTTACGCCGTTCGGCGTTTCAACGTCGCCGCGCCCAGGGTCAGGACCAGGAGGGCACAGCCCGCGACGATCGCCGTGTCGCGGACGAAGGCCGCCGTCATGTCGGCGTGCCTGAGGATCTCGTTCATGGCGTCCACGGCGTAGGACATCGGGAGGACGTCGGAGATGGCCTCCAGAACGGGGTGCATGGCGTCGCGCGGGGTGAAGAGACCGCAGAGGAGGAGCTGGGGGAAGATCACGGCCGGCATGAACTGGACCGCCTGGAATTCCGAGGCCGCGAAGGCCGAGACGAAGAGACCGAGGGCGGTACCGAGGAGTGCGTCGAGCAGGGCCACCAGGAGGAGCAGCCAGGGGCTGCCGGTGACGTCGAGGCCCAGGAACCAGACGGCGAGGCCGGTGGCGAGGGCGGCCTGGATGATCGCCAGGGTGCCGAACGCGAGGGCGTAGCCGGCGATGAGGTCGCCCTTGCCGAGGGGCAGGGCGAGCAGGCGTTCGAGGGTACCGGAGGTGCGTTCGCGCAGGGTCGCGATCGAGGTGACCAGGAACATCGTGATGAGCGGGAAGATCCCGAGGAGTGATGCGCCGATGTTGTCGAAGACGTGCGCGCTGCCGTCGTAGACGTAGCGGAGCAGGAACAGCATCAGGCAGGGAACCAGCAGCATCAGCGCGATGGTGCGCGGGTCGTGGCGGAGCTGGCGCAGGACCCGGGCGGCGGTGGCGGTGGTGCGGGCGAGGTTGAGGGCGCGCGTCGGGGCGGGGGTGTCCGTGCTCATCGGGTCGTCTCCTTCGTGCGGTCTGCCGCGATCGCCTCGTCGACCAGGTGCAGGAAGGCTCCCTCGACGGTTTCGGAGCCGGTGCGGGCACGGAGGGCGTCGGGGGTGTCTCCCCCAGCCTCCGGCCGGGAGGTGCCCCCAGCGAGGATCTCGCCCGCGCGCATGAGCAGAAGGCGGTGGCAGCGCTCGGCCTCGTCCATGACGTGGGAGGAGATCAGCAGGGTGGTGCCGCGTTCGGAAGCGAGGGTGTGGAAGAGGTTCCAGAGGTCGCGGCGCAGGACGGGGTCGAGGCCGACGGTGGGTTCGTCGAGGACGAGCAGTTCGGGGGTGCCGAGGAGGGCCACGGCGAGGGAGACGCGGCTGCGCTGGCCGCCGGAGAGGTTGCCGGCGAGGGCGTCGGCGTGGGTGGTGAGGTCGACGTCGGTGATCGCGCGGGTGACGTTCTCGTGGCGGCGGTCGGCGGCCGCCCGGCCGGGGTCGAGGATCGCGGCGAAGTAGTGGAGGTTCTGCCGGACGGTCAGGTCGTCGTAGACCGACGGGGCCTGGGTGACGTAGCCGATGCGGGTGCGCAGGGCGGGGTGGCCGGCGGGGCTGCCGAGGACGTCGAGAGTGCCGGTGACCTTGGCCTGGGTGCCGGCGACGGCCCGCATCAGGGTCGACTTCCCGCAGCCGGAAGGGCCGAGAAGGCCGGTGATCCGGCCGCGCGGGACGGTGAAGCCGAGGCCGCGCAGGACGGTGCGGGGGCCACGGACGACGGTGAGGTCCTGGGCGTGGACGGCCGGTTCCTCCGGCGGCCCTGAGGAATAATTCATCATATGATGAATACTCCTCCGAGGGCACGGACGCGTCAAGCCGTCGGGGCCGGGGGCGTGGCTGTGGTCGGGGCCGTGGTCGCGAAGAGGAGAGTGACGTCGTACGCCTCTTCGACGATCCCGTCCGGGAAGACGGCCAGGACGTGCCGCCGCTCCTCGGCGAGGTAGGCCGCGCTGCGCTCCGCGCCCTGGGTCAGGAAGAGCGAGTGGCTGCCGAGGTTGGCCAGGTGGGTGTCGAGCGGGACGCGCCGGCTCCAGCGGAGGTCGCGGCGGAGCAGGCCGAGGCGGTCCGTGGGGTCGGCGACACGGGCGTCGACGTTGCCCTTCTCGGCGGCGATGTCCAGGCCGAAGTGGCGGCCGGCGCGTGCGGCCGCCTCCGCGATCCACGGCACGTCGAGCGCGCTGGTGTTCCACCACAGGGCGAGTGCGCCGCCCGGGCGCAGGACCCGTACCGCCTCCGGTACGGCGCGCGCGGGATCGGTCCAGTGCCAGGCCTGGGCGCAGGTGAGGAGGTCGGCGGTGTGGTCGGCGAGGGGCAGGGCGTTGCCGCTGCCCCGGACGACGGGCACGCCGGGGAGCGTGCGGCGGAACTCGGCCACCATGCCCTCACCGGGCTCGACGGCGATCACGTCGGCGCCGCGCGCGTGCAGGCGGGCGGTCGCCATGCCCGTACCGGCGCCGATGTCCACGACCCGGGAGCCGGCGAGCGTGCGGCCGGTCAGCTCCTCGATCGTATCGAAGAGGGCGGGCGGGTAGGAGGGGCGGCCGGCCGCGTACTGAGCGGCGACCGCGTTGAAGGAGTGGGCGCGGGCGGTGTGGGTGGCCTGGTCGTGTCCCGGTGTCGTCATACGGCCATGGTGGCCGCGCGGCACGAGGGCGCAGGGGTGTTCCCGGTGAGGTCAGGAGTTGCGGCGGCGCTTCCCGGACGGGTTGCCCGAACGGCGGGTGACGCGCTTGTCGTACTCCGCGCGGGCCTTCTCGTACTCCGCGCGGTGGAGCTTCTCGCCAGGGGCCTCGGTGAGGGAGCGGAAGAAGTAGGCGAGGAGGGAGCCGATGAAGCCGATGGACAGCAGGCCGCGGAGGGAGGCCTGGCGGTCGGGATCGGGCCGGGTGGTGTATCCGGACCAGGTGTGGCGGAAGGCGAGCGCGCTGCAGATCGCGAACATCACGACCATGAGGAGCGAGACGAAGCTGCCGATGTCGGCGATCCTGAGCCCGTCGTAGGCGATGCGCAGCACGAAACAGGCCGCCGCCGCGGCGGCGAGGGAGCCGACGGCGACGCCGATGCGGCGGCCGGTGTAGCCGCCGGAGTGGTCGACCCAGGTGGTGCCGAAGAAGCGGAGGGGCTCGGGCCCGGGACCGGCCGGGGTGTCCGGGGTGCCGTTCGTGGTCTGGTTCTCTGCTGCGCTCACGGAGTCGATTGTCGCTCCTCCCCGCGTGGGCGCGGGAGCCGCCCTGCTGCGCCTGCGCCTGCGCCTGCGCCTGCGGGGAGGAGCGTGTGCGTGGTCGACCGTGATGCTCGCACTCCCCGGGCATCGTCCTCGTCCCCTGCCGAGGACGTGGACACGGACGAGGACGCCGACCGGTGAGCCTCCGCGCGGCTCCCCCGGTCGGCGCGTCCCCGGTCAGGGGATGTCACTAGCAGCGCGGGGCCACGTACCCGTCGCTGCCGGTGTAGATGTACGCGTCGGAGACGTACTCACCGCTGCCGATGTTGTCCCAGACGTTCGAGGAGCCGTACGGGCCCGACACCCAGGTGCCCGTCGTCTGGCAGTTGATCCGGACCCGGGCGCCCTCGGACAGCACCCGGACGACCGCGTAGCCGGTGCCGGGGCCGCTGCGGACGTTCAGCCGGTGGCCCGGCGCCACCGGGTACGAGGCCGCGGATGCGGCCATCGTGGTGACACCCTCCGCGGGCGTCTCGTCCCTGCCCCCGATGTCCTGCGTCTGTTCCACAGACATGAAAAAACCTCCCCCGTTGCACCCCACGACTGTCGTGGGGCCACGTTGATTCCCCCCGGAACAAGCCATGAAACACCAGTTCGCCACTCGCACGCGAAGCTGGGCAAGTCGCCTCGGTCCCGCACGCACCATCGACTAGGCTCCGAGCGTCGCGCGCGCGAACGAACAGCACGGGGGTGGTTCCATGGCGCCGCAGCGGAACGCCGGAGCGGACGCCGAAGCGGAAGTTCCGGAGTACGCCGGTCACTACCGTCTGGAGTCCTGCCTGGGCTCCGGTGGCATGGGTGTCGTGCACCTGGCCCGGAGCACCTCCGGGATGCGGGTCGCGGTGAAGGTCGTGCACGCCCGGTACGCCATGGACCCGGAGTTCAGAGGGCGTTTCCGGCAGGAGGTGGCCGCGGCGCGGCGGGTGAGCGGAGCCTTCACGGCGCCGGTCGTCGACGCCGATCCGGATGGCGGACGGCCCTGGATGGCCACCCTGTACATCCCCGGCCCGACCCTCTCCCAGCAGGTGAAGCGGAACGGGCCCATGGACCCGGACCAGTCGCGTCGGCTGATGGCCGGGCTCGCGGAGGCGCTGCGCGACATCCACCGGGTCGGGGTCGTGCACCGGGATCTGAAGCCGAGCAACGTACTGCTCGCCGAGGACGGGCCGAAGGTCATCGACTTCGGCATTTCCCGGCCAAGGGACAGCGAACTGCGCACCGAGACCGGGAAGTTGATCGGTACGCCGCCGTTCATGGCGCCCGAGCAGTTCCGGCGGCCGCGCGAGGTGGGGCCCGCGGCCGACGTGTTCGCCCTCGGCTCCCTCATGGTGCACGCGACGACCGGGCGCGGTCCGTTCGACTCCGACAGCCCGTACGTCGTCGCCTACCAGGTCGTGCACGACGAACCCGACCTGACCGGCGTACCGGAGTCGCTCGCACCGCTGGTGCTGCGGTGCCTGGCCAAGGAGCCCGACGACCGGCCCACTCCGGACGAGCTGATGCGGGAACTGCGGTCGGTGGCGGCGGCGTACGACACCCAGGTGTTCGTACCGGCGCCGCGGACGCCCGTGGCCCCGGAGGAGGAGGGCGCGCCGGGGTCCCGTGCGGACACGGCCGGGAAGCGGCCCGCGCGGCGTCTCGGCAGACGCGCGGTGCTGGTGGCCGGGGTGCTCTGCCTCGCCGTGATCGGCGGCCTGACGGCGCTTCAGGTGTCCGGCGGTACGGAACCGGCGCGCAAGACCACCGCCGCGCGGAGTGCGCCGGACGGCTACGGCGTGTGGGAGGCGGTGCCCGGGCCGGAGGGCGGTGGCATGCCCCAGTGTGCGCACGGGACGCGGGGGCTGCTGTGCGCGGTGCCCGGCGCGGTCTTCGCGATCGATCCGGCCGACGGCCGCACCCTGTGGCGGCACGACGTCGCGGGGACGACCCGCAGCGAACCCCCGGCCGTGTCGGGCGGCCTGGTCCACCCCTCCCTCGACGTGCTCGGCGACGGCCTGGAGGCCCTCGACCCGGTCACGGGCGAGCCGGTGTGGCAGGAGGACATGCCCGCGTACGACGGTGTGCGGGCGGTCGGCGACATGCTCCTGCTGACCCGCTCCGACGGGACGGTCACGGGCGTGGACAGCGCCTCGGGCGAGATCAGGTGGTCCCACCGGATCCCGGGGCAGACCGTCCCGTACTTCACCTCGCTCGCCGGGGAAGCCGGGGAGGCCGGGGAAGCCGGGGAGGCCGGGGAGGCCGGGGAAGCCGGGGAGGCCGGGCGGCCCGGGGAGCCGTCGGCGTACGCGACGAGTCCGGCCGGGGACGGGAGCGGGACCCGGGTCACGGCGGTGGATCCGGCGACGGGTGGCGTGCGGTGGGACGCGGAACTGGAGGGGACCCTGACGCCCGTGGGAGCGGTGGACGGGTCCGTGTACCTCCTCGCCGACGGTGCCGTCCACGGAGACGCGTACGCCGTGGTCCGCTTCACGCCCGGCACCGGGGCCGTCGACCGCGTGACGCTGCCCGTGCCCGTCGCGCAGGCGGAGTCCGGCGTGCACGGGGACACCGTGTACCTCATGGGCGCGGGCGGTTCGCTGGTGGCCGTCGACATGGCGGCGGGGAAGCAGCGGTGGCGGCTGGAGACAGGGGTGAGCCGGGGCTCGGTTCCTGTCTCCGACGGACGGCACGTGTACGTCACCGCGCCCGACGGACGGCTGCTGGGCGTCGACGCCCGTGAGGGACGGCTTCTCGGGCAGACCCGGCCGCGGCTCGGCGCCGAATCCGACCGTGTCCCCGCCTCGCTGCCCGCGCCCGTGCTCGCGGGCGGCCACGTGTACGCCGGCGCGCCCGACGGAACCGTCTTCGGCGTGGCGGGACGCGACCCGGCCGGCTGGTGACGCCCCGGAGCGGGGCGGGCCGGACGGAACCGTGACCGCCGCGGACGGCCGGCACCCGTGGGGGGACGGCGCGAGGGCCGCGCCCGCCGTGCGGGAGCGGCCCTGCGGCGGACCCGTGGGCCTCAGCCCAGCATGCTCACGTCCCGCACCGCGCCCTTGTCCGCGCTGGTCGCCATCGCCGCGTACGCCTTCAGGGCCGCGGAGACCTTACGGTCGCGGTTCTTCGGCGCGTACCGGCCGTCGAGGGCCTGCTCACGGCGGGTGAGCTCGGCGTCGTCCACGAGCAGCTCGATCGAACGGTTCGGGATGTCGATGCGGATCCGGTCACCGTCCTCGACCAGGGCGATGACGCCGCCCGAGGCGGCCTCCGGGGAGGCGTGGCCGATGGACAGACCGGACGTGCCGCCGGAGAAGCGGCCGTCGGTGATCAGGGCGCAGGCCTTTCCGAGGCCGCGGCTCTTCAGGTACGACGTCGGGTAGAGCATCTCCTGCATGCCGGGGCCGCCCTTGGGGCCCTCGTAGCGGATGACGACGACGTCGCCCTCCTTGACCTGCTTGGTGAGGATCTTCTCGACGGCCTCGTCCTGCGACTCGCAGACGACCGCCGGGCCCTCGAAGGTCCAGATGGACTCGTCGACGCCGGCCGTCTTGACGACACTGCCGTCGACGGCGAGGTTGCCGCGCAGCACCGCCAGGCCGCCGTCCTTGGAGTAGGCGTGCTCGGCGGAGCGGATGCAGCCGCCCTCGGCGTCCTCGTCGAGGGTGTCCCAGCGTTCGGACTGGGAGAACGCCTCGGCGGAGCGCTTGCAGCCCGGGGCCGCGTGCCAGAGTTCGACCGCCTCCGGGGAGGGGGAGCCGGCGCGGATGTCCCAGGTCTTCAGCCAGTCGGCCAGGGAGGGGCTGTGGACGGAGTGGACGTCCTCGTTGAGCAGTCCCGCGCGGTGCAGCTCGCCGAGCAGGGCGGGGATGCCGCCCGCGCGGTGCACGTCCTCCATGTAGTACGTGCGCGTCTTGGCGACGTTGGGCGCGACCTTGGCCAGGCAGGACACGCGGCGCGAGAGGGCGTCGATCTCGGTGAGGCCGAAGGGGACCTCGGCCTCCTGTGCGGCGGCCAGCAGGTGCAGGATCGTGTTGGTGGAGCCGCCCATGGCGATGTCCAGGGCCATCGCGTTCTCGAACGCGGCGACGGTGGCGATGCCGCGGGGCAGGACCGTGTCGTCGTCCTGCTCGTAGTAGCGGCGGGTGATGTCCATGACCGTGTGCGCGGCGTTCTCGTAGAGCGCCTTGCGGGCCGTGTGGGTGGCCAGCACCGAGCCGTTGCCGGGGAGGGAGAGGCCGATCGCCTCGGTGAGGCAGTTCATCGAGTTGGCGGTGAACATGCCGGAACAGGAGCCGCAGGTCGGACAGGCGTTCTCCTCGATACGGAGGACGTCCGCGTCGGAGATCTTGTCGTTGGCCGCGTCCACCATCGCGTCGATCAGGTCCAGCGTGCGGACCGTGCCGTCGACCAGGGTGGCCCGGCCGGCTTCCATGGGGCCGCCGGAGACGAAGACCGTGGGGATGTTCAGGCGCAGTGCGGCGTTGAGCATGCCCGGAGTGATCTTGTCGCAGTTGGAGATGCAGATCAGGGCGTCCGCGCGGTGCGCCTCGACCATGTACTCCACGCTGTCCGCGATCAGGTCGCGGGAGGGCAGGGAGTACAGCATGCCGCCGTGGCCCATCGCGATGCCGTCGTCGACGGCGATGGTGTTGAACTCGCGCGGGATGCCGCCGGCCGCGACGACCGCCTCGCTGACGATCCGGCCGACCGGGGCGAGGTGGGTGTGTCCGGGGACGAACTCCGTGAAGCTGTTGGCGACCGCGATGATCGGCTTCCGCCCGATGTCCGCGCCGGGTACACCGGAGGCTCGCATAAGGGCGCGGGCGCCCGCCATGTTGCGGCCGTGGGTGACTGTGCGGGACCTCAGCTCGGGCATCGTCGCTCGCTCCTTCAGACCTTCGGGGAGTCTCCGCCAGAGAGTTCTGACTGCATCGAGCGTACGCCGGTCATCCAGAGGGCGGGACGAGGTGTCCGGAATACGGGACGAATGTCTCAGTCGGAAGGGTGTCAGCGACCGGTGAGATGTCCCTGCACGACCGGCGCCACCCGTCGGATGATCTGCTCGGGGTCCGCAGAGGCGAGCGGCTCCACCTTGATCACGTACCGGATCATCGCGATCCCCACCAGCTGGGCGGCGGCGAGCTCGGCCCGCAGCTCCGCGTCCGGCACCTCGAGCCCGCCGGCGATCCGGCGCAGCAGCTGGCCGGCGATCAGCCGTCGGAAGACTCCCGCCGCCGTCTCGTTGTTCACGGCGGAGCGGACGATCGCGAGCAGCGGGGCCCTTGTCACCGGGCTCTCCCAGAGCCCGATGATCATGCGGGTCATCCGCTCGCCGGCCTCCTCGACCGGGCCCTCGACGATCGTTTCCCGCACGGCGAACGCGGGCGCGAACGCGACCTCCACCGCAGCCTGGAACACCTGTTCCTTGGTGCCGAAGTAGTGGTGCACCAGCGCGGAGTCGACACCGGCCGCCTTGGCGATCCCCCGCACGGACGTCTTCTCGTACCCCCGCGCGGAGAACTCCTCACGGGCCGCGTCGAGGATGAGGTCCCTGGTCCCGGCCGATTCCGTACGCGGCGGGCGGCCGCGGCGCCGGGTGGTGCCGTCGCCCCGCGCGGAGGCGACCGGGCCGTCGTCCGCGGTGCCGCCGGTCATCGGCGCGGCACCCGGATCGCGGAGGGGGAGGACGAGGAGGAGGCCAGGTGCAGGCGGGTGAACGCCAGCGCCTCGGCCAGGTCGGCCTCGCGCTCCGCGCCGGACATGGCACGGCGGGTGTTGACCTCGATGACGACATGCCCGTCGAAGCCGCTCGTCGCGAGGCTCTCCAGCACCTCGGCGCAGGGCTGGTCGCCGCGGCCGGGCACCAGGTGCTCGTCCTTGGCCGAGCCCCTGCCGTCGGCGAGGTGGACGTGGCCGAGGCGGTCGCCCATGCGGTCGATCATCCCCAGGGTGTCGGTGCGGGCGGTCGAGGCGTGGCTGAGGTCGATCGTGAAGTGGCGGTAGTCCTCTTTGGTGACGTCCCAGTCGGGGGCGTACGCGAGCATCTCGCGGTCCCGGTAGCGCCAGGGGTACATGTTCTCCACCGCGAACCGCACATCCGTCTCGTTCGCCATCCGCCAGATGCCGTCCACGAAGTCACGGGCGTACTGCCGCTGCCAGCGGAAGGGGGGATGGACGACGACCGTGCCCGCGCCGAGCTTCTCGGCGGCGGCCCGGGCCCGCTGGAGCTTGGTCCAGGGGTCGGTGGACCACACCCGCTGCGTGATGAGCAGGCAGGGCGCGTGGATGGCCAGGACGGGGATGCGGTGGTAGTCGCTGAGTCTGCGCAGTGCGTCGATGTCCTGGCTGACCGGATCGGTCCACACCATGACCTCGACGCCGTCGTACCCGAGGCGCGCGGCGATCTCGAAGGCCGTCGCCGTCGACTCCGGGTAGACGGAGGCCGTCGACAGGGCGACCTTCGCTTCCGGGATGCGGACTACGTCCCTTGCTTCTGACACGAGCCTCAGGTTACGGGGTGGTGTCGGGTGGATGCGGGGTGCCCGTTCGCCGTTGTGGTGATTGCCATAGGACCCGCGGTCCCGGCGCCGGTCCGACACGCGCCCGCGCGT
>NZ_NEUB01000737.1 GCF_002910825.1 Streptomyces sp. SM1 | reverse complement strand
TGTCAATCCCCTGGAAGCGTAGAGACCTTCCTTATGCGGCCAGGTCCTCCTGATGGTGGCTGGCGCGTGCTTCGCTGATGATCTGTTCGAACTCCACCGGCGGTAGCCCGCCGGCCGCGGAGTGTCTGCGGCGCATGTTGTAGAAGCCGGTGATCCAGGTGGCGATCTTCAGCCGGGCCTCGGTCCGGGTGGCGAACTGGTGCCGGTGGATGTACTCGACCTTGATCAGCGAGTTGAACGACTCCGCGGCGGCGTTGTCCAGCGCCGACCCGACCCGCCCCATGGACTGCACCACGCCCAGCCGGTCACACAGCTCGTTGTACGCCTGACTGGTGTATTCGCTGCCGCGGTCGGAGTGGAAGATCACGCCGTCCACATCGCCGCCGCGCGTGGTGGCGGCCATCTTCAGCGACGCGGCGACCAGGGCAGCGTCGTGATGCGCACCCATCGCATAGCCGAGCAGTCGGCGCGAGAACAGGTCGATGACCGTGGCCAGGTACAACTTTCCCTCCCCGGTCTCGATTTCGGTCATATCGCCCACCCATAGGACGTTTGGGGAGACCGCGTCGAAGTGGCGGTGCACCAGGTCAGGGGCCGCTTTGCGCTTGCCCTGCCGGGTCAGCGAGCGGCGCCTGCGGGGCGGTTTACGGCCCTGGAGCCCGAGCTCGGCCATGATCTCGGCGACCGTGTTCACCGAGACCTGCCAGCCCGCGGCCCACAGGTCCAGCGTGATCCTCGGTGACCCGTAGGTCTCGCCCGAGCGGCGGAAGAAGTACGTGATCCTCTCCTCCAGCATCGCCCGTCTGACCTCGCGTTTCGTCGGCTCGGCCGGGCGACGTCGCCACTTGTGGAACCACGCCTCGGATACGCCGAGCGCGCGGCAGGAGACAGTGTGCGGGATGCCGTGCCCGGTCCTCTGGTCGCTGATCACCCCGACGAGAGCCGCCGGGTCCGCCACAGCTACTTCACCCACAGGACCATGCAGCGTTTGAGGACATCACGCTCCATGGCCAGTTCCTTGTTCTCTTTGGTCAGCTCGGTGTTGCGCCTGCGCAGTCGCTCCAGTTCCTCCTGGACGCTCTCGCTCCGCCCGCCAGCAGCCGCACCGTTCCGCCGGGCGCGAGAGACCCAGCTGGCCAACGTGGTCTCGTTGATCCCCAGCTCCCTCGCGACCTGCGCGAGCGGCTTGCCTGTCTCGGTCACGATACGCACAGCCCCCTCACGGAACTCCGCGTCGAACTTCCGCCTCTTCTCCGCCATGACTCCCAACTTCCCCTGCAGTCACGGCCTCTACGCTACGAGGGGAAGGTCAGATGACGGACTTCTTACATCCGCCTTCTTCGCCTGTCCTCAGCCTTTCCTCAGAAAAGCCTCAGAGTTCCGCCAAGCGGTGGCCCGACCGCAGGTCCGACCATCGGAAGACACGCGATTGTCAATGGCCGCCGTCACGCGATGCGACGATCCTCTCCGACCGTTTCGCGCAGGGCCGGCGCCGCCGGCCCGCCCACACACCGACAACGACCCGCGGACGGACTAACAGATGATCACTCAACTCTACGGCGACCTGGAGATCGGCTACACCACCCCATGGAACGGCTCGCTCCATGCCGGAACCGCTTCCCGGACCGGGGCGTGGCGCACACTGGGCAGCGTCTTCGGGGGCGGCTTCGTGTCGAGTTGGCAGGACGCGTACGGCGCTCTGGTGGTCCGGGACCGCTCTGCCGGCCAGGACCTGCTCAAGCCACCCGTCGACTTCCAGCATGTGGGTCGTTTTCCCGGCTTGAGCGTGCTCAAGATCGAAGTGTGGCGTCCTGTCCCGCCTGCCGGGTACGTGGCTCTGGGGGACGTAGCGAACCTGTCCGTGTCCGGGAAGGGGCTGGAGAAGCCCGACGCCGCCGCCCTGGGCATCATGTGCGTGAAGCAGGAACACAACGGACGCCCCCACGTACGCCGCGCGGAACTCGGCCGCCTTCCCCTACAGACCAACGGCAACGGGAAGGGTCTGTGGGCCATCACGCCCCCGCTGTATCCGTTCGACGACACCGAGGAGCACCTCTTCGTGCCCGCCGGTACGTTCAGCTGCGGCCCCGACACCCCGCACGGGCCGACGGCCGTGACCCGGGTGCTGGACCTGCCGGCCGTCGTCGACAAGGCCGACTACGCCCCCGAACTGCGGCTGGTGTCCTACAACGCGCCCCCGGCCCAGGCGATCGTCACCGACCGGGCCCTGACCGTGCCCTACTTCATGGTCAGGGACGATGCGCGCTCCGAGGCGTGGAAGGTGGCCAACTCCCCCTTCTACAAGATCCAGCGCAAGCGCCAGTACGACCTCATCCGCCACGTCGACTTCCGCAGCGCGGGCGGCGGGCAGATCGCCGAGACGGTCGAGGAAGGCGTCTCGCGGGAGAGGGCGCAGGAGTTCGCCCTCACGACCGGGATCACCGTCGGCGTCACGGCGGGCGTGGAGGCATCGGCCAAGCCCTTCGGCATGGGTGCGAGCGTCTCCGTGGAAACCTCCGTGAGCGCGTCCGTCGAGCTGGGCTACACGACGCGCTACGGCGTGTCCACCTTTGAGACCAAGAGTGTGAGCGTGACGTTCGATGTGCCCGCCGGCCATGCCGGTGCACTGTGGACCGACACCCACCAGCTGGTCCCGATCCGCCGTGACGGCACCCTGGTCACCAACGCGAGCCTGAGGCTGAACGCCGGCGATTCCGGTTCCTACGTGGGCCGCACTTTCCCGGAGACCGCACGCTCCAAGGTCTCCGTCGTCCGCAAGGTCTCCGATGTGGAACTCAAGGCCGCGGAGGAAATGGGCATCGATCCCAAGACCCTGGCCGACGTTACGTAAATCCCGCAGTAACACCCGCTTGGCGACAGCAGGGGCATCCCGACAGGGAGGTGTGCCCCTGCTGTTGTGACGAGCACGGCAACCGAGAAACGGAGTTTCGATGATCTACACCAGCAAGTACCCGGAGGTCGCCGTCACCGATCGCCCTCTCCACGAGTGGGTGCTCGGCGAGGCGTCGCGGCGCGGAACGCGGCCGGCCTTGGTGGACGTGGCGAGCGGACGGTCGCTCAGCTACGGCGAACTGGCTGCGCTGGTCCGGGGGATCGCGGCGGGCCTTGCGGCCGAGGGCATCGGCAAGGGTGCCGTGGTCGCGCTGCACTCGCCGAACACGGTTCTGTTCCCCGTGGTTCTCTACGCCACCACCACCGCGGGCGGGACGGTGACCACGCTGTCGCCGCTGGCCACACCCGGCGAGATCGCCAAACAGCTGATCGATGCCGAGGCACGGCTGATGGTGAGCGCGTCGGCGCTGATCGAGACCGCGCGGGCCGCGGTCGAGCTGGTCCGGCAACAGACCGGCCGGGACATCGAGATCCTGGCCTGTGACAGGGCGGACGGTCAGCGTTCGGTGCTGGAGCTGCTGAGCGACGGCGACGTGCCGGCGTTCGACCTCGATCCCGCCGTGGACGTCGCCGTACTGCCGTATTCGAGCGGTACGACGGGCGTACCGAAGGGCGTGATGCTGACCCACCGCAACCTGTGCACCAACCTGGAGCAGTTGAACGGCCCGCACCGGGTCGGTGAGAACGACCGCGTCATCGCGATCCTACCCTTCTTCCACATCTTCGGGCTGACCGCGCAGGTCAACAGCCCGCTGCGCCGTGGCGCGACGGTGTACGTGCACACACGGTTCGACCTCGACGCGTTCCTGACCAGCCTGGAGCGCGACCGCATCACCCACGCCTACGTCGCCCCGCCGGTGATGCTCGCGCTGGCCAAGCACCCCGCGGTCGTAAACCTGGACCTGTCGCACCTGCGACGCATCATCTGCGCCGCGGCGCCGCTCGACGTCGGCCTGCAGGCGGCGGTGGCCGACCGGCTGGGCGTGGAGGTCGGGCAGGCGTACGGCATGACCGAACTCTCCCCCGCCTCACACATCCACGCCGACGGCAACCTCGACGAGCCCGTCGCGTGCGTGGGGCATCTGCTCCCGTCGACGCAGGCACGCCTGGTTGATCCCATCACCGGGCTGGACCTGGCGGCGGGCGAGCCGGGCGAGGTGTGGATCCGGGGGCCGCAGGTGATGAAAGGCTACTTCGGGCGCCCGGAGGACACCGACGCGACCGTCGACGCCGATGGCTGGCTGCACACCGGTGACATCGGCCGGGTCGACGAGGACGGGAACTGGTTCATCGTCGACCGGGTCAAGGAACTCATCAAGTACAAGGGATACCAGGTGGCGCCGGCCGAGCTCGAAGCCATCCTGGTGCGGCATCCCGGCATCGCCGACGCGGCCGTGATCGGCGTCGACGACGAGGAGGGCAACGAGATACCCAAGGGGTTCGTGGTGCCCATGACGGGGGTGCCGATATCAGCCGCCGAGGTGATGGCCCACGTCGCGGGCCAGGTCGCCCCGTACAAGAGGATCCGCCGGATCGAGTTCATCGAGGCGATCCCGAAGGCGGCCTCCGGGAAGATCCTCCGGCGCCGGCTGCGGGAACGGGATCCCGCGCGCTCCTGAGCGGTGCCCGTGCTCGCGGGCCCAGTGTCAGGCGCCGGGGGCGGGCACCCAACTGCCGGAGACTGCACGGACGTTGTAAAGTCTTCGTGTGGACAGCGCGGTTTTCCGGTTCGGGCAGTACGCGTTGGACGCGGACCGCCGTGGCCTCAGCCTTGACGGACAGCGGGTCGATGTCGAGCCCCCGGCTCTGGAGCTCCTGTGTCACCTGGTCGAGCACCGGGGTCGCGTCGTGCCCGAAAAGGAGCTGCGCGACAGGATGGGGCACGGACAGGCGGTCAGTGAGGCCGTGCTCGCCGCCTCGCTGCGCACGGCCCGTCAAGCGATCGGTGACAGCGACTCACGGCAGCAGATGATCCGCACCATGCACCCGCATGGCTATCGGTTCGTCGCGCAGACGACGGTGGATTCCCCCCTTCCGGTCGCCACGGCCACGGCCACGGCCCCCGGCGTCCCGGCAGGGGCGGAGGCGGACCATGAGGTCATCCGCTTCTGCCGGTCCGCCGACGGCACCCGCATCGCCTACGCCCGCACCGGCGAGGGCCCGCCCCTGGTGAAGACCGCCAACTGGCTGACCCACCTCGACCTCGACCGGACCAACCCGATGTGGGCCCACTGGTTCGACGGTCTCACCCGCGGCCGGCAGCTCATCCGCTACGACGAGCGCGGCTGCGGCCTCTCCTCATGGGACATGGGCAGCTTCACCCTCGACGACCTCGTCGCCGACCTCGATGCCGTGGCCGACGCCGTCGGCCTCGACCGCTTCCCCCTGCTCGGAGTGTCACAGGGCAGCGCGGTGGCGGTCGCCTACGCCGCTCTTCACCCCGAGCGGGTCAGCCATCTGATCCTCACCTCCGCCTATGCCCGGGGACAGCAGATCCGTGCGGGCAGCGACGCCGAGCGCGATACCGCTGCAGTCGACCTCAACATCGCACGCGCCGGATGGCGTTCGCAGGGCATCAGCTTCCTGCGCCACTTCGCCTCCCAGTTCCTCGCCGACGCCACTCCTGCGGAGTGGGACGGGTTCGCCGCCTACCAGCGGCAGACGACTTCGCCCGCCAACGGCCTGCGCTTCATGGAGGAGTTCACCCGCATCGACGTCTCGGGCATCGCTCACGACGTGACCTGCCCCACGCTGATCATCCACGCCCGCGACGACGCGCGGGTCCCCGTCGCACAGGCCCTGGAACTGGCCACGCTCATCCCTGACAGCCGACTGGTCCTGCTCGACAGCCGCAACCACCTGTTCACGGCCGACGACCCCGTCTGGCCCACCTTCCTCACCCACCTCTACAACTTCCTCTCCGAGTAACCCGGCAGACGGAGCGCCCGCAGCGACGGGAGAGCTCCGCGGGGCGCGGTGCACGGCTGTGCGGGCGACCGCGTGCGGAGCCGGTCCACAACGCCGGGGGGTACTTCGGTCGCGCACAGTCTGTGGCCATGGCGCCGGGGCAAGCAGGCGCCTGCAGGGGGTCCGGGCAGACGCATCGGTGCCGCCGCGGCCGGTCCGGCTTCATCGCGGCAGCACCGGGAGGAGATGAGCGACGGGCGAGGGCCCACCGGCACTGCGTCGGCCGGTGGGCCCTCGCCCGTCAGAGGGCGGTTACTGCTGGATCTCGGTGACGCCGGATTCGGTCAGGACCCTTGGGGTCGATCCCCGATCCGGCGTCCGTGAGGTCGGCGGACGGCTTCACGGACGCCGGTGGTCTTGCCGGGCCGGTGTGCCGAACTGTGCGAACGGCGTGCGGCTAGCCGATGACGATGTCGCAGTCGGCCCTGCCCCGGGCGGCGATGTCGGCGAAGTCCGCCTGGACGGCGGGGTCGTACGCCGCCGAGCTGATGCTGCGGGTCGTGTTGCCGGGTACGGCCTTCTTGCCGGTCGTGTGCGTGACCTCCGCCGCGTCCCACGTCAGGTCACAAGTCCAGTGGAAGGTGCGGACGAGCAGATTCGAGTTGTGCGCGTTCCCCGCGATCGACCAGTTGCCGTCCGACTTGACCACGAAGGAGACGGTGCCGCTGACGTCGCGGCTGCTGTCGCTCGTGGCGAACGTGATCGACTGGCCGTCCGCCGCCACCGTCTTGGTGGTGTCGTTGGCCTGCGCCGGAAGCGTTCCCAGCAGCAGGGAGCCCAGCCCGGCCCCCGTCGCGATCAGCAGCGACAGCCCCCGACGAGTCCGGTCCCGGCCGGACGTCCTGGTGTTGTCGAGTCGCATCTTCTGTCCTTCTCTCTCTCGTGTGTCCCGTGTCTGAGGTAAGTGCCGGACCGGGGGAGATGCCCCCACCACTGCTCCTCGGCCTGGCACCGCTCAAGCATCGGGTTCGCCGGGGGTCCAAGACTTGATGGAGGTCTGAGGCTCCTCTGAGGGTGGGCTGAGGACGGTCTGAGGGCGCTTCTCTCAGTGGCGAGCCGGTTTGACGGGGCGCGCGTGAGCACCACGTCCGGCGAACCGGGCGCCAACGGGGACGGGGTGGGGGAGGCTGCCGGGATGTTCGCTTTGTGCGCTGCAGGCCGCGCCCTGAGCACCAGCAACAGCAGACGGCCGGAGATCGCGCAGCCCGTACGCGGGCCGGCGCGGGCACGCCCGGGGAATCAGGCCGAGCAGCTCTGGGGACAGCCCTGGCAGGGCTCCGGCAAGGAGATTCGGACGCAGGCGTCCCAGGGGAGATCGCGCGGCCGCTGACTCCTTCGCCCCGCGCGCCAGGTCGCCGGGACCGACGTCATCAGCCCGAGTGGCTGATGACGCGGTCACGACCGTCCGGGTGCTGGCAGCGGCCGGCGACGCCTCGGCTGCCGGATTCCGAGGCCACGCGGCTCACTCGGTCAGGAAGGCGTCGATGTGCGACAGGAACTCGTCCCAGGCCGGTTCGAACGCGGTGAGCAGGTGACTGCGGCTCTTGAGCAGGACCAGCCGGCTGTCGGGAATCAGTGCGGCCAGCTCATTGGCCTGCGAGACCGGCACCCGCTCGTCGTCCCGGGAGTGGAGGATCAGCGTCGGACAGGCCACCTTGTGGGCGATGTCAGACACGTCGATCCGGGCGAACTCCTCAAGGAAGCGGACCCCGTTGGACGGCGAGGTCGTCTGCCGCTGCAAAGCGGTGAACTCGTCCCAGTCCTCCGGTGTGCCATCGGGCAGGAACTGGGAGGCGAAGACCCGCAGAAATCTGGGGTTCTGGTGGATCCATCCCACCCGGGCCACATCCAGGTCGAGGGCCGCCTCGGCGCCCTCGGTCTCACTTCGGGCCCGGACCTGCCGTCCTCGGGCGTAGGCCCCGGCGAGAATCAGCCGACTCACCCTCTCCGGATAGCGTACGGCATAAGCGACCGCCACCGCACCACCCTGTGACACCCCGAGCAGAGGGAACCTGTCGAGCCCCACGGCCTCGACCACGGTCTCCAGGTCGTCGACCCAGTCCTCGAACGTGAAGCGCGGCACCACCCAGTCGGAGAGGCCG
Organism: Streptomyces sp. SM1; assembly: GCF_002910825.1. GTDB lineage: Bacteria > Actinomycetota > Actinomycetes > Streptomycetales > Streptomycetaceae > Streptomyces > Streptomyces okerensis. The sequence continues at coordinate 19,864 of NZ_NEUB01000737.1, read as the reverse complement.
CACCCGCGCTCGTCGTAGCGGATCAGCCGACGGTTGCGGGCGAGCCCTCTCAGCCAGTGCGACCACACCGGAGTCGTCCACTCCAGGCCGAGATGGGACATCCAGTTGGCCGCCTTGAGCAGCGGCGGGCCCGCGCCGACGGCGGCATACGCGATGCGCGTGCCGTCACCTGCCCGGCAGAACCGAATGGTCTGACGATCGGCGCCGAGCGGCCCACCGACCTCCGCCGACTGCACACCGGCCTCTGTGCCGGGGCCGACGGGCGGCGCCCCCGCCCCGACGGCTGTCGCCTCAGCCACGAACTGGTAACCCCGCCGGTGCACCGTTCTGATCACCTGCTGCCGACTGCCGGTGTCATCCACGGCCAGCCGCGCGGTCCGCAGCGCCGTGGTGAGCGCGGCCTCGCTGACGAAACGGTCCCCCCACACCTCGTCGAGCAGCTCGGTCTTCGGCACCACGCGGTCACGGTGCTCGACCAGATGTCGCAGCAGGTCCAGGGCCCGGGGCTCGACGTGGGCCGGTTCACCGGCCCGCCGGAGCTGGTGCCGAGCCATGTCCAGCTCGTACTCACCGAAGCGATACATGTCCCCCTTCACCTTTGCAGCGTACAACTCCCTCCTATCTGCGTACACATGAACGAGTGACAGCCACGCCGACATACAGCCGGCCACGGACACCTGGCCCGCGTCGCAGGCAGGACGCCGCTTGAGGTGACCGGGAAGGCGGAGCCGTGCCCGAACGGAAACCGGGATCCCGCAGCGCGTCCCATCAAGGCCCTCCGACGGCGTGCATGCACTCGCGGTGCACTTGCACACCTGCACGGTCCGGCGGGCCGTCTCCGCCGACGACAGGAGCCGTCCTACAGGACATCGGTCGTGATCCCGTGGACGGCAGAGGCCGAGGAAGCCATGGGTGCACTGCTGTCTGCCTGGGCGGCCACATAGACGACGGCTCCCCCGGACCTGCTCGTGGGCATGCCAGGCGAGACGAAGCCGTCCTGGTGCTCATGGAAGCCGTATCTCAACCGAACGTGATCTCTTGATTTCTGCTGGTCAGGCACGGTCTCGCTCGGCGTGCGGGAGGCATTCCGACGTCTTGTGTCCGCTTGATGGTCGAGGGGTGCGCGGTGGCGTCGGTGCTGGAGGAGCGGGAGGCGGCTGCCCGTGTGCCGGTGGAGGACCTGCGGGAGGAAGTCGCGCGGCCGGCTGAGGTGTTGGAGGCCGCGGAGATCGAGCTGGACCGGCGGGTGATCGCGCGGGAGGAGCTGGTCGAAGCCCTGGCTGTGTCCGCCGCCGAGACGACTTCCTTGACCGAGGCGGAGCAGGAATCGGTGCCCTCAGTCAAGACGGCTCTTCAGCTCGTCGAGGGTTGCACACGGCAGGCTCCGTTCCCCTTCCAAGAGGAACCGGCATCACCATCACGCGCTGCACCGGCAGCGGTACCTCCGCGACGATGTGGTCGATCTCAGCGCGATCCCGTTCATGGTCCTCGGTGACGACGAACTTGAACCACGCCTTGCCCGTGTCGCGTAGGGCGGCGAGGACCGCCGGCTTGTATCGCTTGGACAGCCGGTTCCCGCTGTTCGCCGGCTTCGGCGACACGTTGTACTGCATGACGACGGAGTCGAACGCGGCGGTCGGCGGGATCGTGCCGGCCGTCTCGATGTGCCTCGTTGCCCCGGCCGCGCAGCTGCTGTTGCACGGGAATCAGGGCCTGCTGCTGCATCATCGGCTCGCCGCCGGAGACAACGATGATGGTCGGACGCGTCTGGATGTCCCACAACTTCCGCAGACCGGACAGGACGTCGTCCGGCATCATGAGTTGCAGGCCGTACGCCGGGGCGTCCCGGTCGTAGCGGTGCCCACTGCGGGTCTTCGCCGCCTTCTCGTCGGTGACCGCACACGTATATGGGGTGTAGCAGAACGTGCGTCTACTGCTTCGCCCGCAGGACCCACAGCTGTCTCGACCTCGACACCGGGCTCGGCTTCGACAGCCAGATCGTGGTCAAGGTGAACGCGCCCGAGCTGCTGCGCCGCCGGCTGTCGTCCCGGAGCTGGCAGGGCGAGCACATCGCGATGGGGACGAACGTCGACTGCTACCAGCGCGCGGAGGGCCGCTACCGGCTGATGCCGGGCATCCTCGCCGCCCTGCGCGACCACGCGAACCCGTTCTCGATCCTCACCAAGGGCACGCTGATCCTCCGGGACCTCCCGCTGCTGCGCCAGGCCGCCGAGGTGACCGACGTCGGCGTCTCCGTCTCGGTGGGTTTCACTGACGAGACGCCGTGGCACGCGGTGGAGCCGGGCACACCGGCCCCCGAGCGGCGGCTGGACGTGGTCCGGGCGCTCGCCGGGCAGGGCATCGGCTGCGGGGTGCTGATGGCCCCCGTGATCCCGTTCCTGAGCGACCGCCCGGACCAGCTGCGGGCGACCGTGCGGGCCGTGGCGGGCGCCGGCGCCACCTCCGTCACCCCACTGGTGCTGCATCTGCGGCCCGGCGCCCGCGAGTGGTTCATGTCCTGGCTGGAACGGCACCATCCGCACCTGGTCGCCCGCTACGCACGGCTGTACGCGGAGGGGGCGTACGCGCCGAAGTGGTACCAGCGCCGGATCACCCGTCAGGTGCACGAGCTGGCCGGGGAGTACGGCATCGGCCCGGCCCGCGCGGGCATGCCCCGGCGGGTCCGGCCGGCCGAGGTCACGGATCCTGCCGGGCCCACCGGGCAGCCGGGGGCCGAGCCGACCCAGCTGACGCTTCTCTGAGCGCATCCGGGGGCATCCGGCGGCCCGATTGGGTCAACAATTGATGGAACACGTTCATACGGGGCCCCACATCGGGACGATGCCGCGTGGGCCGTGAGCCTCGCGGCCCGCAGCACCTCCGTCCTGGGAGGACCCCCATGAGAAAACGCGCAGCCGTGCTGTGCGGTGCCGCCGTCGTCCTGGCCGGGAGCGTCACGGCCGTCCCCGCCGAGGCCGGCACTCCGCGCGCCGCGGAACCCGTCCACACCGCGAAGCCCGCGTGGAAGAAGTGCGGCACCGACGACTACCCGAGACTTCAGTGCGCCTCCGTCCAGGTGCCGCTCGACCACTCCGACCCCACCGGGCGGACGATCACGCTCGCGCTGTCCCGCGTCCCGCACACCGCGAAGAAGTACCAGGGGCCCCTGCTGGTGAACCCGGGCGGCCCCGGCGGCAGCGGACTGACGCTGGCCGGGTTCGTGGCGTCGTCGCTGCCGGCGAAGGTGGCCGCCCAGTACGACGTCATCGGCTTCGACCCGCGCGGGGTCGGCGCGAGCGAGCCCGCGCTGAACTGCGCGCCGGACCACTTCGGCCCGGTGCGCCCCGACCCGGTGCCCGCGTCGCCCGAGGTGGAGCGGGCGGGGCTGGAGCGGGCGAAGTCCTTCGCCGAGGCCTGCGGCAGGAAGTACGGCGATGTGCTGCCGCACATCAACACGGGTGCCACGGTGCGCGACATGGACGTGATCCGGCGGGCCCTCGGCGCGAAGCGGATCAACTACTTCGGCTACTCCTACGGCACCTACCTGGGCACCGCCTACGCCAAGCTGTTCCCGCAGCGGGTACGGCGGCTGGTCCTGGACTCGGTGGTCGACCCCACCGAGGTCTGGTACGACGCCAACCTGAACCAGAACCACGCCTTCAACGACCGCCACCGGGCCTTCATGGACTGGGTGGCCAAGTACGACTCGGCGTACCGTCTCGGCACCGACGCGGAGAAGATCGAGGTCAAGTGGTACGCGATGCGCGCGGAGCTGAAGAAGGAGCCGGCGGGCGGCAGGGTGGGCGCCGCCGAACTGGAGGACACCTACATCCCGGGCGGTTACTACAACGGCTACTGGCCGTATCTGGCGGAGGCGTTCGCGTCCTACGTGAACGACGGGGACGCCGGGCCGCTGGTCGAGGCGTACGAGAACTTCGGCTCGAACGACGCCTCCGGGGACAACGGCTACAGCGTCTACACGGCCGTCGAGTGCCGGGACGCCCCGTGGCCGCGTGACTGGGCGCAGTGGCGCAAGGACAACTGGGAGATGTACGAGCGCGCCCCGTTCATGGCCTGGAACAACGCCTGGTACAACGCGCCGTGCGCGTTCTGGCCGACGGAGTCCCTGCGTCCGGAGCGCGTCAACGGCAACAACGACCTGCCGCCCGCGCTGCTGTTCCAGGCGACGGACGACGCGGCGACGCCGTACCACGGCGGTGCCACCGTCCACCGGCTGCTGACGAAATCCGCTCTGGTGGTCGAGTCCGGCAGCGGCAACCACGGCATCACGCTGAGCGGGAACGCCTGTCTGGACCGGCATCTGGCGGCCTATCTCGCGGACGGGACCGTGCCACGCGGAGGCCGGGGCGAGGCCGACGCGGTGTGCGCGGCGCTGCCCGATCCGAAGCCGCTGACGTCGAAGGCGGCACCGAGCACGGCCCGCGGCTCGACCCTGCACGGCCTGCTCGGCTTCCGGGGCTAGAGCCAAGGCCGTGAAGTTTGCGGTTGGGGCAGGTCGTCAAGGGCCGGTGGCCGTGAGGATGTCGATGCTGGTGGTGTAGCTGGTGCGGTTGATGCGAGGGCCGCGGGCCTGGTACTTGGAGATGGCGCGTTTGACGAGGCGGGGGCTGACCCGTAGCCGCCGTGTCGGCAGCGGGTCTGCCAGGACGTGTCGCCCGATGGTGCCGGCCAGATCGATGACGCTGTCGGCGATGACACCCGCGGCCAGGACGACCTGGTCGCGGGCAGTCTGCCAGGCGATGGAGAAGCTGGCCCGGTCCGGGTCGGTGCCCGGCCGGGTGCCGGCCGCGTCCGCCATCGCGGTCCGCAGCAGCTGATAGACGACCAGCAGGGCGTATATCTCCTGGTCGATGCCCTCGGGGGTGCGGGCCCGCAGGACACGGCCCCCAAGGATGGTCGACTTCAGTTCCAGGTAGGCCGTCTCGATCTCCCAGCGCTGGTGATAGAGGGCAGTCAGCTCCGCCGCCGGGTGACGGTGGTGGCCGAGCAAAGTGGTGGCCAGCCGGTAGTGACCGGTGTGCTTCCCGGCGGCGGTGGTGACGGTGATCTCGCAGTCGATGACACGGACACGCAGCTCGCCGAGCGTGGAGAGGTGGGAACCGTCGGGGAAACGGGCCAGGACCGGCATCCTGCGGCCGCTCTTGAGCCGGACCAGGACCTCGGCACCGGTGGCCGCGATGTCGGCCAGCAGACCCTTCGCGCCGAAGTTGCGGTCTGCCAGCAGGATCATTCCCGGCCGCAGGCTGGGCACCAGACGCGGAGCGTAAGTGGTCTCACCCGCTGTGGTGGGGTTGAACACCACGTCGATCAAGGTCCGCGTGCCACAGGCGACCAGAGCAAGTAGACGCAGTTGCGGGTATCCGGTCCCGCCGTGATTGCCCGCCTGCTTGGTGAACCTGCGCAGGACAGCGGGGGCGTCGGGGACCGTCATGGTGGTGCCGTCGAGCGCGACCACCAGAAGACCGCGCCAGCGGGACCCCGGACCGTGCGGGGTCGACGCCGGTCCGCGCAGCAGGTCGAACAGCCACCGCAGTGGCTTGCCACCGAGGCGTCGGCGGGCCTGGGCGAGCGCGCTGGCTGTCGGCACCGCCACCGGCAGGCCGCCCAGCGACCCGGTGAGCTTGCGCCACACACCGGGGTATCCCGTCTCCGGGAACAAGCAGGCAGCCAGGATCAGGTAGACCACAACCCGGGAAGGCAGATCCCGAACCCGGGACTGCACGGACCTGGTCACCCTCAGCGCCTCGTCGACCGTCTCGAAGGGCACCAGCTGGGTGAGCTCACCGAGATGACCAGGCGCAAACCGGCCTCCAGCCACCGTGACGACACGCGTGATGGCACACTGTTCGGACAGCGGAGCCTCCGGTCTTTGTGAACGGCTTGTCTTGGTCGACTGCCAGTTCTACCGGGGCTCCGCTCTTCATGTCCGGCGAAACCGCCGCCTACTGCCCTCTGGACAACCCCACCCCACCCATAACTTCACGGCCTTGCGGCTAGAGCCGGGGCCGTGGACCGTCACGACGGTGCCCGTCGGCACATGGCCGACGGGCACCTGAGGGCAATGTGACGAGCCGTCGGCCGTGGGCCTCAGGCCGTCGGGACGTACTTCGGGTCGGGGCCGTACTTGTCGCCGGCCCGGTTGCCCTCGGTCGCCGGGAAGACGATGAGGACGATCACGCCGACCAGCGGGATGAGGGCGATGGAACACCACCAGCCCGAGCGGCCCGTGTCGGGGAGGCGGCGGACGGTGACGCCCAGGTTCGGGAGGAGGACGGCGAGGCCGTGGATCGGGCCGACGGGTCAACAAGTCACCTGGCCTGTGCTGATCCGTTGTCCACAGGCGGATTCACGCCAACGTCCAGGACGGGCACGGGACAGGAGCGGCACGTGTCCCGGCGGTCGGCCGGAGCCCGACGGGCACGCGGTCCCGCGGTCCTGAAGTTCCGTCGGGGACGGGACGTCGTACCCGTGGTCCATGATGAGCGCATGAGTCACCTGACCCGCGTCCCCGCCCCCTGTCCGCGGCGTTGCCCGGCCGAGATCGAGACCCACGCGGTGACCGGCTCATGAGCGGCCTGCTGCTGCGGCCCATGACCGCCGGTGACTGCGAGGGCGTGGCCACGATGCGGATCCGCGGGTGGCAGCACGCGTACCGGGGTCTCGTCCCGCAGTCCCACCTCGACGGTCTCGACATCGGGGCGGACGCCGAGCGGCATCGCGCACGCCTACTGGCGAACGACGGCAGCGTGGTCAGCCTGGTCGCCGAGGCGGAGGGCGGCGAACTCGCGGGATGGGCCGCGTTCGGTCCGTACCGGGACGGCGAGGTGCGCACCGGGGACGCCGAGTTGTACGCCCTCTATCTGCCTCCCGAGCGCATCGGCCGAGGTGTGGGACGGACCCTGCTGACCGAGGCGGTCCACCGCTGCGCCACCGCCGGCCACCGGAGCATGTACCTGTGGGTCCTGAGGGACAACACCCGCGCCCGCCGTTTCTACGAGCGCGCGGGGTTCGGCGCGGACGGTGCGGAGGAGCCCTTCGAGGTGGACGGGGTGGCGGTGCCCGAGGTCCGGTACGTGAAGGACCTCGCCGGCTGACGGGTCCGGCAGGCCCGCCCGCGGCGTTGCCGTCGGTTGCCGACGCCCCGCGCCGGCGCCCCACTCCCCCTTCCCTTGTCCCGCCTTGTCCCGCCGGACAGGCCTAGCGCTGTCCGGGGATCCGGCCCCGGCCGGCCCCCTGCCGGGGAATGCGGGCCAGGGCGTGCACCGCCGCTTCTGCCAGCGGCGGGTGGGCGAGGGCCTCGTTGAGCACGGGTTCGGCGCGCGGGTCGCCGAGTTCGCCCAGTCCCTCCACGCAGGCGAGGGCGACCCGGCGGTAGGGGTCGTGGGGGCGCAGCCGGCGTCGCAGGGTGGTGATCAGGGCCGGTACGGACTCGGGGGCGCGCAGTCCGGCGAGCAGACGGACGGGGTGCAAAGCGTAGGCGACGCGGAGTTCGTTGGTGGCGAGGGCGGCGGCGGCGCGGGCGGTGCGCGGGTCTCCGAGGCGGGCGAGGGCGTGGGCGGCGGAGGCGCAGCGCGGCGGGTCACGGTGGTTGAGGAGGAGGACGAGCGCTTCGAAGGCCCGCCGGTCCCCGGCCACTCCCAGCCGGAACGCGGCCAGTTCCCGTGCCCACAGCGGCTGTCCGGGCGCGGTGAGGACAGCGGCCAGGGTGTCGGGGTCGTCGGTGTCCAGGAGACGGCCGTACGCCGCCGATCCGCCCGACTCCTTGCGTAAGCGCTCCGTGAGCGATCGCAACTCTTCGTCCATGTCCCAGAGGTTAGAGGCCGGACGCCGCGCACGGGACGTACATCACAAACCCGGGGACTGGCGCGCTCGTTACCCGCGAGTTAATCTCAGACGAGCGGGTTACCCACTCGCTACCCTCCTCACGGCGGTCTGGTGACGCGGCCGCAGTGAGTCGCAGTCGGTTCGGTACCCCGTGTACCGCAGTACGGCTCGGCCCCGGGACAGGGCCGGTCGGATCCACCGCCGTTCTCTCGGCGGCACCGGGCGTGTGCGCTCGCAGCCCGGTCCACACCCGCATCCCGCACGCACCCGGTGCGCCTTCCGGCGCACCCGGGCGTGTCTCCCGTCGTCACCCTCATTCCTGGAGTCCCGCGATGGCCACTCCCCAGTCCGACACTCCCCTGTCCCCGCTCCGGACCGTCGCCGTGGTCGGCCTCGGCACGATGGGCACCGGCATCGCCGAGGTCCTGGCCGCGGCCGGCCGCGACGTCGTCGGCATCGACATCGGCGAGGCCCAGACGGCGAAGTGCGTCGCCGCCCTGGAGGCCTCGACCGCCCGCGCCGTGGAGCGCGGCCGGCTCACCGAACCGCAGCGCGCGGACCTCCTCGCCCGCGTCACCACCTCCACCGCGCTCTCGGCCGCCGCCGACGCCGACCTGGTGATCGAGGTGGCGCCGGAGTCGTACGAGATCAAGCACCAGATCTTCCGCGAGCTCGACGGCATCGTGCGGCCGGAGACCATCCTGGCGACCGGTACGAACGCCCTGTCCGTCACCCGGCTCGCCGCCGACTCCGCCCGCCCCGAGCGGGTGCTGGGCATGCACTTCTTCAACCCGGCGCCCGCGATGAAGCTGGTGGAGGTCGTCTCCTCGGTGCTGACCGCACCCTCGGCCGTCACCGCCGTCACCGACCTCGCCCTGGACCTGGGCAAGGAGCCCGTGGCGGTCGGTGACCGGCCCGGATTCGTCGCCGACGGCCTGCTGTTCGGCTATCTCAACCAGGCCGCCGCGATGTACGAGGCCAACTACGCCTCGCGTGAGGACATCGACGCCGCGATGCGGCTGGGCTGCGGTCTGCCGATGGGCCCGCTGGCGCTGCTCGACCTGATCGGCGTCGACACCGCGCGGACGGTCCTGGAGGCCATGTACGCCGAGTCCCGTGACCGGCTGCACGCCCCGGCCCCGGTGCTCAAGCAGCTCAGCGAGGCGGGCCTGACCGGCCGCAAGGCGGGGCGCGGTTTCTACACGTACGAGGAGCCGGGCGGCGGCACGGTCGTGGCCGACTCCCTCACCCCGCGCGAGGACGGGTCCGCGACCGCCGGCCGCACGGTGCGTTCGGTGGGTGTCGCGGGCTCGGGCACGATGGCCTCCGGGATCGCCGAGGTGTTCGCCAAGGCGGGCTACGAGGTGGTCCTGGCCGCCCGCAGCGAGGAGAAGGCACAGAGTGCCAGGGCCCGGATCGGGAAGAACCTGGCGCGCTCGGTCGACAAGGGCCGGATGACCGCCGAGGCGGCCGCCCAGACGCTGGAGCGGGTCCGTCCGACGGGTACCTACGACGACTTCGCCGACGTGGATCTCGCGGTGGAGGCGGTGGCCGAGGACCTGGAGGTCAAGCGGCAGCTGTTCGCCACGCTGGACAAGGTCTGCAAGCCGGGCGCGGTGCTCGCCACCACCACCTCCTCCCTGCCGGTGATCGCCTGCGCCCGTGCCACCTCGCGTCCGCAGGACGTGATCGGCATGCACTTCTTCAACCCCGCGCCGGCCATGAAGCTGGTCGAGGTGGTGCGTACGGTGCTGACCGCCGACGACGTCCACGCCACCGTGCGCGAGGTCTGCGGCACGATCCGCAAGCACGCCGTGGACTGCGGTGACCGGGCCGGGTTCATCGTGAACGCGCTGCTGTTCCCGTACCTGAACAACGCGATCAAGATGGTGCAGGAGCACTACGCCTCCCTCGACGACATCGACGCCGCGATGAAGCTGGGCGGCGGCTACCCGATGGGGCCCTTCGAGCTGCTGGACGTCGTCGGGCTGGACGTCTCGCTCGCCATCGAGAAGGTGCTGCACCGCGAGTTCCGCGACCCGGGGCTGGCCCCGGCGCCGCTGCTGGAGCATCTGGTGGCCGCGGGCTGCCTCGGCCGGAAGACCGGCCGTGGCTTCCGCGAATATGCCAAGCGCTGAGGCGCGCCCCGGCGACTGGTTCGAGGGCCGCGCCGAGTCGGGCGGCACGGAACGGGGCGGCGCGGAGTGGGGCGGGCTGCTCGGCCCCGACCGGTTCGCGCCGTCCGCCCCCGGTGCCCCTCCCCCGCCCGCCGAGGGCGGGGGAACCCCCTCTCACGCGCATCGAGCTGCGCCCATGCAGTACGTTCAGGGCATGTCCCAGCCCGCCAAGTCCGCACGTACGTCAGCCACGACCGAGCCGCCGGAGAGCGCCGCCGGCTCCCGTGCCGCCGCCCAGCGGCTGAAAATGCGCCGGGAACTGGCGGCCGCCGCGATGGAGCTGTTCGCGACGAAGGGGTACGAGGCCACCACCGTCGACGAGATCGCGGCCGCCGCCGGGGTCGCCCGCCGCACCTTCTTCCGCCACTTCCGCTCCAAGGAAGAGGCGATCTTCCCCGACCACGACGACACCCTGGTGCGTGCCGAGGCGGTGCTCAACGCCGCTCCCGCGCACGAGCATCCGCTGGACACGGTGTGCCGTGGCATCAAAGAGGTCATGAAGATGTACGCGGCGCGGCCGGAGATCTCCGTCGCCCGCTACAAGCTGACGCGCGAGGTGCCCACCCTGCGCGAGGCCGAGATCGCCTCGGTGGCCCGCTACGAGCGGCTTTTCACCCGCTATCTGCTCGGCCACTTCGACGAGCACGCGCACGACGACGACGCCAACGACGATCCGCTGCTGGCGGAGGTCGCCGCGTCCGCCGTGGTCACCGCGCACAACCACGTGCTGCGGCGCTGGCTCAGGGCGGGCGGTCAGGGCGAGGTGGAGGCGCAGCTGGACCACGCCTTCGCGATCGTCCGCAAGACGTTCGGCAGCGGCATCATGGCGGGCCGGCACACCGCGCCGCCGAGGCCGCCGGCCGCGTCGGCGCACGGCGAGGTCCTGGTGACGGTCGCCCACGTGGACGCCCCGCTGCACGAGGTGATGCGGACCATCGAACAGGCGCTCAAGGAGCGCTGAACGAGAGCTCTCCCCGGCGCCGGGTAAGCGTGCGAGGCGCACGCCGAGAGGCGCACGCCGAGAGGCGCTCGCCACTGTGATGACGGCCACCCTGCGGGGTGGCCGTTTTGCCATGTCAGAGCCCCTTTTCGCCCGCGTCCGGGGCGCCATACGATCGATCATCGCTCATCTGATGGGTAAAGACTTCACCTGAGCCCAGGTTCTGACACTCAGTGCCTTGCGAGCTGACACGGCGTGCCATACGTTGAAGGAGTCCGGGCGAGTCCCGGCGGGCCCACCGCCCGCACGTCCGGACGCCTGCGTCACAGGCAACCTCCCGCGCACACCAAGCGCTGCCGAAGCACCACCGCCGAACCGACGGCACCCCCCTCGACCCTCAGCAGCACACCGACGTAACCCTCAGCGCCCCTCCCTCAGGGCGCTCATCGCCGGAGGCAACACCGTGACCGTCAAGGACATCCTGGCCGCGATCCAGTCGCCCGACTCCACGTCGGAGGACTTCGCCGCCCTGCCGCTTCCCGAGTCGTATCGCGCGATCACCGTGCACAAGGACGAGACGGAGATGTTCGCGGGCCTCGAGACCCGCGACAAGGACCCCCGCAAGTCGATCCACCTCGACGACGTGCCGCTGCCCGAGCTCGGCCCGGGCGAGGCCCTGGTGGCCGTCATGGCCTCCTCGGTCAACTACAACTCGGTGTGGACCTCGATCTTCGAGCCGCTGCCGACCTTCGGGTTCCTGGAGCGCTACGGCAAGCTCAGCGAACTCACCAAGCGGCACGACCTGCCGTACCACATCATCGGCTCCGACCTCGCCGGTGTCGTGCTGCGCACCGGCCCCGGCGTCAACGCCTGGCGGCCCGGTGACGAGGTCGTCGCCCACTGCCTCTCCGTCGAGCTGGAGTCCAGCGACGGCCACAACGACACGATGCTCGACCCCGAGCAGCGCATCTGGGGCTTCGAGACCAACTTCGGCGGCCTGGCGGAGGTCGCGCTGGTGAAGTCCAACCAGCTGATGCCCAAGCCCGACCACCTCAGCTGGGAGGAGGCCGCCGCCCCGGGCCTGGTCAACTCCACCGCGTACCGGCAGCTGGTGTCCCGCAACGGCGCCGGCATGAAGCAGGGCGACAACGTCCTCATCTGGGGCGCGAGCGGCGGACTCGGCAGCTACGCCACCCAGTTCGCGCTGGCCGGCGGCGCCAACCCGATCTGCGTCGTCTCCAGCGACCAGAAGGCGGAGATCTGCCGGCGGATGGGCGCCGAGGCGATCATCGACCGCAACGCCGAGGGCTACAAGTTCTGGAAGGACGAGAACACCCAGGACCCGCGCGAGTGGAAGCGGTTCGGCAAGCGCATCCGTGAACTCACCGGCGGCGAGGACGTGGACATCGTCTTCGAGCACCCGGGCCGGGAGACCTTCGGCGCCTCGGTGTACGTCACCCGCAAGGGCGGCACCATCGTCACCTGCGCCTCCACCTCGGGCTACAACCACGAGTACGACAACCGGTACCTGTGGATGTCGCTGAAGAGCATCATCGGCTCGCACTTCGCCAACTACCGCGAGGCCTGGGAGGCCAACCGGCTGGTCGCGAAGGGCAAGATCCACCCGACCCTGTCGAAGGTGTACTCCCTGGAGGACACCGGCCAGGCCGCCCACGACGTGCACCGCAACATGCACCAGGGCAAGGTCGGCGTGCTGTGCCTGGCGCCCGAGGAGGGCCTGGGGGTGCGCGACCACGAGAAGCGCGCCAAGCACATCGACGCCATCAACCGCTTCCGCAACATCTGAGGGCCGGAAGATGACAGAGCGCCAGAAGGACCGTCCGTGGCTCATGCGCACGTACGCCGGTCACTCCACGGCCGAGGCCTCCAACGAGCTGTACCGCCGCAACCTCGCCAAGGGACAGACGGGTCTGTCGGTCGCCTTCGACCTGCCGACCCAGACCGGCTACGACTCCGACCACATCCTCGCCCGCGGCGAGGTCGGCCGGGTCGGGGTGCCGGTGGCCCATCTCGGTGACATGCGCCGGCTGTTCCAGGACATCCCCCTGGAGCAGATGAACACCTCGATGACGATCAACGCCACCGCCATGTGGCTGCTGGCGCTCTACCAGGTCGTCGCCGAGGAGCAGGGCGCGGACATCACCCGGCTCCAGGGGACCACCCAGAACGACATCGTGAAGGAGTACCTGTCCCGGGGGACGCACGTCTTCCCGCCGGGCCCGTCGCTCCGCCTCACGACGGACATGATCGCGTACACGGTCTCCCACCTCCCCAAATGGAACCCGATCAACATCTGCAGCTACCACCTGCAGGAGGCCGGGGCCACGCCGGTGCAGGAGATCGCGTACGCGATGTCCACCGCCGTCGCGGTGCTCGACGCCGTGCGCGACAGCGGCCAGGTGCCGCAGGAACGCATGGGCGACGTGGTCGGCCGCATCTCCTTCTTCGTCAACGCGGGCGTCCGCTTCGTCGAGGAGATGTGCAAGATGCGCGCCTTCGGCCGCATCTGGGACCAGGTCACCCGGGAGCGGTACGGCATCGAGAACCCCAAGCACCGCCGCTTCCGCTACGGCGTCCAGGTCAACTCCCTCGGCCTGACCGAGGCCCAGCCGGAGAACAACGTCCAGCGGATCGTCCTGGAGATGCTGGCCGTCACCCTCTCCAAGGACGCCCGCGCGCGGGCCGTCCAGCTGCCGGCCTGGAACGAGGCCCTGGGCCTGCCCCGCCCGTGGGACCAGCAGTGGTCGCTGCGCATCCAGCAGGTCCTCGCCTACGAGAGCGACCTGCTGGAGTACGACGACATCTTCGAGGGATCGAAGGTGATCGGGGCGAAGGTGGAGGAGCTCGTCGCGGACTCGCTCGCGGAGATGGAGCGCATCGAGGAGATGGGCGGCGCGATGGCCGCCGTCGAGTCGGGCTACCTCAAGTCCCAGCTCGTCTCCTCGCACGCCGCGCGCCGCGCCCGGATCGAGTCCGGTGACGAGAAGATCATCGGTGTGAACGCCTTCGAGGGCACCGAGCCGAACCCGCTGACCGCCGATCTGGACACCGCGATCCAGACGGTCGACCCCGCGGTGGAGGCCCGGGTCATCGCCGCGCTGCAGAACTGGCGCGACACCCGCTACCAGCCGCCCTTCAACCACCCGCGTCCCTGCAAGGCGCTGGAGAGGCTGAAGGAGGCCGCGAAGGGCACCGCCAACCTCATGGAGGCCACCCTGGAGTGCGCCCGCGCCGGTGTCACGACCGGCGAGTGGGCCGGGGCGCTGCGCGAGGTGTTCGGCGAGTTCCGGGCACCGACCGGCGTCTCCTCCGCCCCGGTGGCGGTCACCGCCGAGGCCGGCTCGGCCCTGTCGGAGGTCCGCCGCAAGGTGGACCGGACCGCCGGGGACCTGGGCGTCGGCAAGCTGCGCTTCCTGGTCGGCAAGCCCGGCCTGGACGGCCACTCCAACGGCGCCGAGCAGATCGCCGTACGGGCCCGCGACGCCGGGTTCGAGGTGGTCTACCAGGGCATCCGGCTCACCCCGGAGCAGATCGTGGACGCCGCCCTCGCGGAGGACGTGCACGCGGTGGGCCTGTCCATCCTGTCCGGCTCGCACGCGCAGCTGGTGCCGGACGTACTCGAACGGCTCCGTGTGGCCGGTGCCACAGACATTCCGGTGATCGCCGGTGGCATCATCCCCAGCGGTGACGCCGAACAGCTGCGGGCCGCCGGAGTCGCCGCGGTCTTCACCCCGAAGGACTTCGACATCACCGGGATCATCGGCCGCATCGTCGACGAGATCCGCACCGCGAACAAGCTCGACCCCCTGGAGGTCCCCGCATGACGGCCCACCCGTCGCCCGCCACCGCCCTTGCAACGGGCGGCTCCGCCGCGCCCCTTTCCTTCAACCGCCTTCGCCCCCGGCGCTCCTGCCTGGCGGTACCGGGCTCGAACCCGCGCTTCCTCGAGAAGGCCCAGGGCCTCCCCGCGGACCAGGTCTTCCTGGACCTGGAGGACGCCTGCGCGCCGCTCGCCAAGCCCGAGGCGCGGCACACCATCGTCAAGTTCCTCAACGAGGGCGACTGGACCGGCAAGACCCGCGTCGTGCGCGTCAACGACTGGACCACCGAGTGGACGTACCGGGACGTGGTGACGGTCGTCGAGGGCGCCGGCCCGAACCTCGACTGCATCATGCTGCCGAAGGTCCAGGACGCCCAGCAGATCGTCGCGCTCGACCTGCTGCTGACGCAGATCGAGAAGACGATGGGCTTCGAGGTCGGGAAGATCGGCATCGAGGCGCAGATCGAGAACGCCCAGGGCCTGAACAACGTCAACGAGATCGCGCAGGCCTCCCCGCGCGTCGAGACCATCATCTTCGGCCCGGCCGACTTCATGGCGTCCATCAACATGAAGTCCCTGGTCGTGGGCGAGCAGCCGCCCGGCTACCCGGCGGACGCCTACCACTACATCCTGATGAAGATCCTGATGGCCGCCCGCGCCAACAACCTCCAGGCGATCGACGGCCCCTACCTGCAGATCCGCAACGTGGACGGCTACCGCGCGGTCGCCCAGCGCGCCGCCGCGCTCGGCTTCGACGGCAAGTGGGTGCTGCACCCGGGCCAGGTCGAGGCGTCCAACGAGATCTTCTCGCCGTCGCAGGAGGACTACGACCACGCCGAGCTGATCCTGGACGCGTACGAGTACTGCACGTCCGAGGCCGGCGGCAAGAAGGGCTCGGCGATGCTCGGCGACGAGATGATCGACGAGGCCAGCCGCAAGATGGCGCTGGTCATCTCCGGCAAGGGACGCGCCGCCGGCATGCAGCGCACCAGCAAGTTCGAGATCCCGGAGGGCTGAGCGCCATGCAGTTCGGACGCACCTACGAGGAGTTCGAGGTCGGCGCGACGTACAAGCACTGGCCGGGAAAGACGGTCACCGAGTACGACGACCACCTGTTCTGTCTCCTCACGATGAACCACCACCCGCTCCACATGGACACCAACTACGCCGAGAAGACGACGGACTTCGGCAAGAACGTGGTGGTCGGGAACTACATCTACTCGCTCCTTCTCGGCATGTCCGTGCCCGACATCTCGGGGAAGGCGATCGCCAACCTGGAGATCGAGTCGCTCAAGCACGTGGCGCCGACCTTCCACGGCGACACGGTGTACGGCCAGACGACGGTGCTCGACAAGTGGCCGTCGAAGTCGAAGAACGACCGCGGGATCGTGTACGTCGAGACCAAGGGCTACAAGCAGGACGGCACGCTGGTCTGCGTGTTCCGCCGCAAGGTGATGGTGCCGACCGAGACGTACATCAAGGAGCGCGGCGGTGAGCAGCCCGGCCGCCCGCCCGTCTCCCACCACCACCCTCAAGGGGCGCCCCTGCGGGGCGACACCCCTGATTCCGAGCTCAGGGAGCAGGAGAAGTAGTCATGAGCCGTCTCGCCCAGACCGCCGGTCTGACGGACATCCAGCAGGAGATCCTCTCCACCGTCCGCGGCTTCGTGGACAAGGAGATCATCCCGGTCGCCACCGAGCTGGAGCACCGTGACGAGTACCCGCAGAGAATCGTCGACGGACTGAAGGAACTCGGTCTGTTCGGCCTGATGATCCCCGAGGAGTACGGGGGTCTGGGCGAGTCGCTCCTCACCTACGCCCTGTGCGTGGAGGAGATCGCCCGCGGCTGGATGTCGGTCTCCGGCATCATCAACACGCACTTCATTGTGGCGTACATGCTCAAGCAGCACGGCACGCAGGAGCAGAAGGACCACTTCCTGCCGCGCATGGCGGCCGGCGACATCCGCGGCGCCTTCTCGATGTCGGAGCCGGCCCTCGGCTCCGACGTGTCGGCCATCACCTCGAAGGCGGTGAAGGACGGCGAGGAGTACGTCCTGAACGGCCAGAAGATGTGGCTCACGAACGGCGGCACGTCGTCGCTGGTGGCCGTACTGGTGCGAAGTGACGAGGGTCACCCCGAGGGCACGGCGCCGCACAAGTCGATGACGACCTTCCTGGTGGAGAAGGAGCCGGGCTTCGGCGAGGTCCGCCCCGGCCTGACCATCCCCGGCAAGATCGACAAGATGGGCTACAAGGGCGTCGACACCACCGAGCTCATCATGGACGGCCTGCGGATTCCCGCCGACCGGGTGCTCGGCGGGGTCACCGGCCGGGGTTTTTACCAAATGATGGACGGCGTCGAGGTCGGCCGGGTCAACGTGGCGGCCCGTGGCTGCGGCGTCGCTCAGCGTGCCTTCGAGCTCGGTGTCCAGTACGCCCAGCAGCGTCACACGTTCGGCAAGCCGATCGCCCAGCACCAGGCCATCCAGTTCAAGCTGGCCGAGATGGCTACCAAGGTGGAGGCCGCGCATGCGATGATGGTGAACGCGGCACGCAAAAAGGACTCCGGAGAACGAAACGACCTTGAAGCAGGGATGGCGAAGTACCTCGCCTCCGAGTACTGCAAGGAGGTCGTGGAGGACGCCTTCCGGATCCACGGCGGCTACGGCTTCTCCAAGGAGTACGAGATCGAGCGCCTCTACCGTGAGGCGCCGATGCTGCTGATCGGTGAAGGCACCGCCGAGATCCAGAAAATGATCATCGGGCGTCGACTGCTCGAAGAGTATCGATTCCAGGGCTAGATGTCCGGGTACGGGGTGTTTTCTTGGAGGAGAGGGTCACACCCCGTATGCACTCTTCAGCCGTCGACTTGGCTGCCTGGCTTACCCAGTTGTCGCCCGGAGCCGCTACGATCGCCGGAAAGCCGCCGTCCCCCGCAGTTGCGCGGCATCATCCGCTACGAAGGTCATCCATGCCCCACAGCCAAACCTCTGCACTTCGCGACAGCCTCGCCGGCGTACGCCTCGCGCGCGGAGCCTCGCCGTGGCTTCTGCCGACCGTCGCCACCGCAGCCGTCAGCCTGCTCCGCTCCCGCCGCTCGGGTGCCGCCAAGGCCGTCGCCGTCCCCGCCACCGCCCTGGCGGCGGGAATGCTGTGGTTCTTCCGCGACCCCGAGCGCGAGATCACCCAGGGCAGGGCCATCTCGCCCGCCGACGGTGTGGTGCAGAGCATCATGCCCTGGAAGGACGGACGTACCCGCGTCGCGATCTTCATGAGCCCGCTCAACGTCCACGTGAACCGCGCCCCGCTGGCCGGCACGGTGACGTCCGTCGAGCACATCCCCGGTGGCTTCGTTCCCGCCTTCAACAAGGAGAGCGAGAACAACGAGCGGGTGGTGTGGCACTTCGACACCGAGCTCGGTGACATCGAGATGATCCAGATCGCGGGCGCGGTGGCCCGCCGCATCGTCCCGTACGTGCCGCAGGGCACCAAGGTCGAGCAGGGCGAGCGCGTCGGTCTGATCCGCTTCGGCTCACGCGTCGACATCTACCTGCCCGAGGGCGTGGAGGTCGACGTCGAAGTGGGTCAGAAGACCGTGGCTGGGGTGACTCGCATTGACCGTGGTTGATCCCGAAACCCAGGCCGGCTGGGTGCCCGAGGCCGACGAGGCGGACGACGAAGAGAAGATGCCCCTCTCGCTCCGCCTGTCGATAGCGGACACCCTCACCCTCGGCAACGCCACCTGCGGCTTCATGGCGGTGTACTTCACCACCACCGGCATCCTGATCCCGCACCTCTCGGGTGACGATTCGGGCATGGCCCGCAACAGCGCGGCCACGGCAGTGATACTGATGCTGTGCGCGGCCGTCTTCGACCTGTTCGACGGCCTCGTCGCCCGCAAGCTGCGCTCGTCGCCGATGGGCGCCGAGCTGGACAACCTCTCCGATCTGATCAGCTTCGGTCTGGCGCCCGCGTACTTCGTACTGGTGTACGGCATGGTCGCGAGCGACGCGCACGAGCGGGTCGCGGCGGTGGGCGCGATCGTCGTGCTGTTGGCGGTGGTGCTGCGGCTTGCCCGCTTCTCGTGCGTCACCGTGAAGGACGGCACGTTCCAGGGCATGCCCTCGCCGTTCGGAGCCCTCACGGTCGTCTCGATCGTGCTGCTCGAGCTGCCGTTCGAAGCGACGCTGCTGGCGGTCGTCGGCACTGCGTGGCTGATGGTGAGCCGGGTCGAGTACCCGAAGCCGCGGGGCGTCCTCGCGGTGGCGATGCTCTCCTGGATCGTGCTCAGCATGGGCCTGCTGGCGGCCTGGGCGTTCGACGCCCCGAGCGGTCAGCTGCTGCTGCAGACCGGTTGCGCGCTGCAGCTCGTGATGGGCGCGGTGATCCCGCTGTTCGCCATGGCGCGCCGGATGAACACCTTCCGTGACAATCGGCGCGAGAGCCGTGAGGCGCGGGCGGCGCAGCTGCCGTAGCGCTGCCGCTGTGCATGGGCCCCGGACCCCGGTCGGGTCCGGGGCCCGCTTCTTTGCGAGCAGGCCCGCCCCACCAGCCCGTCCGGCGATCGAGGACGAGGCCCGTCCAGGGCCGAAGGGCGTCCAGGGCCGAAGGGCGTCCAGGGCCGAAGGGCGTCCAGGGCCGAAGGGCGTCCAGGGCCGAAGGGCGTCCAGGGCCGAAGGGCGTCCAGGGCCGAAGGGCGTCCAGGGCCGAAGGGCGTCCAGGGCACAGCCCCGGGGACGATGCGGGCCCCCGCGAGCGACGTCGAGAGTGGGGAAGGTCGGCGGGGGCGAGAGGAACTCAGCTCAGGAAGTCCCGCGCGATCCGCTCAGCCGTCCGCTCCAGGATCGGCCCCGCCTCCGCGATGCACGTCGCGACATCCGGCTCGAGGTCCGTCAGGGCGTACGCCCACCGGATCCCCGCCCGCCCCAGCGCCTCCGGCGGCAGCGCCAGCCGCCCGCACACCGCGATGACCTCCTTGCCCGCCGCCCGCGCCGCGGTGGCGACCCCCGCCGGCGCCTTCCCGTGCAGGGTCTGCTCGTCCAGGGACCCCTCACCGGTGATC
>NZ_NEUB01000736.1 GCF_002910825.1 Streptomyces sp. SM1 | reverse complement strand
GGGGCCCGGCGTACGGGGGCGGTCGTGGGCGGAGAGGATGTGCCGCTGGATCTCGCGCAGCTCGGCGCCCGGCTCGGCGCCGAGCTGTTCGACGAGCAGCACCCGGGTGTGCCGGTAGAGGTCCAGGGCCTCCGACTGCCGTCCCGAACGGAACAGCGCCAGCATCAGCTTGCCCACCAGGGCCTCGCGCAGGGGGTGTTTGCGGACGATCCTCACCAGTTCGGGCACCAGCTCGGCGTGCCGCAGCAGCGCCAGTTCCGCGTCGAAGCGCAGCTCCATGGTCTGTAGGCGCAGCTCTTGCAGGTAGCGCCCCTCGACGTCGCGCAGCGTCCGGGAGGGGATGTCGGCCAGCGGCTCCTCGCGCCACAGGGCGAGCGCCGCGGCCAGTTCGGCGGAGGACCCTTCCAGGTCCCCGCGCTTGGACAACTCGGCCGCGTGCCGGCGGTGGGCCGTGAACTGGCCCAGATCGCTCTCGTGCTCGCAGAGTTCGAGGAGGTAGCCGGGCGCCCGGGTGAGGATCCGGGCGGAGGCGTGCTCGCCGAGCGACTGGCGCAGCCGCATCACGTAGGTGCGGACGGTCGCGGCGGCGCTCGGCGGCGGAGCACCGTCCCAGACGTACTCGGCGATCCGGTCCACCGAGATCACCCGGTTGGCGTTGAGGAGGAGTGCTGCAATGACCACGCGCTGCCTCGGCGCCGACACGTGCACCTCACGCGCGTTCAGCCGGACGGAAAGCGGGCCCAGGAACAGGAAGTTCAACGGGGATTCCTCTGCGTCGTACGACCGGTGGGCAAGACTCCTCCAGCGTCTTGTGTGACCGTGTACGGGTCAACGCGGCCCCGTCATGTCTAGATACATCCCTAGAAGATTGCTGAAATGTTGGGTTCTGGCCCCGCTCCGGGTGGAGTGGGGCCAGTCTTGTGTTCGTGCAGGGGGAATGGGCTGGGGAGAGCGTCGGCGAGGACGTGAGGGGAGACGTGCCGGGAGTTGATCCCGGCCGGGAGCGTGTTCGCGTTTCTGGCGGGTGCGGTGGTGGGCGCGGGTTCGGTCATAGTGTTCCAACGGCATGTCCCGCCAGGGCAGATGGCGTACCCGGTCGTGGAGTTCGGCGTGGTTCTTCTTCACGATTGCCAGGTAGTGGGCCCCGCGGGAGCGGGTGCCGTGGGCATGCTGGGTGTGCAGCGCGTCAGCGGTGACCACGACGCCGTCCAGGTCCTCGAGTCTCCAGCAAGGGTACGAAGGGGGATCTCGTTGCTCTTGTCGGCGATCTGCCGCTGGGCCAGGGCGGTGCCTGTGTGGTCCATCGCGGCGAGCAGGACCACCACGCTCTTCTCGGCGGGGCGCGAGCCTCGCACCGTCTTGCCGTCCACAGTGACGGCCCGTCGGTTCGTCTGCGCGGCCGGCCCGCCATCGCGGTTTCTCCCCCACGGCCGGACAGCCCGCGCAACAAGATTTTCAGCAGCCTTCTAGTAGGACTCCGTTAGGTGGCTCTGGCAGGGCTGACGCAAGGTCCGGGATTGAGATGTTTCCGCAGGTGAGCGGTCCGTGACGTGGAGGACCGAAGCTCCGTTGAGCGGGGTGACCTCGCAAGTCGCCCTGTGTCTACGGAGCTTCGGTGAATCGTCAGTCTGCCATGTGTGTGCCCGTGATGGAGTCGATGTCGCTCGCGTCGGAGCGGACGTTGCTTCTGCGGCGGCCGGCCGAGGTGAGAGACCCGCGTGATCCTCGGGGCCGGTGCTTCTCGCTGGTGTCGTTGCTGTTGGTCACGCTGTGCGCGACGGCGGCCGGGTTCGGCTCGTACCGGGCGATGGCGCAGTGGGCGGCGGCCGCCGGGCCGGTGGAGTTGCCGCGGCTGGGGCTGCGTCCGCTGGGCCCCTTCCAGCTGGTGCGTACGCCGAGTGCGGACACGCTGCGACGGGCCTTGACGCTGGTGCGTCCCGCGGATCTGGAAGTGCTGCTGCGGGTGGGTGGGCTCGGTCTGGAGACGGTGGCGGTGGACGGGAAGGTGCTTCGCGGGTCTGGCGGCAGCGAGTCGGTCGCGGTGACGGTGATCGGCGCGATGGCAC
>NZ_NEUB01000735.1:3731-17729 GCF_002910825.1 Streptomyces sp. SM1 | reverse complement strand
GCGGCCACGGAGGCGGCCGACGCGGTACGGACAGCCGTCACCGCCTCCGCCGGCGCGCCGTTCCTCGACACCCTGGCCGACCGGATCGCGGTGGGCGTCGCGTCGGTGGTCGCGCTGCTGGACCCCGGATGCGTGGTCCTGGGCGGGGAGGTCGGACAGGCGGGCGGTGAGGTACTGGCCGCCCGGGTGCGGGAGCGCCTGGCGACGATGTCACCGCTGCCCGCCGACGTACGTCCCAGCACCCTGGGCGGCGGTGCGGTGCTGCGCGGAGCCCTCCTGACGGCCCGCGACCAGGCCCAGAACGAACTCTTCGGCGCACCGGCCCACTGACCTTCCCGCTCCCGCCGGGCGCTTCCCCCGCTTTCGCCGCCCTCCGCGGGCAGGCGTGCCGCAGGGCGGCACGGGTGGGCGATGGGGGTCCCCCGCTCGAGCGAAGCCGAGAGTGGGGGAGGCACCCCGCGAGCGCCGGGCTGCGCCACCCTCCGGCCCGGCACAACGCGGAGGAACCCCGCAGACACCGCGCAAGCCACCCGTGCCACCCGCGGCCGGCGCCGTCACCCCTCACCGGCGCACGACACGCGCTCCTGCCCGCTTCGCCAGGAACTCGTCGAACGTCCCCTTGCCGACCGCATGCTCCGGAGCGAGGTGGAGCCCTTCGCGAAAGGCCCGGTACGCCGCGCCGCGCAGCGGAACCTTCACCACCGCGCGGCGCCGGCCCGTGGCCTGCAGATACGCCCGGGCCAGAGAGTCGAACGTCCGGACTCCGGTCCGCCCATGTCGTCGACGCGGCCCGCCGGAGCACCCTGGGCCAGCTCGGCCAGCCGGTCCGCGACCTCCGTGACATCGACCGGCTGGTCCTTCACCCGGGCCGGCAGCAGCATGACGGGCAGCTTCGCCAGGCCGTGGAGCACGGTGAGAACCAGATCGTGGAACTGGGTGGCGCGCAGCACCGTCCAGCCGATCCCCGAGTCCTCGATCAGCCGCTCGACCGCCAGCTTGGACGTGTAGTAGCCGTACGGCACGCGGTCGACGCCGACGATCGAGATGTAGACGAGATGCCCCACCCCGGCCCGCCGCGCCGCGGCGACCAGGTTCCGCGCGGCCTTCTCGTCGCCACCGCGCGGTGACGTCGCGCAGTGCACCACCGTGTCCACGCCCGTGACGGCCGCGTCCAGCCCGCTTCCGCCTTCGCGCAGATCGACGGCGTACGGCTGCGCGTGCCGGCTGAGCACCCGCACCTCGTGCCCGGCCGCCCGCAGCCGCTCGGTGAGATGCCGGCCGAGGGTTCCGGTACCGCCGGTCACCAGGATCGTGGTCATGCCGTTCAGCCCCTTCGGACACCCGGCGCTCCCCGGCGGAGCGCCCTTCGTCGACCTGGGACGGATCAGCCACCTCGGATGTGACATCACGCGTGCCGGCCGACGCCGTACGCCCTCCAGCTTCGCCGGGTGACCCGCCGCCCGCATCCGCGCATGGTGAGGCCCGGCGGTGGGCAAGGGCCGTCGTCACCACCGCCGGGCCGGTTCGCGTGGAGGTCAGCAGGCCCCCTGGTCCCGCCAGACCCCCCATTCGCCGGTCGTCCCGGGCTCCTCACCCCGCGTCCGCCACTGCGCCTTCCAGAGGTGCCCCGCGTGGGACACGACGCTGCTCCCGCCGTACGCGGTCGCCGCGTCCCAGGCGGGCTCCGCGCAGTCGCCGCCCTCACCGGGCGGTGTCGTCGGGTCCGTCGGGGTCCCCTCGCCCGGTTCCACGACCGTGGTCCCGCGCGCCAGGTCCCCGGCCAGGGCGTACGTCTTCCCGCCGAACGTCACCGTCCAGTTCGACGGCGTCGACACCGGCAGGTAGTACACGAGGTCCAGCTCCACCGAGGCGCCCGGTGCCAGTGACTGCCAGGCGGGCAGCTTCAGCGACACGCGGTGGTAGTCGCCGTCGAGGCCGCCCGCGTTGCCACCCGTGTGGTCGGAGCGGATCACCGTCGTACCCCACCCGGACTGGTCCTTGGCGTTGCCGGGTGCCGAGGTGGCGTAGTCGAACCGGAACTCCGTGCCGCCGGGCAGGGCCGTGGACGTGTTGTTGGCGATCCTCAGCTTGGGGCTGATCGGGTAGTTGGAGTCACCGAGCGGGAACTGCCCGAAGCCGACGCCGATGTCCAGCGCCTCGGAGGGCATCTCGGTCGTCGCGCGCGTCGCGCCGTACGGGGAGGCGGACTTGAACTTCTCGTACATCGCCGTCGTCAGGGTCGAGCCCGGCTCGTACTGCCCCGTGGCCGCGTTCCAGTCGTAGTCACCGGCCAGCTCCCACACCATCGTGCCGCCGATGCCCCGGTCGACGACGTAGTCGGCCTTGGCCTTCACCGACTGCTCGTCCTCGGTGGACAGGAAGACCTTCTTCTCGGCGTTCCACAGCCAGGGCGCGACCAGTGTGGAGTCGTACTTACGGGCGTACGTGCCGGTCAGCCGCGTGTCGGCCGGGAAGCCGTAGTCCGTGACGTAGTCCCCGACGACGCCCTTCTCCAGGTTCTTGGCGTGCCACATCGGGTTGGAGCCCGCCGGGGACTCCTCGCCGTTCGTGTCCAGGTCGTGCCAGAGATTGTCGATTCCGGTCGCGCCGTCACCGCACTTGGTCAGCCCGGAGCCCGCCGGACAGTCGGTCGAGGACGCCCTGCCCCACAGCCCGTCCGTGCCGCCCGTGACGTTCTTGAACCCGCGCGTGTAGTACGGCAGCCCGATGTCGATCCGGCCGGCCGGCATCGAGCCGCGGAAGTAGTGGTACGCCCAGTCGGTGTTGAGGTAGCCGGTCCCGCCGTACTGCGAGGTCGTGTAGACGCCCGCGGCGGCCAGCTCGGCGTCCTTGCCGTCGTCGAAGAGCGAGGCGTTCGGACCGACGTACTCGTTCCAGGCGCCGTGCAGGTCGTACGACATGATGTTGACGTAGTCCAGGTACTTCTGGACCTGGAAGGTCTCCATGCCGCGCAGCAGATAGCCCGACGAGGGGGCCGCCACCGTCAGCAGGTAGTGCCTGCCGTCGGCCGCGCCCGCGCGGTCCAGCTTCTCGCGCAGTGTCTTCATCAGCGCCGCGTAGCCCTTGACCAGCCCGGCCCGGCGGGCGTTGGCGAAGGACCAGTCGAGCGGGTTGCCCGCGTCCTTCATCGTCGTCGGGTACTCGTAGTCGATGTCGACGCCGTTGAAGCCGTACGTGCGCAGGAAGTCCACCGCCGAGTCGGTGAAGGTGTCGATGCCGGCCTGGTTGACCGAGCCGTCGGCGTTGGTGGCCATCGAGTAGAAGCCGCCGGAGTCCACCCGGTCCCCGTCGGCGTCGAAGTAGCCGCCGTCAATAGGTATGGACCAATTGCGGGGCGTCAAGGCCCGGCGGCGCGGGGGGAGTTGCCCGGGGTGCGACGCTCGGCGTCCCGGACGTCACCGCCTGTGAGCCACTCCACACCCCTCGCCCGCATGGAGTGCGTCCGGTCGTGGCAAACTGGCCCTGTACCAGTAGCAGCGCACTCCGGGGTCGGTGAAAGTCCGAACCGGCGGTTACAGTCCGCGACCCGGTCGCTTCCAGCGGCCGGTTGACCAGGTGAAATTCCTGGACCGACGGTTAAAGTCCGGATGGGAGGCAGTGCGCGGCGGGCGGGCATCCATGCGCGCCGCCGTACCGGTTCGCCGTCGAGGCGAGCTCCGTCCGGCGTCGCTCCCGGTGTTCCCGCTCGTACTTTCTGCTCTCGTCGGCAGCCCCGGAGTCCGTGCCCCACAGGCAGGAGGACCCGGGAAGTGTTCACCGGAATCGTCGAAGAGCTGGGCGAGATCACCGCCGTCGAGACCCTCGACGACGCCTGTCGCTTCCGGCTGCGCGGCCCCGTCGTCACCCAGGGCGCACAGCACGGCGACTCCATCGCCGTCAACGGCGTCTGTCTCACGGTCGTCGAGCACGAGGGCGACGAGTTCACCGCCGACGTCATGGCGGAGACCCTCAGCCGCTCCAGCCTCGGCGCCCTCGCCGTCGGCTCCCGCGTCAACCTCGAGCGCCCCACGGCCGTGGGCTCCCGCCTCGGCGGCCACATCGTGCAGGGCCACGTCGACGGCACCGGCGAGATCCTCGGGCGCGAGCCGTCGGAGAACTGGGAGATCGTGAGGATCTCGCTCCCCGCGGACCTCTCCCGCTACGTCGTGGAGAAGGGCTCCATCACCGTCGACGGCATCAGCCTCACCGTCGTCGACGCCGCGGACGACCACTTCACCGTCAGCCTCATCCCCACCACCCTCGCCCTGACCACGCTCGGCCGCAAACAGCCCGGCGACCCGGTCAACCTCGAGGTGGACATCATCGCCAAGTACGTCGAGCGGATGCTCGGCGACCGCGTCACCGGGACGGGGGCGGCCCGGTGAACTGGCTCAACTCCGAGGCGTTCACCCTCTTCGGCCAGCACATCAAGTGGTCGGACATGATCGGCAACGTGGTCGGCCTGATCGCCCTCGCGCTCGGCTGGCGCCGCTCCATCTGGACCTGGCCCGCCCAGTTCCTCTCCGGCCTGGTCCTCTTCGGGGCGTTCGCCACCGCCCACCTCTCCGGCAGCGCGGGCAAGCAGATCGTCGTCATGCTGGTCGCCTCCTGGGGCTTCTGGCAGTGGAACCGCGGCCGGCAGCAGGCGCAGGACGGCTCCATCGCCGTACGGTTCGCCACCTGGCGCGAGCGGGGCGCACTGCTGGCCGGGGCCGTCCTCGGCACCCTCGCCGTCGGCGGGCTGTTCACCCTCTACCCGTCCCTGTCCTGGGACCCCTGGCCGGACGCCTACATCTTCGTCGGCACGATCGTCGCCATGTACGCCCAGGCCCGCGGCATGGTCGAGTTCTGGTTCGCCTGGCTGCTGGTCGACCTGGTCGGCGTCCCGCTGAACTTCGCCAACGGCTTCGCCTTCTCCGGCTTCGTCTACGTCATCTACGGCGCACTGGTCCTGTGGGGCCTGCGCGACTGGTGGCTGCGCTCCCGTGACGCGCGGCCCGCCCTGGAAGGAGCGCCGGCATGAGTGCGGCACCGATCTTCTACGACACCGAGGACCTCGACCTCCGGCTCGACCCCGTCGAGCGGGCCGTCGCCGACATAGCGGCCGGCCGGCCCGTCGTGGTCGTCGACGACGAGGACCGCGAGAACGAGGGCGACCTCGTCATCGCGGCCGAGATGGCGACCGAGGAGATCGTCGCCTTCATGATGAGCGAGTGCCGCGGCCTGATCTGCGCCCCCATGGAGGGGGACGAACTGGACCGGCTGCGCCTCCCGCAGATGGTCGACGACAACACCGAGTCGATGAAGACCGCGTTCACCGTCTCCGTCGACGCCTCCGCCGCCCACGGAGTGACCACCGGCATCTCCGCCGCCGACCGTGCCGCCACCCTCCGGCTGCTGGCGGCCGGCACCTCCGAGCCCGCCGACTTCGTCCGCCCCGGCCACGTCTTCCCGCTGCGCGCCCGCCCCGGCGGCGTCCTGGTGCGCGACGGCCACACCGAGGCCGCCATCGACCTCGCCCGCCTCGCGGGACTGCGCCCGGCCGGCGCCATCGTCGAGATCGCCGGTGAGGACGGCCGCATGCTGCGGCTGCCCGAACTGGTGCCGTTCGCCCGCAAGCACGGCCTGACGATCATCTCCATCGAGGACCTGATCGCGTACCGCCGCTCCGCCGAACCCACCGTCCGCCGCGAGGCCGAGGTACGGCTGCCCACCGCCCACGGCACCTTCACCGCGTACGGCTACCGCTCCACCGTCGACGGCGTCGAACACGTCGCCCTCGTCCACGGCGAACTCGGCGACGGCGAGGACGTCCTCGTCCGCGTCCACTCCGAATGCCTCACCGGCGACATCTTCGGCTCCCAGCGCTGCGACTGCGGCCCCCAGCTGGACGCCTCCCTCGACCGCATCCAGGCCGAGGGCCGGGGTGTCGTCGTCTACCTGCGCGGACACGAGGGACGCGGCATCGGCCTGATGTCCAAGCTGCGCGCCTACGAACTCCAGGAGCGCGGCCGGGACACCCTGGACGCCAACCTCGAGCTGGGTCTGCCCGCCGACGCCCGCGACTACGGCGCCGGCGCGCAGATCCTCGCCGACCTCGGGGTCCGCGGCGTCCGGCTGATGACCAACAACCCCGACAAGTCCGACGCGCTCGTCCGCCACGGCATCCGGGTCATCAGGCGTGAGCCGATGCCCGTCACCGCGAGCGAGCACAACCTCCGCTACCTGCGCACCAAGCGGGACCGGATGGGCCACGACCTGCCCTGGCTGGACACGCCGACCGTGCCCGCCTGCGGCAACCAGTAACGAGAACCACCGAGGAGAGACGTGAGCGGCAAGGGTGCACCGGAGTTGTCCGTACGAGACGTGGGGGACCTGCGGGTCGCCGTCATCGCGGCACAGTGGCACGAGAAGGTGATGGACGGACTGGTGGACGGCGCCCTGCGCGCCCTGCACGACCTCGGCATCGACGAGCCGACCCTGCTCCGGGTCCCCGGCAGCTGGGAACTCCCCGTCGTCGCCAAGGTCCTGGCCGGCCGGGGCTACGACGCGGTCGTCGCCCTCGGCGTCGTCGTCCGGGGCGGCACACCCCACTTCGACTACGTGTGCCAGGGCGTCACCCAGGGCCTCACCCAGGTCTCGGTCGACACCGGTGTGCCCGTCGGCTTCGGTCTGCTCACCTGCGACACCGAGGAGCAGGCCCTGGACCGCGCCGGACTGGACGGCTCCAGCGAGGACAAGGGCCACGAGGCGGTCACCGCGGCCGTGGCGACCGCGGCCTGCCTGCGTTCGGTATCCGAACCCTGGCGGTGAGCAGTCCCCGTCAGCGCGTAGGGTAAGGACCACCATGTCCAAGAAGACGTTCGAGGAGCTCTTCACCGAGCTCCAGCACAAGGCCGCCCACGGCGATCCCGCCACCTCCCGCACCGCCGAGCTGGTCGACAAGGGCGTCCATGCCATCGGCAAGAAGGTCGTAGAGGAGGCCGCCGAGGTCTGGATGGCCGCCGAGTACGAGGGCAGGGAAGCGGCCGCCGAGGAGATCTCGCAGCTGCTCTACCACGTCCAGGTGATGATGGTCGCCCGCGGCATCTCCCTCGACGACGTCTACGCCCACCTGTAAAGCCGCACGTCCGCGGTCCCACCACCCCTTCACACACAAAGGAAGCCGACCTCATGCTGCGCATCGCCGTCCCCAACAAGGGTTCCCTGTCAGGCCCCGCGGGGGAGATGCTGCATGAGGCCGGCTACCAGCAGCGCCGCGAGTCCAAGGAACTGCGGATCGTCGACCCGGCGAACGAGGTGGAGTTCTTCTACCTCCGCCCGCGCGACATCGCGATCTACGTCGCCTCCGGGCAGCTCGACATCGGCATCACCGGACGCGATCTGCTGATCGACTCCGGCGCCGAAGCCGAGGAGATCCTCCCCCTCGGCTTCGCCCGCTCCACGTTCCACTACGCCACCAAGCCGGGCGGCATCGGCGGCCTGGCGGACCTGGCGGGCAAGACCGTCGCCACGTCGTACGAGGGCATCGTCGCCGCGCACCTCCGCGACAACGGCATCGACGCCTCCGTCGTCCACCTCGACGGCGCCGTCGAGACCGCCATCCAGCTCGGTGTCGCCCAGGTGATCGCGGACGTCGTCGAGACGGGCACCTCGCTGCGCAACGCCGGACTGGAGGTCGTCGGCGAGCCGATCATGAAGTCCGAGGCCGTCGTCATCCGCCGCACCGGCACCGCCGGAGCCGCCGCCGAGACCGTCGAGCCCAAGGTGCAGCAGTTCCTGCGCCGCCTCCAGGGCGTCCTCGTCGCCCGTACGTACGTGATGATGGACTACGACTGCCGGGTCGAGCAGCTGGAGAAGGCCGTCGCGCTCACCCCCGGCCTGGAGTCCCCGACCGTCTCCCCGCTGCACAACGAGGGCTGGGTCGCCGTCCGCGCGATGGTCCCGTCCAAGGAAGCGCAGCGGATCATGGACGACCTCTACGACATCGGCGCCCGCGCCATCCTCACCACGGCAATCCACGCCTGCCGCCTCTGACCGGGACCCGGAGCACCCTGATGCCGGAAACCACGCCGGGCCCGCTGCCCGCCCTGCCCGTCACCTTCCGCCCGGCCCGTACCCGGGCGGTGCTGCTCACGGCCGGCACCGCGCTGTTCGCGATCATCACCCTGATCGCGCTGCTGCTGGAGCAGCTCGGCCCGGGGGAGCGGATCAGCTTCGTCTTCACCGCGGCCCTGCTGGCAGGAGTGCTCTTCCTGCTGGCCCGGCCCAAGGTCGTCGCCGACGAGGCGGGCGTCACCGTCGTCAACATCATGAGCCGGCGCCGCCTGGAGTGGGCACAGATCCTACGGGTGAACCTCCGCGCGGGTGATCCCTGGGTCTTCCTCGACCTCAGCGACGGCACCAGCATGCCCGCCCTCGGCATCCAGCCGGGCATCGCCCGGGCACGCGCCGTCGCCGACGCACGCGCCCTGCGGGCGCTGGCCGAGGACCGCTCCGCGGCCGGTCCCGGCACGGCGGGCGGCTGACAGTCCGGCAGCTCTGCCGATCCGCAACTCCGGAACCACCCGGGGGCGGCTCCGCGAAGCGCCGGGGACATCCACCTGCCGCAATCGCCCATGTCTTGACTAATCTGGTGGGCACGGACGCGACGACGGCGTCCGTGCCCCTGCCGCCCCGCCCGGTGGCCCAGGGGCAACAGCTACCCGAGGAGTGACCCTCTCCGGCGATGGACGGATCGTCCTGCAGTATCTGCGCCGCCCCCTGCCGACATAGCGCGGACCCGGCCTCCCGGGTTCGCGTACATGTGGAGGCGGCGGCATCATGACCACCCCCCTGCTGCTGCTCGCAGCCGCGTTCCTGCTGATCCTGGCCAACGGATTCTTCGTGGCCGCCGAGTTCGGCCTCGTCACCGTCGAGCGTGCGGACGCCGAACGGGCCGCCGCGAGCGGCGACCGGCGCGCCCGCCGGGTCGTCGCCTCACTCAGAGAACTGTCCTTCCAGCTCTCCGGCACCCAGCTCGGCATCACCATCACCTCCCTCGTCGTCGGCATGCTGGCCCAGCCGGCGCTCGCCGCACTGCTGCACGGCCCCTTCACCGTCGTCGGCATACCCGGGGGAGCGGTCCCCGGCGTCTGCGTCGTCGTCGGCATGCTGCTGGCCTCGGCCGTGCAGATGGTGATCGGCGAACTCGTGCCCAAGAACTGGGCGGTCTCCCGCCCACTGCAGGTCGCCCGCTTCGTGGCCGGACCGCAGCACGCCTTCGCCCGCCTGTTCCGCCCGGTCATCGCCGGGCTGAACGCCGTGGCCAACCGCCTGGTGCGCCTGCTCGGCGTCGAGCCCGCCGAGGAGCTGGCATCCGCCCGCACCCCCGGCGAACTCGTCTCCCTGGCCCGGCACTCGGCCCGGGCCGGAGCCCTGGAACAGGACACGGCGGATCTCTTCGTCCGCACCCTGTCCCTGGGCGAGCTCACCGCGCAGCACGTCATGACCCCGCGCGTGCGGGTCAGCGCCCTGCACACGTCGGCGACCGCCGAGGACGTGGTCAACCTGACCCGGGCCACCGGTCTGTCCCGCTTCCCCGTGTACCGGGACCGGATCGACGAGATCGCCGGCATGGTCCATCTCAAGGACGCCCTCGCGGTGTCCGTACCGGACCGGCTGCGCACCCCCGTGGGCCGCATCGCCCGCCCTGCCCTGCTGGTCCCCGAGACCCTGCCCGTACGGCCGCTGCTCACACGGCTGCGCAGCGAACAGCCCATCGCGGTCGTCGTCGACGAGTACGGAGGCACGGCCGGCGTGGTCACGCTGGAGGACATCGTCGAGGAGATCGTCGGCGAGGTGCGCGACGAGCACGACGGACAGGACGTCCCCGAAGTCACCGCGGCCCCGCCCGAGGACGGCAACCCGGCCTGGGACGTCGACGGCGGAGCCCGCGTCGACATCCTGCTGCGCCTGGGCCTGGAGGTGCCCGAGGGCCCCTACGAGACGGTGGCCGGCCTGGTCGCCGACCTGCTCGGCCGTATCCCGGCCGTCGGTGACCGTGCGGAACTGCCCGGCTGGCGCCTGTCGGTCCGACGGGTCGGCCACTACCGCGCCGAACGCGTCCGCCTGGTCAGAACGGCCCCGCTGCCGCTGGTGGAGGTGGCCGGATGAGCGTCCTGCAACTGCTCTTCGCCGCGCTGCTCGTGCTGGCCAACGGCTTCTTCGTCGGCGCCGAGTTCGCGCTGGTCTCGGTCCGCCGCAGTCAGATCGAACCGCTCGGCACCGCCCGGGCCCGCCAGGTGCTGTACGGCCTGGAGCACCTGCCGCAGATGATGGCGGCCGCCCAGTTCGGCATCACCGTCTGCTCGCTCACCCTGGGCGCGGTCGCCGAACCGACGGTCGCCCATCTCCTGGAGCCGGCCTTCGCCTGGATGCACGTGCCGCACGGACTGATCCACCCGCTCGGCTACGTCATCGCGCTCGCCGTCGTCGTCTTCTTCCACCTCGTCATCGGCGAGATGGTCCCGAAGAACCTGGCGATGGCGGCCCCGGAGACGTCCGCGCTGTGGCTGAGCCCCGGCCTGGTCTGGTTCGCCCGCCTGTGCAGGCCGGTCACCGTCGCGCTCGGCGCCTGTGCCCACGCCGTGCTGCGGCTCTTCCACGTCGAGCCGAAGGACGAGATCGAGGCCGTCTTCACCAGCGAGCAGCTCAACCGGCTGGTGGAGGACTCCGGCCAGGCGGGCCTGCTCGACCCCGAGGAGGCCGAGCGGCTGGAGGACGCGCTCGAGCTGGGTTCCCGCCCGGTGACCGACGTTCTGCTGGAGGGTGCGTCACTGGTGACGGTCACACCCGCGGTCACCCCCGGGCAGATCGTGGAGCTCACCGCCCGCACCGGGTACTCCCGCTTCCCGGTGGCCGGGGACGGCGGCGTCTTCCTGGGCTACCTCCACGTCAAGGACGTACTGGACCTGGAGGACGCCGACCGCGCCGTCCCGCAGCAGCTCTGGCGCCCGATGCCGACCCTGCGCCCCGAACTCCCCCTGGACGACGCCCTCACCGTGATGCGCCGCGCCGCGACCCACCTCGCCCAGGTCTCCGAACCCGCCGGCAGGGTCCTGGGCCTGGTCGCCCTGGAGGACGTCCTGGAACTCCTCGTCGGTGAGGTACGCGACCCGGCCCACAGAGAGGTGACCCTGACCCCCCAGCGCACCGCCGGCACCGCCGGCCAGACCCTGACCACCTGACCGCCCGCACGTTCCGACCGCGGGCAGTCGTGTCTCCCCCAGTGCCTTGCAGGCCTGAGGGGCACCCCTTCAGCGGAGCGAGTGGCAACCCCGTACGCCGGCCTCACGCCGGTGCCTCACAGCCCGCTGGAGGGAGGCCCGGTCGGTCCTCGCCCCGACAGCACCTCCCCGTACGCCTGCATGAGATCCGGCAACCGCAACGTCGCCAGGTCCTCCCGGGTCAACGCCCCCGGATACACCGACAACCGCAGATCCCGGTACGCGCAGCTCTTCTCGTAGAGCGTCCGCAGGAACCGCCCGTTCCCCAACTCGTCGATCCACCCCTGGTCCACCACATGCCCGGCGATCGACCGCAGTTCGTCCAGGGCCTCCTCGTCCCACCCGTCCCCGTTCTCCGCGGCCAGCACCTCACCGATCGAAGTCAGCTCCAGCGGCCGGTACGAAGGGAAGTCCACCCGCGTGGTGAACCGTGACGACAGCCCGGGGTTGGCCGCCAGCAGCCGGTCCATGCCCTCCGGATACCCGGCCAGGATCACCACCAGATGGTCCCGGTTGTCCTCCGCCCGCTTCAACAGCACCTGGAGCGCCTCGTCCCCGTACGCGTCACCCTTGCCGTACCCCGAGTTGGACAGCGAGTACGCCTCGTCCACGAACAGCACGCCGCCGAGCGCGGAGTCGATCAGCTCGTTGGCCTTCACGGCCGTCTGCCCGAGGTACTCACCCACCAGATCCGCCCGCTGGGCCTCCACCAGATGGTCACCGCCGAGCAGCCCGAGGGCGTAGAAGACCCGGCCCAGAATGCGGGCCACCGTCGTCTTGCCGGTCCCCGACGGCCCGGAGAAGACGAAGTGCCGTTTCGGCGGCTGCACCGGCAGCCCCTGCCCGGTCCGCAGCCGGGCCATGTTCAACTGCGCCGACAACGCCTTGACCTGGCGCTTCACCGGTTCAAGGCCCACCATGCGCTCCAGTTCCGCGAGCGCCTCCTCCAGGAGCGCCGGATCGGTCGGGCCCGTCGGCAGCGGCCACGCGGAACCGCCCGCCCGCTCCCGCGCCCCCGGGCCGGTGACCGACGCCGGCGGGGCCGGCGGCTGCCCGGGTTCGGACAGCCGGAGGTCCCGCCCCTCGTTGCCGAAGAGCGGGTCGAGCGTGTCCGGACCGTCGATCATGTCCCCGGCACCGGCGAGGGTGATCGCGGCGAGATCGGCGGCATCGTCGTAACCGTCGCCCTCGGCGATCGCGGCAAGCCGGGCGGAGGTGTCCATGAAGGCCGGATCGACCCGGTGCACCGCCCGGTACAGGGGGAGCGCGGCGGCGCTGCGGCCGGTCCCCTCATGGGCGCGGGCCAGCCAGTAGCGCAGCTCCTTGCGCTGCGGCTGTTCGCTGCGGCAGCGCATCAGCGACGCCGACAGCAGCGGTTCGGCCTGCCCGTACATCTCCAGACGTACCCGGGCCATGCCGCCGAACAGCCCCGCCTCGATGCCCAGCACCGGGTCCTCGGCCAGTGAGTCCGTGTGCCGGACCAACTGCTCCCAGTCCTTGACCAGATACGATCGGCAGGCGTGCAGGAAGCGGACCTGCGGATCGGTGTCCACCGGGGGGAGACCGGCCAGCGCCCGGTCCAGTTCGGGGACATGGCGGCCGTCCAGCCAGTGCGAGGCGTGCGCCAGCAGCAGATCGCGCGGGCTCTCCAGTACCGGCTGTACCCACCAGCCCAGCCAGTACCAGGAGTTGAGGGTGCGCCGGTGCCGGGTGCGCTGCTCGCCGAAGCGCTCCCGGTGGCGGAACATCCGCAGCAGCGCCGTCGTCGTGTCGACGCGCAGCGCGTGCAGCCCGAGCCAGCCGTCGGCCATCCCTGGGTCGATCCGCACCGCCGTCCGGAACTCCTCCTCCGCCTGCGGATAGGCGCCCACCGTGTAGGCGTCCACGCCCCGCAGCCAGGCGAGGTCGGCCGGGGCCTGCGGGCCCTGCGCGGCGAAGTCCATCACGTCCCCCACGAACCGTGCCCCCGTCGGCGTGCCGGCCGGCCCTCGCCCGTCGGCTCCCTGTGGTCGAACCGCTCTACCGCGGACCGGAGTTGCAAGATGCGCGAAGCAGTGTCCGTGACGCACCGAGGGCATCGTACCCGCGGTGGCGTCACGTCCGAAGGGTGCCGTGCGGGTGGGGGAGCGAGGGGGAGAACGGGACACCGGCCGGGCAGTGACCCAGGGTGATCGTCATATGCCGCCGAGCGGTCGAAAACCGTGCAGAGGGCAGAACGAAGCCCCCGATCACGGGGGAACAACCGGGGGCTTCGTGTCCG
This sequence comes from Streptomyces sp. SM1, assembly GCF_002910825.1. Lineage (GTDB taxonomy): Bacteria > Actinomycetota > Actinomycetes > Streptomycetales > Streptomycetaceae > Streptomyces > Streptomyces okerensis. Next base: position 4,202 of record NZ_NEUB01000735.1, on the reverse strand, counting down.
CGGGCGGCTCCGAAGTGCCGCACATTGAGAACGTAAGACCTGCCCGGGCCCCCGGTCAAGCGGAGAGGGGGTACTCCGGCAACTTGTCCGAGGACCGCTCTTCACCGGATCACCACGCTGCCGACGGTCCGTCACCCTGCGTGAGTGGACGGGGTGAATCACCTGTCCCGGCAGGCCCGTTGAGCATCTCGTATCCCTCCCCGCGCTGCCGCACCACAAGGTCCGCGAAGGGGCGCGAGGGGTCGCCCGCGAAGTGCTCGCCCTCCGCGCGGACCCAGCCCTCCCAGAACTCCCGCTGTTCCGCACCGTCCCGTGCCCGTCCCCGGGACCAGGACTCCTCCCGGTCCAGATCCATCCACAGCAGCAGCGCCAGATACGGGCGCAGCGCGCGGCGGCCGGCGCCGACGCCCTCCACGAGGATCACGGGGGCGGGCGGCAGCGGCCGGGGCGGGCCGAAGCGGCGGGTGCGCC
>NZ_NEUB01000735.1:0-3719 GCF_002910825.1 Streptomyces sp. SM1 | reverse complement strand
GTCGTAGGGGGAGTAGTACGCGGTCTCGCCCCGGCCGAGCGGTTCGATCACCTGGCTCAGCAGCCGCCCGGTCCAGCCGAACAGCGCCTCGTGGTCGGCGATGTCGTCGAGCCGCAGCACCGGGGCGCCGTCCAGGGCCCCGGCCAGCCGCCCGGCGAAGGTCGACTTCCCCGAACCGGCGTGGCCGTCCACCCCGACGAGCCGGACCGGACCGCAGGACGGGCCGAGCCGGCGGATGCGGGAGGCGAGATCGTGCATGGCGGGCTCCCGGGACTGTGGAGGGCGCGGGCCGTGGTGGGGAGAGCGCGGGGGGCGGAGGGCGGGGACGTGGCTGGAGAGTGCACGGGCCGGCGGGCGCCGGCCGTGGGGTGCGCGGGCAGTGCGGGCTGACGGAAGCACTCTAGGCCCCGGTCCGGAGCGGCCCGCCGCGCGTCCCGCCATTGGTCGAGTCCCATGTTGGTCGGACACGGCACGGCCCGGGTGCTGGCAGGATGCGCCCGGCTGCGTTCATAGTTGGCCCACACCCGCTCCATCCGGCGGACGTACACCGTCCGGCCGGCCGTGCACTGGTCCTGTCCCGACTCCGACACCTGGGGGTCCTTCACCCATGAGCAGAGCCGAACTGCCCTCCCGCAGAACCCTCCTGGCCGCGGCAGTCGTCGCCACCGTCGCCGGAAGCGCCGCCCCGGCGTCCGCCGGCACCCCGACCGCCGGCACCCCGGCCACCGGCGCCACCGGCACCGCGAACGCCGGACGGGCCGCCGCCCGCACCGCCGACAACCGGGCCTGGACCTCGTACACGGACTGGCGCGGTGGCACCACCGACGGGACCCGTGCCGTCGCCGGTGCCCGCCCCGGCCTCGTGATCACCAGAGCCGCCGGCACCACGGACTACACCGACCCGCACACCGGCCGCACCTCCGCCTGGGAGTACGCGCGGTGGACCTCCCCCGTCCACCGCCTCGAGGTCCCGGCCACGGAGGTCATCACCTCCTGGAACGCGCACACCCCCGCGGGCACCTGGCTCCAGATCGAGCTGAAGGGCACGTACTCCGACGGCACGGACACCCCCTGGTACGTCATGGGCCGCTGGGCGGCCGGGGACCAGGACATCCGCCGCACCTCGGTGGACGACCAGGGCGACGGCAGGAGCAGTGTCTGGACGGACACCTTCGCCCTCGACGACGCGGACTCGGGCCTGCGCCTCGCCTCCTACCGGCTGCGCCTCACCCTCCACCGCCGCCCCGGCACCCGCCTCACCCCGACCGTGTGGCGGGCCGGCGCGATGGGCTCCGACGTCCCCGACCGGTTCACGGTCCCCGCCTCCACGCCCCGCCTGGCCCGGGAACTGGCCGTCCCGCGGTACTCCCAGGAGATCCACAAGGGTCAGTACCCGGAGTACGACAACGGCGGCGAGGCCTGGTGCAGCCCGACCTCCTCGCAGATGATCATCGAGTACTGGGGCGGCCGGCTGACCGAGGACCAGCTGTCCTGGGTCGACCCGTCCTACGCCGACCCGCAGATCTGCCACGCGGCCCGGTACACGTACGACCACCAGTACGCGGGCTGCGGCAACTGGCCGTTCAACGCCGCCTACGCGGCGACCTTCGAGGGACTGCAGGGCGTGGTCACCCGGCTCGGCTCCCTCACCGACCTGGAGACGCTGATCGCCGCGGGAATCCCGGCCATGACGTCCCAGTCGTTCCTGGAGAAGGAGCTGACCGGGGCGGGGTACGGCACCTCCGGGCACCTGATGACCGTGATCGGATTCACCGCGGACGGTGATGTGATCGCCAACGACCCCGCCTCGGACGACAACACGGCCGTGCGCCGGGTCTACCGACGGCGCGAGTGGGAGAACATCTGGCTGCGCACCAAGCGGTACAACGCCTCCGGCAAGGTCGCCTCCGGCACCGGAGGGGTCTGCTACCTGTACTTCCCGGCCCGTCCGACCCCGCGCCAGCGCAAGGCGCTCGCGGCGGTGGGCGTGCGCTGAGCCGGCCCGGCGAGCGGGGTCCCGGCCCGCCCGGGGCCCCGCGGTCCTGTGACCGATGTCTCGGCCGCGAAAGCCGCTCACGGTGGCAAGGTGGACGTCAGCAGCGGGGGGAGACCACGGACCCACGCACCACCGAGACCAGCGAGAAGCCATGACCGCGAACGCAGCCACCGTCACCCGCGCCCGCACCGGCGGTCCGCAGGAGGACGGGCCGAAGATCCTCGAGCACGTCATGGGATGGACACTCGTCGTGCTCCTCGCGATGCTCGTGACCCAGCTGGGACTGCTGTAGCCCGTCACCCCGGGCCGCCCGGACCGGCCCGGTGGCCGACCTGTCATACTGCGGCGGGATTGTCCCGCCGCCCGCAGGAGACCTGGGTCGACATTGAACACCAGCCAGCAGTCCGCCGTGCGTCCCGGAGCGCGCGGAACCCAGCGCTCCTCGGCCCGCCGGGCCGAACTCATCGCCATCGGGCGGAGCCTGTTCGCCGACACGTCGTACGACGCGCTCTCGATGGACGACATCGCACGCCAGGCGCAGGTCGCCAAGGGGCTGATCTACTACTACTTCCACTCCAAGCGGGGTTACTACCTGGCGATCATCGAGGACTCGGTGGCCGGCCTGGTCTGCTACGCGGGGAGCGGAGCCGAACTCCCGCCCGTGGAGCGGGTACAGCGCACCATCGACAGCTATCTGCGGTACGCCGAGCACAACCAGGCCGCCTATCGCGCGATCGTCAGCGGCGGCGTCGGCTTCGACACCGAGGTGCACGCGATCCGGGACGGGGTGCGGGAGGCGATCGTCATGACCATCGCCGAGGGCGCCTACGGCCGTACCGACATCGCCCCGGTGGCACGGATGGGGCTGCTGGCCTGGGTGTGCAGCGTGGAGGGTGCCGCGCTGGCCTGGATGGACCGCGGTGAACTGCCCCGGGAGACGATGTGTGAGCTGCTGGTGAAGACGCTCGGCGGGGCCATGCGCGCCATCGAGGAGCTGGACCCCGCCCACCCGGCCCCGGCGCCCGCGCGCCGCGACGCCTGAGCCCTGCCGGCCGGGCGGCGGGGGCGGAGATCCCCCCGTGGAACCCCCGCCCCCTGTCCGTGCCTGATGGCTACCGGCCCGGAGAGGTCACCGGATCGCCTTGATCAGCTCCCCGTTCGCGGTGGTGCCGCTCAGCTCCCAGAGGAACGTGCCGGCCAGCCCCTGCCGGTCCTTGTAGTCCATCTTGGCCGCGATGGTGGCCGGCGTGTCGTAACTCCACCACTCGCTGCCGCACTTGGCATAGGTGTCCGCGACGCCGTCGACGGACACGTCGGCCGTGTAGGAGCGTTCGGTGGCCGCGGACGAGTCGCCCATGGCGCACCTGCCGCCCGTGACGTTGCCGAAGGCGTAGTTGATGTGGGTGAGCCTGTCGGCGGAGCCGGACGTCTCGATGTTCCTGACGTAGTACTCGCGGTCGTAGGTGCCCCATTCGGTGAAGTACCCGATGACCTTGGAACCGGCGGCGGCCTCCTGAGCCGAGGTCGCGGCGGTCGCGGTCGAGGCACCCGCGCCGGCGAGCAGTCCGGCGCCGAGCGCGGCGGCGCACGCGGCGGACATGAGCGCCCGGAGGGTGCGAGAACGGTGGGGGGATTGCATCCGTGGTCTCCTCGTGGGGGAGGGGAGCGCGAGTCGGGGGGGTGCCTCTATGTCCTTCGTCAAGGCACCCTTGTCGGGTTTGGG
>NZ_NEUB01000734.1 GCF_002910825.1 Streptomyces sp. SM1 | reverse complement strand
TACGACACGGCGGCGGCGACGCGAGCACCGGGCCCCGCCTGACCCTCCACCCTCCGCGGGCAGTCGTGCCGCAGGGCGGCACGACTGCCCGCAGCTGCGGGGCGCGGCGCGGCCGGCCGTGGGGGTGGGGTGGTCAGGGGAAGGGGTGTGCCGTTACCTCGGCCAGGTAGCGGGAGCGCAGTTCCTCGTCGTCGTCCAGGAACGCGGCCAGGAACGAGTTGCGGGCCAGCTCGCGCAACCGCTCCGGGCCGAGGCCCAGCACATCGCGCACCGCGTCGAAGTTGTCACCGGCGTATCCGCCGAAGTACGCCGGGTCGTCGGAGTTGACCGTGCACATCAGACCCGCGTCGAGCATCGCGGGCAGCGGATGGCCGGCGAGGGTGTCCACGGCGCGCAGCCGGACGTTGGACAGCGGGCACAGTGTGAGCGGCACCCGCTCCCGCACCAGCCGCTCCACCAGCGCCGGATCCTCCACGCACCGCAGCCCGTGGTCGATCCGCTCCACACCGAGCACGTCCAGCGCCTCGGTGATGTACTCGGGCGGTCCCTCCTCACCCGCGTGCGCCACCCGCCGCAGGCCCAGCCCGGCGGCGGCCTCGAACACCTCGCGGAACTTCGCCGGCGGATGCCCGACCTCGGCGGAGTCGAGCCCCACGCCGGTGATCCGGTCCAGATACGGTTTCGCCGCGTCGAGCGTCGCCAGCGCGGACTCGGCGGACTCGTCCCGCAGGAAGCACATGATCAGCCGGGTGGAGACGCCGTGGGTCTCCTCTCCCCCACTCTCGGCTTCGCTCGAGCGGGGGGACCCCCATCGGCCCAGCGCCCGCCACAGTCCGTCGATCACCGTGCCCATGCCGACACCGCGCGCGAGGTGCGCCTGCGGGTCGAAGAAGATCTCCGCGTGCCGCACACCCTGCGCGGCGGCGCGGGCGAGGTAGGCGTCGGCGAGTTCCTCGAAGTCCCGCTCGGTGCGCAGCACCGCCATGAGCTCGTAGTACAGGTTCAGGAAGGACCCCAGGTCCTGGAAGCGGTACGCCTCCCTGAGCGCGTCGGTGTCGGCGTAGGGCAGCTCGACGCCGTTGCGCGCGGCGAGGGCGAAGGCGAGACCGGGTTCCAGGGTGCCTTCGATATGAAGGTGAAGTTCGGCTTTCGGTACGGACATCAATCAATCGTACGACCGTTTCACCGACGCTTCGGGAGCCCCACCCGCTGCAGATCGCGCGCCACGGTCAGCTCACCCTCGTACCCGGCGGCCCGCGCCTGCCGCTCGAACTCCTCCGGGTCGGTGTAGCGCTGGCTGAAGTGGGTGAGTACGAGATGCCGTACGCCCGCCTCCCGCGCCACCCGCGCCGCCTGACCGGCGGTCAGGTGGCCGACCTCCACGGCGAGTTCCCGGTCCTCGTCGAGGAAGGTCGACTCGATGACCAGCATGTCGCAGCCGTCGGCGAGCGCGTACACCCCGTCGCACAGCCGGGTGTCCATGACGAACGCGAACCGCTGCCCGCGCCGTACCTCGCTGACCTCCGCCAGTGACACCCCGTCCAGCGTGCCCTCGCGCTGGAGGCGGCCGACGTCCGGGCCCTTGATGCCGTGCGCGGCGAGCCGCTCGGGCAGCATGCGCCGGCCGTCGGGCTCGACCAGCCGGTAGCCGTACGCCTCGACGGGGTGGGACAGCTTCCGGGCCTCCAGCATGTAGCCGGGGGTGCGGGCGAGCGTGCCGTCCGTGTCGACCGGGACCTCGGTGAGGGTGACGGTCTCGCGGTAGGCGGTCGCGTACCGCAGGCGCTCGAAGAAGCGCCGGCCGGAGCGAGGGTAGTGGGCGGTGATCTCGTGCGGCACCTGGTCGAGGTTGACGCGCTGGATCACCCCGGCGAGGCCGAGGGAGTGGTCGCCGTGGAAGTGGGTGACGCAGATCCGGTTCAGGTCGTGGGCGGCGACCCCGGCGCGCAGCATCTGGCGCTGAGTGCCCTCGCCGGGGTCGAACAGGATGCCCTCGCCGTCCCAGCGCAGCAGGTAGCCGTTGTGGTTGCGGTGCCGGGTGGGGACCTGGCTGGCGGTGCCGAGCACCACCAGTTCTCGTACGGACAAGGCTGCTATCCGGGGGGCCATTCGAGGCCGCGGCCGCCCAGGACGTGGGCGTGCGCGTGCCAGACGGTCTGCCCGGCGCCGCTGCCGGTGTTGAAGACGGTGCGGTAGCTCTCCAGCTGTTCGTCGTCCGCGACGGCCTGCGTCTCGCGCAGCACGTCGGCGGCGAGTCCGGGCGCGTCGGCGGCGAGAGCGGCGGCGTCCTTGTGGTGCGCCTTGGGGATCACCAGGACGTGCGTGGGCGCCTGGGGGTTGATGTCACGGAACGCGACGGTCGTCTCCGTCTCCCGCACGATCGTCGCCGGAATACTCCCCTCGACGATCTTGCAGAACAGACAGTCGTCCTGCGGCTCCCCGGCCATTGACCCTCCTCGACCCGACGATCACCGACACGGGCATGGTATCCACGCCCCCGCCACCGCGGACAGTCGCACCTCCCCCGGCAGGCGTCCCGCGGCGGCACGGGCGGCCGCGACGGCACCGAGGGCGCCGTCCCGCGCGGTCCACCCCCGGCTCACGACAACGCCGGGGGAACCTTCGCGGGCGTGTCCTCCAGCGCCGCCAGCGCCAGCCTCACCGCCTCGTCCACCTGCACGTCCCGCCCCGCCGCGTGATCCTGCGGCCGCTGCACCACCTCGACGTCGGGGTCGACCCCGTGGTTCTCCACCCCCCACCCGTATCCCTCCAGCCAGAAGGCGTACTTCGGCTGTGTCACCAGCGTCCCGTCGACCAGCCGGTACCGGCTGTCGATCCCGATCACGCCGCCCCACGTCCGGGTGCCGACCACCGGACCGATCCCCAGCGCGCGGATCGCCGCGTTCACGATGTCCCCGTCGGACCCGGAGAACTCGTTGGCGACGGCCACCACCGGCCCCCGGGGCGCGTCCCGCGGATAGCTCTCCGCCCGCATCCCGCGCGGCAGGTCCCATCCCACGATCCGCCGTGCCAGCTTCTCCACCACCAGCTGCGACGTGTGCCCGCCCCGGTTCTCCCGCACGTCCACGATGAGGCCCTCACGCAGCACCTCCACCCGCAGATCGCGGTGGATCTGCGCCCACCCGGGCGCCTGCATGTCCGGCACATGGATGTACCCCAGCCGTCCCCCGGACTTCTCCAGCACATAGGCCCGCCGGTCGGCGACCCACGCGTGGTAGCGCAGCGGCTCCTCGTCGGCGAGCGGCACCACGACCGCGTGCCGCAGTTCGCCACCGCCCGCGGGCGAGACGGTCAGTTCGACCGGCTTCCCCGCCGTCCCCACCAGCAACGGAGCGGGCCCGGTCACCGGGTCGACCGCCTGTCCGGCGACGGCGACGATCGCGTCCCCGGCCCGTACGGCGACCCCGGGGGCGGCGAGCGGCGAGCGGGCGTCCGGATCGGACGTCTCCACGGGCAGGATCCGGTCGACCCGCCAACTGCCTTCCTCGTGACGGGAGATGTCCGCGCCCAGCAGCCCCTGTCGCGCGCCGTCGCCGCCGTACCCGCCGCGCGGGGTGACATACGCGTGCGAGGTGCCGAGCTCCCCCTGGACCTCCCACAACAGGTCCACCAGGTCGTCGTGCGTGGCCAGCCGGTCGAGCACGGGCCGGTACCGGTCGAGCACCCCGTCCCAGTCCACGCCGCTCATGTCGGGACGCCAGAAGTTGTCCCGCATGATGCGGCCGTTCTCGTCGAACATCTGCCGCCACTCGGCTGCCGGGTCGACGAACTGGCGCACCCGTCCGAGGTCGACGGTGATGTTGGTGTCGCTCTCGTCGTCGCCCGAGGCGCGCCGGTCGCTGGGCACGACCTTCAGCCGGCCGTCGGTCCACAGCAGCACCCGCTTGCCGTCACCGCTGACCTCGAAGTGGTCGGCGTCCACGGCCAGATGCTCGAGGCGCTGCTGGGCGAGGTCGTAGCGCTCCAGGTCGGTCTTGGGGTCGGGATCGTCCGGGGTGGCCCTGGACGCGCCGAGCACGCCCCGCACGGGGTGCCGCAGCCACAGCACCCCGTCCTTGGCGGCGCGCAGGTTGGTGTAGCGGGCGGCCTCGACCGGGAACGGCACGATGCGGTCGGCCAGACCGTCGAGGTCGATCCGGGTGGTGGGGGTGCCCTCGCTGTCGGGCGTCTCGTCCCGGTCCGGCGTCTCGAAGGGGCGGCCGTGCCGCTGCGGTCCGAACGGGGACGGTGTCGTCGCCGCGAGGGTGATCAGATACGGGCGTACGCCCTCCACGAAGGCCAGGTCGAACACGTGCTCGTCGTAGACCGGGTCGAAGGAGCGGGTCGACAGGAACGCGAGGTGTTTGCCGTCGAGGGTGAAGGCGGGCGCGTAGTCCTGGAAGCGCAGCGGGGTCGCCTCGGTGACCGACAGGTCGGTGGTGTTGGCGAGGCGCAGCTGGCTGAGCGGGCGCGGTCCGGGGTGGGACCAGGCGAGCCAGGCGGAGTCGGGCGAGAAGACCAGCCCGGTGACGTCGCCGTCCTCACTGCGGTCGACCTCGCGGACCTCGCCGGTCTCCCGCTCGACGAGGAGGAGACGGCCGTCGTGCGAGGCGATCGCGGCGCGGCTGCCGTCGGGCGCCATCGCCAGTTGCACCACCCGGCCGAGCTGTCCGGCGGCGATCCGGCGCGGGGCGGCGCCGGGGACGAGACCGGTGGCGGGGGCGAACTCCAGGGCGTCGTCGCCGTCGGCGTCGGTCACCCACACCACCCACTCCTCGCCGTCCGCACGGAACGTGCGCGGGCGACGGGCCCGTACGCCCGGGGTCGCGGCGAGGGCGCGGGCGGGGCCGGAGCGGTGGGTGACCCAGTGGATCGTGCCGCGGACGCAGACGGCGCTGCCGCGCGCGGTGTGGTCGGGGGACGCGGTGCCGAACCAGCGGGCCGCGTTCACCGGGAACGGCTGGAGGTCCACGCGCTGCCCGCCGAGCCGGATGTCGAGCCGGCGCGGCTCCGCCCCGTCGAGGTCGTCCAGGATCCACAGTTCACCGGCGCTGGAGTAGACGACCCGGATGCCGTCGGTGGCGGCGTGGCGGGCGTAGAAGCGGTCGAGGGGTGTGTGCCGGCGCAGGTCGGAGCCGTCGGCGAGGGAGGAGTACAGGGCGCCGGTGCCCTCGTGGTCGGAGAGGAACGCGATCCTGTCCCCCGCCCACAGCGGGTACTCGATGTTCCCGTCGAGGTCCTCGTGCAGCCGTGCGAACTCGCCGTCGCCCTCGCGGTCGATCCACAACTTGCCCGCGGTGCCGCCCCGGTAGCGCTTCCACCAGGCGGCCTCGCGGCCCATCGGGGCGGACAGCAGCACGGTGTGCGGGCCCTGGGCGACGTCGCCGACGGGCCCGTACGGCAGGGTGTCGGCGGGGCCGCCGTCGAGGGGGACGGCGCGGGCCCAGGTGCGGCGCAGGCTGGCCTGACCGTGGGTGCTGATGGCGAGGACCCGGCCGTCGGCGGTCCAGCCGCGCACCTGTGTCCTGACGCTGCCCCAGTGGGTCAGCCGGCGGGCGGGACCGCCGACGGCCGGCGCGATGTGCGCCTCGGGGGCGCCGTCGCGGCTGGAGGTCCAGGCGACGGTGGTGCCGTCGGGAGAGATGCGTGGATGGTTCACCGGCACGTTGTCGGCACTGACCCGCCAGGCGCGGCCGCCGTCGAGCGGGGCGAGCCACACGTCGTCCTCGGCGGTGAAGGCGACCAACTCGCCGTGCAGATGCGGGAACCGGAGATAGGCGGCGGATGCGTCCGATGCGGGCTGTGTCACCCGATCACCCTATGCAGGCCCGGGCGTTCCTGGACAGGGATTCCGATCACTTGCCTTCGACGGGGCGACACGACGGGTACTGCTCGCACCACACGGTCGTCGTGACGGTCACGGTGACGGTGGGGTCCGGGCCGCGGTGCGTGGGCTCGCCGACGCGGGGCGGGCTGTTGTCGTCGCAGTCGCCGAGTCCGTCGACGCGGAACACCTGTTTCCCGCCCACCTTGGCGGTGATGTTGCCGCGTACGCAGGAGCCGTTGAGGGCGTGGGTGATCCTGCCGGTGACGGTGATCTCCTTGCCGTCCTGGGTCTCGCCCTGGCAGTCGACGGCGGCGACGGTGTCCGTCGCGGGGGTGGCTCCGCCCTTGCCGTCCTTGTCGCCCTTGTCGCCCTTGTCGCCCTTGTCGCCGAACGACGCGGTGCAGCTGAGCCAGCGGACGTCGGCCTTCCGCCGGTTGAGTTCGTCGGTCACGGCCTTGTCGGTCGTGAACGCGACGGCCGCGGAGCCGAGTCCGCCGCCCTCGCATGCTGCGACTCCTGCGATGGCGGTCACGGCGAAGGTGACGGCCAGTGCACGCCGGCGGCGGCTGCGCGCCGTGCGCGGGAACCATTTCGTCGCGCTCATGGGCGGCAGACTGCCACCGTCGGGGGCGGGGCGGTAGGGCGCATACGGCCACTTGTTTGCTTACGCCCCCGCCGCCCCTTCCCGTCCCGAAACCGGGGCTCCGCCCCGGACCCCGCTCCTCAAACGCCGGAGGGGCTGACTCCAGCCCCTCCGGCGTTTGAGGAGCGGGGTCCGGGGGCAGCGCCCCCGGGAACGGGAAGGGGCGGCGGGGGCGAAACCTCCGGTCAGGACCAGCGGCCCGTACGCCCCAGCAGCAGCGCCCCCGCGGCCGTCCCCGCCGTGGACGTCCGCAGGACACTCCGCCCCAGCCGGAAGGCCCGCGCACCGGCCTCCTCGAAGACCGCCAACTCCTCCGGAGAGACGCCCCCTTCGGGCCCGACCACCAGCACGATGTCACCCGAGGCGGGAAGCCCGGCGGTCGCCAGCGGCTCCGTGCCGCTCTCGTGCAGCACCGCCGCGAACTCCGCTTCGGCCAGAAGTGACGCAACCTGCCTCGTCGTCGCCGCGTCCGCGACCTCCGGGAACCGCACCCGGCGGGACTGCTTGCCGGCCTCGCGGGCCGTCGCCCGCCACTTGCCGAGGGCCTTCAGGCCCCGCTCGCCCCTCCACTGCGTGACGCACCGCGACGCCGACCACGGCACGACCGCGTCGACGCCGACCTCGGTCATCGTCTCCACCGCCAACTCGCCCCGGTCACCCTTGGGCAGGGCCTGGACCACCGTCAGCCGGGGGGACTCCACGGGCTCCTCGACGACCTCGCCGAGCCGCACGATCAGCCGGTCCTTGCCCTCGGCGGCGTCCACCTCGCCCTCGGCCCAGCGGCCCGCCCCGTCGGTGAGGACGACCCTCTCGCCGGCCCGCAGCCGCTTCACGGAGACGGCGTGCCGCCCCTCCGCGCCGTCGAGCACGTACCGGCCGCCGCCGTCCGTGTCGAAGTGGCCGACGACGAACACCGGCGCGGTCATCGGGCGTCTCCGGCCGACAACGCCGCCCGGGCGGCGGCGAGTTCGGACGCCAGGACCTCCACCAGCTGCCCGGCGGGCAGCTCGCGGGCCATCCGGTGGCCCTGCCCCGCCCACAGGGCCATGCCCTGCGCGTCGCCGGCCTTGGCGGCGGCCTTGCGCAGCGGCGCGGTGAGATGGTGGACGTCCGGGTAGGCGGCGGGCGCGTACGGGCCGTGCTCGCGCAGGAAGCGGTTGACCAGGGCGCGGGCCGGGCGGCCGGAGAAGGCCCGGGTCAGTTCGGTACGGACGTACAGGGGACTGGTGAGGGCCTGCTTGTGCAGCGCGTGCGCGCCGGACTCGTGGGCGGCGACGAAGGCCGTACCGAGCTGGGCCGCTGCGGCACCGGCCGCGAGGACGGCGGCGATCTGGCCGCCGCGCATGATGCCGCCGGCGGCGACGACCGGGATGCCGACGGACTCCCGGACCTGGGCGACGAGGGACAGCAGTCCGACACCGGAGCCGTCCGCCTCCGGGACGTCCCGGTGGGCGCCCTGGTGGCCGCCGGCCTCCACGCCCTGCGCGATCACCGCGTCCGCGCCGGCCCGCTCGACGGCCCGGGCCTCCTCCGCGGTCGTGGCGGTGACCAGCGTGTACGTGCCGACGCGGCGCAGGCTGTCCAGTACCTCGCACGCGGGGACACCGAAGTGGAACGACACCACCGGCACCGGGTTGTCCAGCAGGACGGCGAGCTTGGCGTCGTAGCCGTCGTCGCGGCCGCTGTCGGGGTCGCCGAGCTCGGTCTCGTACCAGGAGGCCTCGCCGGCCAGCTGGTGGGCGTAGACGCCGACGGCGGCGGGGTCGGCCGTCTCCGGCTGCGGCAGGAAGAGGTTGACGCCGAACGGCTGCGCGGTCAGTCCGCGCAGCTGTTTGATCTCCTGGTACATCCCGTCCGCGGTCTTGTAGCCCGCGGCCAGGAAACCGAGTCCGCCCGCCTCGGACACGGCGGCGGCGAGCTGCGGCACGGCGACCCCGCCCGCCATCGGCGCCTGCACGATCGGGTGCGGGAAGAGATCGGTCGGTACGGAGGACATGACGGCATGTTGTCACGTCCCCCGAACAACTCCGCATCCGCCCTTCCCTCTGGCATAAGCCACTTTTCGCCGGGCCTGCGGAGCGGTACCGGTCCCCGCCGGAGCGGGTCCCGGCGCCCGTCGGACACGTCGTTCCAACGGGCGCCGAAGCACCTCAGCGCCCGTTGAACGCGTCCTTCAACCGCGAGAAGAGCCCCTGCTGTCCCGGCTGGAACGTGCCCTGGGGGCGTTCCTCGCCGCGGAGTTTGGAGAGCTCCCGCAGCAGGCGTTCCTGTTCGGGGTCGAGCTTGGTCGGGGTCTGGACCTCGACGTGGACGATCAGGTCGCCCCGGCCGCCACCGCGCAGGTGGGTGACGCCCCGGCCGTGGAGCGGGATCGACTGGCCGGACTGGGTGCCGGGCCGGATGTCGACCTCCTCCATGCCGTCCAGCGTCTCCAGCGGCACCTTGGTGCCGAGGGACGCCGCGGTCATCGGGATGGTGACCGTGCAGTGCAGGTCGTCACCGCGCCGCTGGAAGGTCGAGTGCGGGAGTTCGTGGATCTCGACGTACAGGTCACCGGCGGGCCCGCCGCCGGGGCCGACCTCGCCCTCGCCGGCCAGCTGGATCCGCGTGCCGTTGTCCACACCGGCCGGGATCTTGACCGTGAGCGTGCGCCGGGAACGGACCCGGCCGTCGCCCGCGCACTCCGGGCACGGGGTCGGGACCACGGTGCCGAAGCCCTGGCACTGCGGGCAGGGCCGGGAGGTCATGACCTGGCCCAGGAAGGACCGCGTGACCTGCGAGACCTCGCCGCGGCCGCGGCACATGTCACAGGTCTGCGCGGTGGTGCCGGGCGCCGCGCCCTCGCCGCTGCAGGTGGTGCAGACGACCGCCGTGTCGACCTGGATGTCCTTGGTCGTCCCGAAGGCGGCCTCGTCCAGCTCGACCTCGATGCGGATCATCGCGTCCTGGCCCCGGCGGGTGCGCGAGCGCGGCCCGCGCTGCGACGCCGTGCCGAAGAACGCGTCCATGATGTCGGAGAAGTTGCCGAAGCCGCCCGCCCCGAAGCCGCCCGCGCCACCGGCGCCGCCGGCCTGGGAGAGCGGGTCGCCGCCGAGGTCGTAGACCTGCTTCTTCTGCGGGTCCGACAGCACCTCGTAGGCGGCGTTGATCTCCTTGAACCGCTCCTGGGTCTTCGGATCCGGGTTGACGTCCGGATGCAGCTCGCGGGCGAGCCGCCGGAAGGCCTTCTTGATCTCCTCCTGCGACGCGTCGCGGCGCACGCCGAGTACGGCGTAGTAGTCCGTGGCCACTACGACTCCGCCAGGATCTGTCCGACGTACCGTGCCACTGCGCGTACCGCTCCCATCGTTCCGGGGTAATCCATGCGGGTCGGTCCGACCACGCCGAGCTTGGCGAGAGCCTCGCCGCCCGAACCGTAGCCGACCGACACGACAGACGTGGAGTTGAGTCCCTCGTGCGCGTTCTCGTGACCGATTCGGACGGTCACGCCCGGATCCTTCGCCTCCCCGAGCAGCTTGAGGAGCACGACCTGCTCCTCAAGCGCCTCCAGGACAGGCCGGATCACCAGGGGAAAATCATGTCCGAAGCGGGTGAGATTGGCGGTACCGCCGATCATCAGCCGCTCCTCGTTCTCCTCGACGAGCGTCTCCAGGAGAGTGGAGAGCACCGTCGAGACCGTACCGCGGTCCTCCGCCTCGAAGGCCTCCGGGAGGTCCTCCACCAGGCTCGGCACATCGCTGAACCGGCGGCCCGCGACGCGGCTGTTGAGCCGCGCCCGCAGATCCGCCAGGGACGCCTCGCCGAACGGCGCCGGGCAGTCGACCATGCGCTGCTCGACCCGGCCGGTGTCCGTGATCAGCACCAGCATCAGCCGCGCGGGCGACAGCGCCAGCAGCTCCACGTGCCGCACCGTCGAGCGGGTCAGCGACGGGTACTGCACGACGGCGACCTGCCGGGTGAGCTGCGCGAGCAGCCGCACGGTCCTGGCCACCACGTCGTCGAGGTCGACGGCGCCCTCGAGGAAGTTCTGGATGGCGCGCCGCTCGGGCGCGGTCATCGGCTTCACTCCGGCGAGCTTGTCGACGAACAGCCGGTAGCCCTTGTCGGTCGGGATGCGCCCGGCGCTGGTGTGCGGCTGGGCGATGAAGCCCTCGTCCTCCAGGGCCGCCATGTCGTTGCGCACGGTGGCCGGGGAGACGCCGAGGTTGTGCCGCTCGGTGAGCGCCTTGGAGCCGACCGGCTCCTCGGTGCCCACATAGTCCTGGACGATGGCGCGCAGCACCTGGAGCCTGCGTTCACCGAGCATCGCACGCACCTCCAGTAGCTGTCCGCGGATTCCGCGCGGTAACGGTTCTGGCACTCTTCGCACGCGAGTGCCAGACTTCCCCGGCCCAGTGTACGGCCGGGTAGTACACCCTGGGCAAGGCATGGCGCCGTCCCGTTAGCGTCGAGGCATGACCGTGACTTGGGAAGAGTCGGGATGGGAGCAGGTGGCGCCCGGGGTGGGCCGGCGCCGGCTGCCGGTGTGGGACTGCACGGTAGGGCTCGTGGTGGGGGCGGGCGGTGTGCTGCTCGTCGACGCCGGGTCCGGGCTGGGCGAGGGCGCACGGTTGCGGGCGCAGGCGCAGGCGCTCACCGGCCGCCGTGTGACGCATCTCGCGCTCACCCACCCGCACTTCGACCACATCCTCGGCGCGGCGGCGTTCGCGGGGGCGGAGGTGTTCGGGGCGGTGGGTGTGGAGACCGCGCTGACGGCGCGCGGGCGGGAGGCGCTGCGCGCGGACGCGGTGCGGTGGGGGCTGGA
>NZ_NEUB01000733.1 GCF_002910825.1 Streptomyces sp. SM1 | reverse complement strand
ACGATCACCAGGACGGTGCCGAACTTCGCGGTCAGCTTGTCGAAGACGGCCCGCAGCTTCGGCTCGCTGTTGGGCAGTTGCTTGTCGAAGACCTTCTTCCCGGCCGGGGTGAGTCCGTGGCCGTGGTGAGCACTCTTGCCGACGTCCAGGCCCAGGAACACGCCCACGTCTTCGGTCTCGAACATCGTGCCCCTCCCCAAGGGGTGTTGACGGTGCCGGCCTCGGCATCGGTGTCGTACTCGCGCATCCACGTTATGCAGACCTGCCGCCCGCGAGCTGTCCGGCATTGCGCCGGACCGGACGGTGGCCGGACCTCTCATCAGCGTCTCCGACGGCACCTCCCGGGCCCGGTGACACCACCCCCCAGGTCATGCCTTCGACAGGGGGCAACAGTCATGCCGGGCCCGGAGGCCAGCGGCCCTCTTGCAGGACCGCGGAAAACATAACGGGGGATCACCGCGGTGAACTCGGGTTTCGACCTGGCGGTGCCCCGGCCGTGAGACCGGCGGTGGGACCGGCGAGCCGGTGAGTACCCCCGTTGTGATCCTTTCGGGGGCACTCACCCTCCGGGGACGTCGGCGACCGCGGATGCCAGCGCCCCGGCCACCCGCTCCACGTCCTCCTCCGACGTCCGCCAGTTGCTGAACGCCGCCCGCAGGCCCCGCACCCCGTCGTACACCGTCGGCGTCAGGAACGTCTCGCCGCCGGCCGCCACCGCCCGGTCGAAGGCGGTCACCCGCTCCTCGTCCGGACGGTCGGCCAGGGTGAAGCACACGACGTTGAGGCGCACCGGGGCGAGCAGCCTCAACCCGGGGATGTCCGCGATACGTTCACCGAGCAGCCGGGCCAGTGCCACGTTCCGCTCGACGATCTCGCGGTGCCCCGCGCGTCCGTACGCCATCAGCGAGAACCACGCCGGCAGGGCCCGCAGCCGGCGCGAGTTCTCCGGGGTGAGATGCAGGAAGTCGGGCTCGCCCGCGGGCGGCCCGAGGTACGCCGCGGCATTGCGGAACACGGCGAGCTGGAGGTCCCGGCGCCGGGTGAACTGCACGGCCGCGTCATAGGGCACGTTCAGCCACTTGTGCAGGTCGACGCAGACGGAGTCCGCCGCGTCGAGTCCGGCGACCAGATGCGCGTACGCGGGGGAGAGGGCGGCGAACCCGCCGAACGCGGCGTCCACGTGCAGCCAGAAGTCGTGGCGCTCCCTCAGCGCCGCGACGGCCCGCAGATCGTCGAAGTCGACGCTGTTCACCGTCCCCGCGTTCGCCACCACGATCGCCGGCCGCCCGTCCAGCCCCGTCAGTGCCGCGTCCAGCGCCGCCACGTCGACGGCCTCCCGGTTGTCCGGCAGCACGGGCACCCGCCGCAGCCGCTCCCTGCCGAGACCCAGCACCGACAGCGCCTTGCCGATGGTGGAGTGCGGGCTGCCCGACAGGACGTCCGCCGGGCCCAGGGCGGCCACCCCGTCCCGCGCCACGTCCACCCCCAGCCGCTCGCCCAGCCATTCCCGGGCCACGGCCAGCCCCACCGTGTTGGACATGGCGGCGCCCGTCACGAACGCCCCGCCGAACTCCTCACCCAGGCCGAACAGTTCGCGCAGCCAACCCACCGTCTCCCGCTCCAGCGCGGCCGCCCAGGAACCGACCGCCGCACAGCCGTTCTGGTCGTAGGCGGAGGTGAGCCAGTCCCCGGCCACCGAGGCCGGCGTGGCGCCGCCGGTGACGAACCCGAGGTAGCGCGGTCCCGCCGAGCCCGAGAAGCCGGGCGACCAGCGCTCGGTGAACCGGGCCAGCGCCGCCTCGGCGCCGACACCCCCGGCCGGGAACGGGCCCGGGGCCGGCGCCGGGCCGAGGCTCGCCACGGGCCGCTCGGACATCCCGTTCACCTCCCGCACGGCCACGTCACGGACGCTCTGCAGAAGCTCGGGAAGCCGGGCCAGATCACCGGCGAGTGCGCGATCCATGGCACGGAGCCTAGGCCGCGCCCCGGCGGCGGCGCCCGGTCCGCTTCGCAAGGCGTGGACCGGCCGGTCCCCGGCCGGTCCACTGTCACCGTTCGGTGGCGATGGGTCCGGCCCGTACAACCGATTTTCCCGATGAGTCGTCTACCTGACAGAGTGCGCAGCCATGCGCCCACCGCAAGGGAAAGGCGGATCAGACCATGGGGGACGTAAGCAGACGAAGTGCCGTCGCCATGGGGGTCACCTCACTGGTGGCCCCGCTCGCACTGGCGCTCGTTGCCACACCGGCGCAGGCCGCGAGTTGCACCGCCTCGAAGGGCCCGTACCAGAAGCAGGTCGAGAAATTCCTCGGCCGTCCGGTCGACGGCAAGCAGTCGTCCGCCGACTGCAAGGCCATCCGCGCCTTCCAGACCAAGCACGGGATCAGGCCCAACATCGGGTACGCCGGTCCCGTCACCTGGGGCGTGATGAACCTCATGAACAAGCAGAAGGCGGTCGGGAAGAAGCCGAACAAGGCCGGTAAGTGCCCGACGAACAAGGGCCGGATCGCCTGTGTGAACCTCACGCTCCAGCTCAGCTGGATCCAGGACGGCAAGAAGCTCGTCTACGGCCCGGTCCCGGTCCGCACGGGACGCAACGGGTACGAGACCCGGACGGGTCTGAAGAAGGTCTACTGGCGCAACATCGACCACGTCTCGACGATCTACGACGTGCCGATGCCCTACAGCCAGTTCTTCGACGGCGGCCAGGCCTTCCACTCGGCCGGCGTCAGCATGTGGAACCCGCCGGGGTCGCACGGCTGCGTCAACATGACCAAGGCCACCGCCAAGAAGTACTGGTCGCTGCTGAAGAAGGGCGACGACGTCTACGTGTACGGCCGCAAGCCGGGCACTGACCGGGCCGGGGGCGGAGTGCTGTGAACTCGCCCACGTTCCATGGCAGATACGGCAGATGGACGTGATCAGCAACACTGTCTGAAATGTCCGATATGCGTGCGATTACTCACGGCGTCTTCACCTCTCGCGCCGTATGCTTCACGGCATGTCCACCACTGTTGAACCCTCCTCCGAGCGATCGGCTGATGAGGTCAACGAGGAGATCAGGGCCCTGTGGCTCCGGTCGGGCGGGACACTGAGCGGCGAACAGCGCGAGGAGTACCAGCGCCTGGTCCAGGAGTGGGCCTCGGCCCGCCCGCAGCCCGCCAGGGCCGCCTGAACGCTTCATAGGCGGCCCCGGCATCGCCTTCCCGTCCACCGGGCACCCCTGAGCGAAACGGGTGCCTCCTCGTACTGTCCTCGACCCTCACCTGAGGGCGCCCTGCTCTCCCTCCGCCCGGACCGGCGGGCCGCCGGCCACCACGCCGCTCCCGCCCAGCCCAACCCCCAGGGGCGCGGGGAACTGCGCGCTCAGCCCCATCCGACCCGCAGCCCGCCGCCTGGGCGCGTCCCGGGCCGGTCACCGGCCGACGTCGGCGCCTCCCCCCAGGGGCGCGGGGAACTGCGCGATCGACCCCATCCGACCCGCACCCGCCGCGTCGGCCGGCACGCCCCGGCCCCCGTTATGTTTTCCGCGGTCCTGCAAGAGGGCCGCTGGCCTCCGGGC
>NZ_NEUB01000732.1 GCF_002910825.1 Streptomyces sp. SM1 | reverse complement strand
GGGCGATCTGGGCGCCGAGCCCGCCGGTGCCGCCGGTGATGAGGACGGTGCCCTCGGGGGTCCAGTCGCGGGCCGGGGGCGTGTCGCCGAGCGGGGCGTGGACGAGCCTGCGGCCGAAGACGCCGGAGGCGCGTACCGCGAGCTGGTCTTCGCCGTCCGGGCTGGTGAGCGCTTCGGCCAGCCGGGTGGCGGCCCGGTCGTCGAGGCGTTGCGGCAGGTCCACCAGTCCCGCCCAGCGCTGCGGGTATTCGACCCCGGCGACCCCGCCGAGGCCCCAGACCAGTGCCTGGAGGGTGCTGTCGATCGGGTCGGAGCGGCCGACCGACACGGCGCCGCGTGTGGCGCACCAGAGCGGGGCGTCGGCGCCAAGGTCGCCGAGCGCCTGGAGGAGGCCGACGGTCAGGGTGAGCCCGAGGGGCAGGGCCGAGCCGTCGCCGTGCGGTTCTTCGGCCAGGGCGAGCAGGGACAGCGCCCCGGCGGGCGGCCCGCCGGCCCGTTCGTGCGCTTCGCGCAGCTGTACTGCGAACCGGGCCCGGTCGGTCGCGTCGGGGCCCGCTTCGACGAGGACCGGTACGGCGCCGTGTCCGCGCAGGGCGTCCATGGCAAAGACGACGGCCGGGTGGGCCGTGTGACCGGCCGGGATGACGACGAGCCAGTTCCCGGTGAGGCGGGCCGGTCCGGCGGTCGGCAGGGGCTTCCAGGCGACCCTGTAGCGCCAGCTGTCGACGGTCCGGTCGCTGTGCCGGCCGCGCGCCCAGTCGGCGAGGGCGGGCACCAGGGAGGCGAGGGCGGCGCGCAGTTCGCCGTCCTCGACGCGCAGGGTGGTGGCGAGGGCGTCGAGGTCTCCGTGGTCGACCGCCTCCCAGAACCCGGAGTCGGCCGGGCCGGTGCCGGCCGCGGCGACGGCGGCGGACGGGTCGGGGGCGACGGGGTCGAGCCAGTAGCGCTGCTCCTGGAAGGCGTACGTGGGCAGCGGCCGGGTGCGGGCGCCGGTCCCGGCGAACACCGCCTCCCAGTCCACCGGCACTCCGCGCACCTGGAGTTCGGTGAGCGAGGCGAGGAAGCGGGCGCGGCCGCCCTCGGTGCGGCGCAGGGTGCCGACGACGACTCCGCCGGAGGCCCCGGCGGCCTCGACGGCCTGCTGGATCCAGACGGTCAGGGCGGGGTGGGTGCTGCATTCGACGAAGGTGTGGTGGCCGTCGGCGATCAGCACGTCGACGGCCCGCCCGAACTCGACGGGCCGGCGCAGGTTGTCGTACCAGTACGCGGCGTCCAGGCCGCGGGTGTCGAGCGGGCCACCGGTGACCGTGGAGTAGAAGGGGACGTCGGAGGTACGGGGCGCGGTGCCGGCGAGGAGGGTGAGCAGTTCCTCGCGGATCTCCTCCACCTGCGCGGAGTGCCCGGCGAATTCCACGCCGGGGACCGGCCAGGTCAGCACGCCCGCCTCGGAGTACTGCGCGCGCAGTACGTCCAGGGCGGCGGGTTCGCCGGAGACGGTGACCGAGGTCGGCCCGTTGACGGCGGCGACGTCGAGGGCGCCGTCATAAGCTGCGAGGACGTCCCGTACGGCGTCGGCCGACAGGGGTACGAACAGCATACCGCCACGGCCGGTCAGGGCGAGCAGGGCCCGGCTGCGCAGGGCGACGATGCGGGCCGCGTCCTCCAGCGAGAGCGCGCCGGCCACGCAGGCGGCGGCGATCTCGCCCTGGGAGTGGCCGACGACGGCGTCGGGGGTGACGCCGTGCGCCCGCCACAGCTCGGCCAGCGAGACCATCACGGCGAACAGCACCGGCTGGACCACGTCCACCCGGTCCAGCGGGGGCGTGCCGGGTTCGTCCCGCAGGACCGCGAGCGGCGACCAGTCCAGGTGTGGGGCGAGGGCGCGTTCGCAGGCTTCGATCCGGTCGGCGAACGCCGGTGCGTGCAGGAGGAGTTCGCGGGCCATGCCGGCCCACTGGGAGCCCTGGCCGGGGAAAACGAAGACGGTTCGGGACGATCCGGCGGCGGTGCCTTCGACCAGGCCGGGAGCGCGCTCGCCGGCGGCCAGCGCGGCCAGGCCGCCCAGCAGGGCCGCCCGGTCATCGCCGACGACGGCGGCGCGGTGGTCGAAGGCGGTCCTGGTGGTCGCCAGGGTGTGGCCGACGTCGGCGGACGGTATCTCCGGGTGCTCCGTCAGGTGCGCGTGCAGCCGGGCCGCCTGGGCCCGCAGGGCCTCGGCGCCGGACCCGGACAGCACCCACGGCACGGCGACGGGCACGGCCTGCGGGTAGGGTACGCCTGCGTCGGCGGGCACCGACTGGGCTGCTACGGCCGCGGATTCGGTCGATGAGGGCCCGCCCGGCACGGCCTCGGCCGGTACCGGCTCGGCGGGCGGCTGCTCGATGATCACGTGGGCGTTGGTGCCGCTGAGGCCGAACGAGGACACACCGGCCCGGCGCGGGCGTCCCGTCTCCGGCCAGGGGGTGGCCTCGGTGAGCAGGGCGACGGCGCCGGCCGTCCAGTCGACGTTCGGGGTCGGCCGGTCGATGTGCAGGGTCCGCGGCAGCTGTCCGTGCCCCATGGACAGCACCATCTTGATGATGCCGCCGACCCCGGCGGCGGCCTGGGTGTGCCCGATGTTCGACTTCAGCGACCCCAGCCACACCGGCCGCCCCTCGGGCCGGTCCTGACCGTACGTGGCCAGCAGCGCGTCGGCCTCGATCGGGTCGCCCAGCCGGGTGCCGGTGCCGTGGGCTTCGACGGCGTCCACGTCGGCGGCCGACAGGCGGGCGTTGGCGAGCGCGTCGCGGATCACCCGCTGCTGGGCCAGGCCGCTGGGCGCGGTGAGCCCATTGCTCGCGCCGTCCTGGTTGATCGCCGAGCCGCGCAGCACCGCGAGGACCGGGTGGCCGTTGCGGCGGGCGTCCGAGAGGCGTTCCAGGACCAGCAGGCCGACGCCCTCGGCCATGCCGAAGCCGTCCGCGGAGGCCGCGAAGGACTTGCAGCGCCCGTCCTCGGCGAGGCCGCGCTGCCGGCTGAAGCCGGTGAAGGAGAGCGGGGTGCCCATCACGGTGGCGCCGCCCGCCAGGGCCAGCCGGCATTCGCCCGAACGCAGCGACTGCGCGGCCAAGTGGACCGCCACCAGCGACGAGGAGCAGGCGGTGTCCACGGTCACGGCAGGGCCCTGGAGGCCCAGTTGGTAGGAGACCCGGCCGGACAGCACACTGGTGGAGATGCCCGCGATGAACAGGCCCTCCAGTTCCTCGGGGACGTCCCGCAGGTTGCCGCCGTAGCCCTGGTAGGAGGCTCCGGCGAAGATGCCGGTGGGGGTGCCGCGGAGGGAGGTCGGGTCGATGCCGGCGCGTTCGATCGCCTCCCAGGAGGTGGTGAGCAGCAACCGTTGCTGCGGGTCCATGGCGCGTGCCTCGCGCGGCGAGATGCCGAAGAAGGCGGGGTCGAAGCGGTCCGCGTCGCGGACGAACCCGCCTGCGGCGGTGTAGCTCCTGCCGGGCCGGTCGGGGTCCGCGTCATAGAGCGCGTCGAGGTCCCAGCCGCGGTCGTCGGGCAGGCCGGAGACCGCGTCGCGCCCGTCGGCGACCAGCCGCCACAGCTCCTCGGGGGTGCGGACCCCGCCGGGGTAGCGGCAGCTCATGGAGACGATGACGATCGGGTCGTCGTCCGCGGCGGCCACGATCGCGGGGGGC
>NZ_NEUB01000063.1 GCF_002910825.1 Streptomyces sp. SM1 | reverse complement strand
TGCCCGGCGGCCCCGTCGTCGTCGCGTCGGGTGCCCTGGACGCGGTCGAGCGGGTCCTGGCGGCGCATCTCAGGCCCGGGGACGCGGTCGCCGTGGAGGACCCGGGGTGGGGGAGTCTCCTGGACCTGGTCCCGGCCCTCGGACTGCGGACCGTCCCCGTCGGCGTCGACGACGAGGGTCCGCTCCCCGACGACGTACGAACGGCCCTGGCGGACGGCGCGCGCGCCCTGATCGTCACCGACCGCGCGCAGAACCCGACCGGCGCGGCGCTGAGCGGCGCACGCGCGCGTGCCCTGCGGTCGGTGCTCGCCGATCACCCGGAGACGCTGCTGATCGAGGACGACCACGGGCATCACATCGTCGACCTCCCCCTCCATCCCCTCGCCGGGACCACCCGGAGCTGGGCCTTCGTACGTTCGGCGGCCAAGTCGTACGGTCCCGACCTGCGGCTCGCGGTGCTCACCGGGGACCCGGTCACCCTCGACCGGATGCGCGGCCGGCAGCGGCTCGGGCCGGGCTGGGTCAGCCTGATCGTCCAGCGCGCGGTGGCGCGGCTGTGGAGCGAGGGCGCGGTGGACCCGGCGGCCGTGGCGGCGGGCTACGGCCGACGCCGGGACGCGCTGATCGGGGCGCTGGCCCGGCGTGGGGCCGCGGCGTACGGACGCACCGGCATGAACGTGTGGGTACCGGTCCCGGACGAGACCGCGGCGGTCGCCCGGCTGCTGCACGCGGGCTGGGCGGTGGCACCCGGAGCCCGCTTCCGGATGAACGCGCCGCCGGGCATCCGGGTCACCGTCTCGAGCCTCCGGGAGGACGAGATCGAACCCCTGGCCGAGTCGATCGCCACGGTCATCGGTCCTGCTGGAGGACCGGCGCGGACCTACGTCTGATCCGGGAAACCCCGGGACCGCCGTACCGCCACCGCGGGAAACCTGGCCGGCGTCCGGCCTGTCGGCGCCCTGCGCTGCCGGGCGCCGTAGCCGGCGGTGCGTGCGGAGTGCGGGGCGGGGGCGGTGGTCGTGCCGGAGGTCCTCC
>NZ_NEUB01000731.1 GCF_002910825.1 Streptomyces sp. SM1 | reverse complement strand
CCCTCGTGACCGCACTGTACGTGAAGATCGACGACGACTTGGCGGGTATCGTGCGGCTGCCGGGCCGGCCACCGAAACTCAGTCACTCGGAGTTGCTGTGCCTGGCGGTCATGCAGGCGATGCTCGGCTTCCACTGCGAGGCCCGCTGGCTGCGGTACGTCCGCGCACACCTCCAGGACATGTTTCCCTTCGTCCCGCAGGATGCCGGCTACAACAAGCGGCTGCGTGCCGCGCTGCCGCAGATCAAACGCGTGATACGGGTGCTCGCCAAGGACACCGACTTCTGGCACGACACGGTGTGGATCACGGACTCGACCCCGGTGCCGTGCGGGATGTCCCGCCCCACGGTCAAGCGCTCGGAGCTGGCGGGCTGGGCCAACTACGGCTACTGCGCGTCGCATTCGCGGTTCTTCTGGGGGCTGCGGCTGTACCTGGTGTGCACCCCGGCCGGGATGCCGATCCTGTGGGCGCTGGCCGATCCGAAGCTCGGCGAGCGCGAGGTGCTGGCCGCGATGCTGGAGGTCGATGCCGAGCTGGTGCGCGTGCGGCCGGGCCTGCTGCTGATCAGCGACAAGGGCTTCGCGTCGAAGACCTTCGAGCGGTCACTGTCCGTACAGGGCATCACGCTGCTGCGGCCGTCGAGGAAGAGGGAGATCCTGCGGCCCGGCGAGCCGATGCTCAAGAAGGTCCGCCAGCTGATCGAGTCGGTCAACGACACCCTCAAGGGCCAGCTCGACCTGGAACAACACGGCGGGCGCACCGTCGAGGGCGTCGCTGTCCGTGTCGCTCAGCGTGTGCTGGCCCTGGCCGCCGCGATCTGGCACAACTTCCAGACCGGCCAGGCGATCAGCCGCTCACTGACCGCCTACGACCACTGACCGTATTCGGAAAGACTCGTCTAGGGCGACATAGGGGAAGCGATCCACTGCACCGAACGCGTTACCGAGGGCCTGCACGACGGTCTTGCTGCCATCGCTGCATCTGATCATGCAGCCAAGATCGAGATCCACGTCCCTGGCTGCGCTCGCCCGCAAGGAGGCTCGCATCCTCCGGAACCAACCACCACCTACCTCCTGGGCTTCCCGCTCTGCCACCGCCCGAGGTGAGGTCCAGTTCAGGTTGACCCGGATCAGCCCTGAAGTCACGCCGTGCTTGTCCAACGAGACTGTAGGTGACGCCTTGGTCAGGACCACTGCTCCGGTCTGAGTCATCTTCGCAGTTCCTTTGGGAGGGAAAGAGATCAATGGGCGGGATCGACGACACGGACGTCGTATGAGCGCCGGAGGTGACATCTCATAGCCCTTTGGGCTGACGAGGCACGGTTTTGCGCACCTGTAACCATCTTGTCGCCAGTGCATGGTCCCGTCATGTGCTGCCAGCAGGCGGGAGATCGGACGGCATGCGCGCTCCTTATCAAGGCCGGCCCAAGCACGCACGTCGAGCACATCTTGCTCTCAGCCTCCTTCTGAGGGTCCGTGCGCCCGCCGAACGCCGAGGTCCGCGGCTCCTGGTATCACCATCCTGCGCGGGAGCACTGAAGGGGCATCGGTCACAGAATGGTCACCTCCACCCACACTCCCTCCACGCGTCGCTCTGCTGGGCACTACGGTCACTCCACCTGAAACACCGTGGGGGACGACATGACCAACCCGTACACCACTCCTATACCGCCGACGCCCCGCCCGCCCGACACCCGCCCGCTCCACAAGCGTGTACTCGTATGGGTCGGAGGTTCGGCTCTGTTCATCACGGGCGCGCTTATCGGCTCCACCGGGGACGACGGGCAACAGTCCGTGGAGACCAAGGTCAAGCCCGCGACGACCATTACCGCGACGGTCACAGCCACGCCCGAACCCGGCCCGACCGTCACCAAGACCGTGAAAGCTAAGGCCAGCCCCGGCCCCACGGTCACCGTCACCAAGACCGCCCCTGCCAAGGCTGCCAACAGCGGCAGCAGCAGCAGCCAGGACAGCGCCGGCACATGCACGATCGTCTCCAACGCGGGGAACTGCTACTCGGCGGGACAGTTTTGCCGGAACAGTGATCATGGGGCTATCACCACCACCGCGGGCGGCACGAAGATCAAGTGCACGTACAGCTCGAACGCCTGGCGCTGGACTTATATCTGATGCCATGAGGGTGGCACAGCTCAAGAATTGCTTGGTCGCGGGTGAGGGAACTGGCTCGCGTACAGCGATGCTTTGGTGCTTTAGTTGACCGGTGCCGATGCCTCTGTATGTCCCTCCAGCGCTCCGGTCGTCACGTGAGCCTAACCCCTTCGATAGATCTGCCTCCCGGAGGCCACTCAAGATCTTCGTCGACTGGCCACTGAAATCTGGCCCAATCGACGGGGAGAACGAGTTCCACGGGTACCCATTCATCGGTGGCGGAAGTACCGGCTATCCCGATTCTGCGGCAGTACTTCGGAGTCATTTTGGCCATTCGGCATTCGAGTTTTTGTTCCCTGCCTGCGAGTTGGCCGTGCCGGATGGAGTAGAACCCGGCGAGGGGGGCTCGTTTTCTCATCATGATGCCCCTAGTATTCCTGTCAAGGTGGGTTCAAGAGTGCGCGACGTATATATTGATTCCTGCCGCGAGGTAATCAGGGAAGCTTCCGGCATTGCGACCAAATACCAGATTGATGAACTAGATTCAATTGCCGGGATGCTGCTTCATCGACTCGGTCAGGAGTTGGAAGCGGATTTGGCGATTACCGACCGTGAATGGCTTTTGGAGGAGCGACCTCTCAAAGGGAATTCGCGCTTCGTCAACGTATTTTCCCCGGATGATGCGCTGGCTTTGATGGGGCTGTATCTACGTTGGCATGGTGAGCCGATTGTCATCGGTGGAACACTTAAACGATGGCCATCAGTCGCTGTCCGGCGTAGCGCAGCCTTCGTCTCTATGCCTGCCTTCGAAAGGTTGAATCAGGCTGGACGCAAGTGGTACGACACTGCGGCCGATCCAACGCTGGAGTCACTTAATCAGACGTTTCCAACGAGGATGTCGCGGTCTTTCAAATTTCGCGATGGTGTTTGCGGTCTGTCTGCCACGATGGTTGGCGGAGAGCCTGAGGAGATGCTCTGCGAGTTGGACTCGCTACCTTTTCTTTGGTTGGCGCCTTTGTGTTGCAGCGCGAATTGTGGATCACGTCCTCTGTTTGAATAGTAGAGGGGTGTACAGTTGGCAGAATTCGGGATGGCAATCTAAGCTTGAACCCTTGACTAAAGTTCTATATGACTACACCAAGGCTGGCACTGAGATGCAGAGAGTGTTTCAAGTGCTTCGTTGGATGCGAAATACTGTGCACAATGAAGCGCTCGATCTTATGCGCGATAATGGTAGTTATGTAGTTACAATGCCAGGGGAAATTCAAGATGAAGTGCGAGGTTTTTTGCGGGAAGGGTACCCTGGTTGGAGTACGGATGAAATGGGAATTCGGATGCTGCCGCCTACAGGTGCGACGGCGACCAAGTGGCTCCCGGGGGTCGGACGTTACAGCGTCACGGTAAGGCGCACAGGCGCTCCTGTGCCTGAAGATCCCTTTGAGGGGATGGCGGTTCTTGATGTGCGCAGGTTTTTGAATAGAATATTTCCAGCGACCGTTGGTGCCCTGAACGAAATTATGAAGTTCACTCCTCTGGATAAGGTGCCAGGCTATGCAGTGCATCTGGAAAATCCATCCAGAGTGAACCTTCCCTGGAATTTTAGCGATACCACCGGACACCGGCTGCGGATGCTGTACGGCGTCACCGAACTTGCTTGATCTGCGTCAGTGATGGCCATGGGTTGTGCCAGTTACAGCTCAGCCGATCTGGGGGCCGACTGCTGGAGTGGTGGTGGCCAGAGTCGGTCTTGCTGGAGCCTATGGCGGGTCGGCTGGCAGACCGCCGTGGCGACGGCGCGACCGGTCGGAGTTGACGGCAGCGCTGACGGCGACGACGGCTCACGGACGCACATGATCGCTGGCTTGCGCAACCGGAGTAGGAGGCCGTTGGTGCCTCTCACAGCAAGCTGCCCGATCCTACGGATCAGAAGGTTGCAGGTTCGAATCCTGCCGAGTGCACAGCAGACCAGAGGCCCTGTGGAGTGATCCACAGGGCCTCTGGTGTTTCACGGCTGGGGTGCCCGGCGTATCGCGCCTGTCGGCAGTGGTCGCCGCCATGGCGTCGGCCGCGCTCGCGGGGTGTGGAACGAGGGCGGATCAGGAGCAGTTCTCGTGTGGTCCCTGGCCGGCGTCTTCGACGCTCGGGTCGAGAGGGCTTGCGGCATCTCCGACGGGGCGCGCCTCCCCTTCCCTCCCCTTTGCTCGGTTCTTGCCTTCTCTGTTTCCTCAAGGAGCGCTCAAGTGTGTTGCTTCGGAATCGCTTCTCATGCAAGATCAACACCTCAGTGGAACGCCGCCTCTGACCAGGGCGGCGACTGTTCGATGTTCAATTGAATGAAGCAGGGGGAACAATTTCATGACCGCTTTTCTGCACGCGCACACCGGTGCCCCTTTGCGGTGCCGGGTGGCGGTGACAGCCGGTATGGCGGCGGTCGCCGTCTTCGCCGTGACGGCCGGGGCTCACGCGTCGGAGCCGGGGGCGGAGCCCGCCGCCGTTGTCTCGGCGCAGGCGGGATCTGCCGCCGACGAGGCCGCGTTCGCCGAGATCGAGAAGGCGCTTCAGCTCATCGCCGACATCCCCGAGGATGTTCTCGGCCAAGGCGACGAGGCGGTTCGGCAGTGGATGACGCAGCGAGTGGAGGGCGAACTCGCCAAGGAGTCCAAGGGGGGACCCCAGCGTTCTTTCAGCGCTACCGGGTGTGCCCGCGGAATTCTACTGGCGATCGGTTCCAATGTGTTCGCCGTGGCCAAGATATACAAGATGAAGAAGGCCATCGACAAGCTCGGCGGGATATCCAAGGTGGTCAATAAGATCCGCTCGAAGAAAAAGACGGGGAAGACTTTCAAGAAGGGAATAGCGGAGGTCTTCGAGGAGGCGGGCGGCGGCCTCGGCGGAATGGCCGCTTCCATCCTCGGTGTCGACGGCGTCATCAAGCACTGCTGGTGAGCAGGTACTGCGGGAACCGGAGGCATGGATGATGGACACCTTTGCGAGCCTGCTGCGCGCGGGCTGTCTGGTCGCCGGGAGCGGGCTGGTGGTCGCCTTCGCCGTCACCGCGGTGCGGCGCCGCCGCGCGGGTGCCGGTTTCGGCGAGCTGGCCGATCTGATGGAGCGCGACTGGTTCAGTGCCGGGAAGGTCTTCTTCGCCGTTCTGACGGGGCTGGCCGGTTCGTGGGCCGCGGCGTTCGTCGGCGGGACACGGAGCGGCCTGACGGAATCGGTCGCCATCCTCTTTCCGCTCGGCATCGTCGCCGCGTTCGCGGCGTGCCGCTTCGCGGACGGGGCCGGCGGGCGCTCTCTGGGTGAGAAGGCGGTCGTCCTGGTGGCGGCGCCCGTCGCGCTGGGCGCGATCATGACCGGCTGGTAGGGGATTCGGCAGCCTGAGCCCGTGCAGGCCCTGAAGGGGCGGTGCGTCGTGCCCGGCCGGGCACGACGTGTCCGGGCACAGGAGGGTGCCGGTCAGGCCGCGGACGGGGTGATGTTCTGGTTGGCGTGGAAGAAGTTGTGCGGGTCGTGGGCGCGTTTGACGGCTGCCAGGCGGTCGTAGTTGTCGCGGTAGGTGGAGCGGACGCGTTCGGGGCCTTCCGACTCGCCGAGGAAGTTGACGTAGGAGCCGCCCATGGAGTGCGGGTGGAGGTCGGTCCAGTAGTCGACGCACCACTGCCGGATCGCGTCGGCGTTGGCCGGGTCCGGGTCGACGCCGGCGACGACGCCGGACCACACGGCGTCGCGGTAGGCCCAGGCAGTCTCGCCGGTGGCGACCCGGTGGGCCGCTCCGTCCGCCGGGTACAGGTGCATGGTCGACAGGTCGGTGGGCAGGGCGTGGCCGTACCGTTCGTGCACGGCGACAGCCGCGTCCGGGATGCCGTCGAAGAAGTCGCCGCGCCAGTACCACTGCAGTCCCTTGGGGACCAGCTCGTCGAACATGGTCTGGAGGGCGGGATAGGGCATCGGTGTGGCGAAGTGGAAGGCCGGCGGCGCCGGTTCGTTGACGACGGACAGTGTCTCCTCCAGACGGCCCTCCTCGGGTTCGCCCGTGTAGCACCAGATCACGGCGCACATCTTCCGGCCGTGGACCGGTTCCGGGAAGGGCGGTCCGGGCGGGACGGTCATCAGCGCGAAGAACCCGTTGAGGTCCGGCGCGGACGGCAGGAACTCCCGGTACCAGCGGAGCACCTCCGCGGTGCGGTCGACGGGCCACACGGTCACCGCGACCCCGACCGTGTCCACCGGGTGCGACCGGAACGTGAACGAGGTGACCACCCCGAAGTTGCCCCCGCCGCCGCGCAGCGCCCACAGCAGATCGGGGTGCTCCTTCTCGGAGGCGGCGACGACACCGCCGTCGGCCAGGACGACGTCGGCGCCGATCAGACTGTCGACGGTCAGTCCGTACTTCCGCGTGAGGTGGCCGTGACCACCGCCCAGGGTGAGGCCGCCGACCCCCGTCGTGGAGTTGATCCCGCTCGGTATGCCGCGGCCGAAGGAGTGGGCCTCGTGGTCGAGGTCGCCCAGTTGGCTGCCCCCGCCCACCCGTACGGTCCCGGTGTCCGGGGCGACCCGGACCCAGCGCATGGGGGACAGGTCGAGGGTGAGCCCGCCGTCGACCAGGCACAGACCCGGCCCGCTGTGCCCGCCCCCGCGGACGGCGAGGTCGGCTCCCGTCTCCTGGGCGGAGGCGATGGTGGTCCGTACGTCCGCCGTGCCCGTGCACTGGGCGATGGCGGCCGGACGCCGGTCGATCATGGCGTTGTAGATGCTGCGGGTCTCGTCGTACTCCGCGTCCTGCGGTGTCACGACACGTCCTCGCAAGGCCGTGCGCAGGCTGTCGAGAGCAGTTGCGTCCATACCGCTCATGAGCGGACACCCCTCGGAAGGATTGTGGGACTGATGGCCGTGGGGGGACGGGGAACCGGGGGCCGGCGGATCGGCCGTCGTGCGTCGTTCGCCCGGGCCCGGGGAGCGAAGCCCCACTCACCTCAGTGCGACGCCGGTCACATCGTGGCGCGACACGGCGGATCACTCCGGCCGGCGCGGGTTCTCACGGTGGCGGAGCGTCTCACGGAGATAGCGGGTCAGGCTGGTGGCGGCCGCGGTGAGGAAGACGAACGAGTAGACGATCTGCAGGACGGCGACCAGGCGCGCCTCCTGGCCGCGCGGGGTGATGTCGCCGTAGCCGATGGTGGCCAGGGTGACCAGCGTGAAGTAGAGGGCGTCCAGGCGGGTGCTGATGCCGTCGAGTTCACCGGGGTTCCGGGCCAGCGCCAGGTAGGCGGTGGCGAAGACCAGGATGGACAGGCACATCAGCGGCGGGATGACCAGGCCCGGCCGGACGCCGGGGACCGACAGCAGCACCCGTACGACCTGCCGCAGCAGCAGGAGCGCGATCAGCGCCAGCGCGACGCCGAAGAGCACCCAGCTCAGGGCCGGGCGCTGCGGCCCCAGCCGGTCGAGGGGCAGGAGGAAGTACGCGGCGACCAGCACCGTCACCCCCGCCACCTGGGCCAGCCAGGGCCACAGGGCGCTCCAGGCCGTGGGGGCGCGCCTTACGCCCGGCTCTCGCGACGGGGTGCGCACAGCGCCCAGATGATGAAGCCGTCGATGATGATGAGGACGATCGACCACACCGGGAAGTACGGCAGCCACACGAAGTTGGCGATCATGCTGAGCCCGGCCAGCGTCACGCCCACCACACGGGCCCACGTGGCCCCCGTCAACAGGGCGGCGCCGGCGGCGACCACCAGCGCGCCGAGGATCAGGTGGACCCAGCCCCATCCGGTCAGGCTGAACGCGTAGGTGAAGTCGCGGGTGGAGACGAAGACGTCGTCCTCGGCGATCGCGGCGATGCCCTGGAAGACCGCCATGATCCCGCCGAAGATCATCAGAACCGCGGCGGCGACCGTCCAGCCCGCGGCCCAGGGGTTCTCCGCCTCCCACCCGGTCCCGTGGTGGCGCGTACCGCTGACATTGCTCGCCATGTTCTTGGCCTTTCGGACGTCCCCGAGCGGTGCGATACCTCAGTCCAGAGTGGCACTCCCGATCACACCCGGCACCTCGGAGCACGTCGGGTGCTCCGGGCACGGTGAACGGGGGGCGTTGTCAGTGGTGCCCTCTAGTCTCGGCGGAGATGGCACAGGCATGGCGCTGCTCCGGGCTGCGGTGGTCGGCCGACGGCCCCGTGCTGGCATGGGACGGCGGTCGGCGCTCCGCGCTGACCTGGGGGAAACGGGTGGCCTTCGGAGTCGTGGAAGGGGGAGTGCGGACATGCGTGGGGGCACGGGGGCATGCGTGTCCGTTCGGTGCGGCGGTGCCGGGGCGGAGCACGGGGGCGCGCTGCGAGGAGTGCTCCCGGCTGGACCGGGCCCACTCGGTGGCCGCCGACACCCTCGCGGACGATCCGCGTCCCTACCGCGTGTACCTGGCGTGGTTCGGGCCGGGGATGACCAAGGTCGGGATCACCGCGGTGCGGCGGGAGGGGGCGCGGCTGCTGGAGCAGGGGGCGGTCTGCTTCACCTGGCTGGGCAGCGGGCCGCTGATGGCGGCGCGGCGCACCGAGGAACTGCTGCGCGCCGCGCTCCGGGTGCCCGACCGGATCCCCTACGCCGCCAAGCGGGCGGCGAGGGGGGCCCTTCCGGCGACGCGCGGAGAACGGGCGGCGGAGATCGCAGGGCTGCACGCGCGGGCGGTCGCCCTGAGCGGATGGCCGGAGTCCCTCGCCCCCACGCCGTTCGAACCGGTCGATCACGTGGAGGTGTTCGGGCTGGCGGGGGCACCGGCCGCCGTGGCTGAGGTCCGCGAGCTGGTCGCCGGGGGCGTGGTGAGCGGGGAGCTGGTGGCCGCGGCCGGACCCGATCTGCATCTGCTGACGGGCCGGGGGCCCGTGGTCCTCGACACCCGGCTGCTGGCCGGGTGGGGGCTGGTGCCGGCCGTCGGGCGGGAGTTCGCGGTGCCGGTCAAGGCGCTGAAGGAGAGGCCGGCGGCGCAGGACGGGCTGTTCTGACCCGGCCTCTGGACCGGAGGTGCGGCCGCGGGTGATCGTGACGGCATGAGCGATCACTCCGGCACCCGTTCCGAAGCCGACGACGTCCGGCGCTTCTGGGAGGGACTCGGGCTGCCCGGGCTCGTCGACGTGCACACGCACTTCATGCCGGAGCGGGTGCTCCACAAGGTCTGGGCCTATTTCGACGCGCTCGGACCACTGACCGGCGGGGTCGAGTGGCCGATCTCGTACCGGGAGGGAGAGGGCGAACGGGCGGAGCTGCTGCGGGCGTTCGGGATACGGGCCTTCACCGCGATGCTCTACCCGCACAAGCCGGGCATGGCGCGCTGGCTGAACGACTGGGCGGCCGGCTTCGCCCGGCGCACACCCGACTGCCTGCACACCTCGACGCTGTTCCCCGAGCCGGGAGTCGAGGGGTACGTCCGGGACGCCGTGGAGACCGGGGCGCGCGTCTTCAAGGCACATGTGCAGGTGGGCGGGTACGACCCGGCCGGTGAGGCGCTCGACGCCGCCTGGGGTCTGCTCGCGGAGGCGGGCGTTCC
Source organism: Streptomyces sp. SM1 (assembly GCF_002910825.1). GTDB lineage: Bacteria > Actinomycetota > Actinomycetes > Streptomycetales > Streptomycetaceae > Streptomyces > Streptomyces okerensis. The sequence goes on along the minus strand of NZ_NEUB01000731.1, from coordinate 5,692 downwards.
GGTGGTGATCCACTGCGGGTCCGGGCCCGCGCCCGGCACGTACACGGGTCCCGAGCCGGTCGCCCGGGTGCTGGCCCGGCATCCCCGGCTGCGGCTGGTGGTGGCGCACCTGGGGATGCCCGAGTACGAGGAGTTCCTCGGCCTCGCCGAGCGGTACGGGGAGGTGCGGCTGGACACCACGATGGCGTTCACCGACTTCAGCGAACGGATGGCGCCGTTCCCCCGGCGGGCCCTGCCCCGGCTGGCCGCCCTCGGCGACCGGATCCTGCTCGGCTCGGACTTCCCCAACATCCCCTATCCATACGTCCACCAGCTGCATGCGCTGGAGCGGCTGGGACTTGGTGAGGAGTGGTTGAGGGCGGTGTGCCACGACAACGCGGCGGCGCTCTTCGGTCTGCCGGCGCGGTGAGGGCGGGAACCGTGCGGGCGGCCGGGGCTGCCGGGAGGGGTGGCGCGGCCCGGCGCCGACGGGGTGCCGTCGCGCCCACCCTCCCCCACTCTCGGCTTCGCTCGAGCGGGGGGACCCCCATCGCCCTGCGGCACGATTGCCCGCGGAGGGCCGAGGGCGGAGGGCGGAGGGCCGAGGGCCGAGGGCCGAGGGCCGAGGGGACCTGGGGGGCGTTTCTCAGGGAAAACACAGGTTGCCGAAAGAGTGTTCTCAGAGGGTTCGCACATCGTGTGCGGTATGACCACGATCTCGCCCCGGGGGCGCACCGAACTGCTCAGGCCGGACGGGAGCCCCGTCCGCGTGCTTGTCGTGGACGACGAGCAGTCGATCAGTGAACTGCTGTCCATGGCCCTGCGGTACGAGGGCTGGCAGATCCGCAGCGCGGGCGACGGCCGGGGCGCCCTGCGCACCGCGCGCGAGTTCCGGCCCGACGCCGTCGTCCTGGACGTGATGCTGCCGGACATGGACGGGCTGTCCGTCCTCGGGCGGCTGCGCCGGGATCTGCCGGACGTGCCCGTGCTGTTCCTGACCGCGAAGGACGCCATCGAGGACCGTATCGCCGGACTGACCGCGGGCGGGGACGACTACGTGACCAAGCCGTTCAGCCTGGAGGAGGTCGTCGCACGGCTGCGCGGCCTGATCCGCCGGTCCGGCGCGGCCGACCGCCGCTCCGAGTCGGTGCTCGTCGTCGGCGACCTCACCCTCGACGAGGACAGCCACGAGGTCACCCGGGGCGGTCAGGACATCCACCTCACCGCGACCGAGTTCGAGCTGCTGCGCTTCCTCATGCGCAACCCGCGGCGCGTGCTCAGCAAGGCCCAGATCCTCGACCGGGTCTGGTCGTACGACTTCGGCGGGCAGGCGAACGTCGTCGAGCTGTACATCTCGTACCTGCGCCGGAAGATCGACGCGGGCCGGGAGCCGATGATCCACACCCGGCGCGGTGCCGGATACCTGATCAAGTCCGCGGTGTCGTGAGCGGACGGCGAGGGCCGCGTCCGCGGACCCTGCGGACGCGGCTCGTCGTCGCGTCCGTGACGCTGATCGCGGTCGTGTGCGCGGTGATCGGCACGGTGACGACACTGGCGCTGCGCTCCCACCTGTACGAGCAACTGGACGACCAGGTGCGCGAGGTGGCCATGCGGGCGGCGGGCGGACCGGTGAACGGCCCGCCGCTGCCCGAGCCGCTGCGGCACGAGGACCCCCTCGACTTCGTCACCAAGGGCCCGCAGGGCTTCGGCGCGATCGGCGCGACCGTCGAGAACGGCCGGGTGACCGACGGGGTGGTGAGCAACAAGAAGGTCGTGAACGGCTTCACCGCGCCCGAGGCCGGCCGGCTCACCGACGCCCAGCTGGCGGCCCTCGGGGCCGTGCCGCGCGATGTCGGGGCCGAGCACACCGTGGACGTCCCCGGCCTGGGCGACTACCGCGTCACCTACCGGGCCGGGCCCAGCGGCGCCTTCTACGTCGCCCTCCCCACCGCCGACGTCGACAGCACGGTCACCACCCTGATCCTCGTCGAGGTCAGTGTCACCGCCGCCGGTCTCGTCGCCGCGTCCCTCGCCGGAGCCGTCATCGTCGGCGTCGCCACCCGCCCCCTGCGCAGGATCGCCGCCACCGCCACCCGCGTCTCCGAACTCCCCCTGCACAGCGGCGAGGTCACCCTCGAAGAGCGCGTCCCGGAGTCCGAGTGCGATCCGCACACCGAGGTCGGCCGGGTCGGTGCCGCGCTGAACCGGCTGCTCGACCACATCCACGGGGCCCTGCGCGCACGCCAGGAGAGCGAGACGCGGGTACGGCAGTTCGTCGCCGACGCCGGCCATGAACTGCGTACGCCGCTCGCCTCCATCCGCGGCTACGCCGAACTCACCCGCCGGGGCCGGGAGGAGGCCGGCCCCGACACCCGGCACGCGCTCGGGCGGATCGAGTCCGAGGCGGACCGGATGACCCTGCTCGTCGAGGACCTGCTGCTGCTCGCCCGTCTCGACGCCGGGCGGCCCCTGCGGTACGAGCGGACCGACCTGGTCCCGCTCGTCGTGGACGCCGTCAGCGACGCCCGCGCCGCCGGCCAGGACCACGACTGGCGCCTCGAACTGCCCGACGGGCCCGCCCCGGTGACCGGTGACGCCGCCCGGCTCCAACAGGTCCTCGTCAACCTGCTGGGCAACGCCCGCACCCACACCCCGCCCGGCACCACGGTCACCGCCCGCGTGCGCGGAGACGGTGCCGGGCTGTGCGTGGACGTGGCGGACAACGGGCCCGGCATCCCGCCCGCCCTCCTCCCGCATGTCTTCGAACGGTTCGCGCGCGGTGACGCGGCACGCACCCGGACGGCCGGCTCGACCGGCCTGGGCCTGGCCATCGCGCGGGCCGTCGCGGCCGCGCACGGCGGGGCCGTGACCGTCGACAGCGTGCCCGGACGGACCGTGTTCACCCTCCACCTGCCCGCGGTGTCACCGCGGTCGACGTCCGTGCCGCAGCCGACGTCCGTGCCGCACTCACAGCCGCGGCACAGCCTCACCACACGGGCGCGACAGGAGGCTTGATCAGAGTCGGTTCCCATGAGAACCGATTCCTCTCCCGGCACCCTGCCGGCACGGGAGCACCTCCCGGCCGCCGGAGCCGGCGCACCGGTCCTGGACGTAGTGATCCCCGTCCACAACGAGGAGAAGGACCTCCGGCCGTGCGTCCGCCGGCTGCACCAGCACCTCACCCGCACCTTCCCCTACGCGTTCCGCATCACGATCGCCGACAACGCCTCCACCGACGCCACCCCGCGGGTGGCCGGCGAGCTGGCGGAGCGGATCGCGGAGGTCCGGTCCGTCCGCCTGGAGCGGAAGGGACGCGGCCGGGCGCTGCGGACCGTCTGGGCGGCCTCCGACGCCCCCGTCCTCGCCTACATGGACGTCGACCTCTCCACCGACCTCAACGCCCTGCTGCCGCTGGTCGCCCCACTGATCTCCGGCCACTCCGACCTCGCGATCGGCTCCCGGCTGAGCCGCAGCGCACGGGTGGTGCGGGGCGCCAAGCGGGAGCTCATCAGCCGCGGCTACAACCTGATCCTGCGCGGCTCGCTCCAGGCACGTTTCTCCGACGCGCAGTGCGGGTTCAAGGCGATCCGCCGAGACGTGGCGCAGGTGCTGCTGCCGCTGGTGGAGGACAGCGGCTGGTTCTTCGACACCGAACTGCTGGTGCTCGCCGAGCGGGCGGGGCTGCGCATCCACGAGGTGCCGGTCGACTGGGTCGACGACCCCGACTCCACCGTGCACATCGTGCGGACGGCGACCGACGACCTCAGGGGAGTCTGGCGGGTCGGCAGGGCCCTGGCCACCGGTTCGCTGCCGCTCGACCGGCTCGCCCGGCCCTTCGGCGACGACCCGCGCGACCGGGACATCGGGGACGTACCGCAGGGCCTGGCCCGCCAGTTGCTCGGCTTCTGCGTCGTCGGTGTCCTGTCCACCCTCTTCTACCTGCTGCTCTACAGCGGTTTCCGGACCCTCACCGGCTCCCAGACCGCCAACCTGCTTGCTCTGCTGGTCTCGGCGGTCGCCAACACCGCCGCCAACCGGCGGCTCACCTTCGGCGTGCGCGGGCGCTCCGGGGCCGTACGGCACCAGGCGCAGGGGCTGGTCGTCCTCGCCATCGGCCTCGCCCTGACCAGCGGCTCGCTGATGGCCCTGCACACGGCGAGCGGCGACCCCGCCCACTCCACCGAACTCGCGGTCCTCGTCGCCGCGAACCTCGCGGCGACCGTGCTGCGGTTCCTGCTCTTCCGGGCGTGGGTGTTCCCGGACGGCCCCCCGTCCCCCGCCGCCGATCCGTTGCCGGACGTGTCCGCCGAACACGACGCAGCCCTCTCCCCCGCCGCCCCCGCCGAACACGACCCGAGGGACTTCCGATGACCACGCAGTACGAGCGGACGGACCCCCCGGCCGACCCCGCCGGCCCCTCCACCTCGGGACCCCCGCCCGAGTCCGCTCCCGCTCCCGCCACACCCTCCTCCCCCCGGGACCCCCGCTGGGCGCGCCCCGCGCTCCTCGCCCTCCTGCTGGCGACCGGTCTGCTCTACCTCTGCAACCTGAGCGCCTCCGGATACGCCAACTCCTTCTACTCGGCGGCCGTGCAGGCCGGCAGCGAGTCCTGGAAGGCGTTCTTCTTCGGCTCGCTGGACGCGGCGAACGCCATCACCGTGGACAAGCCCCCGGCCTCGCTGTGGCCGATGGGACTCTCGGTGCGGATCTTCGGCCTGAACTCCTGGGCGATCCTCGTGCCCGAGGTGCTGATGGGCGTCGGCACGGTCGCCGTCGTGTACGCGGCCGTACGCCGCCGCTCCGGTCCGGCGGCCGGTCTGATCGCGGGCGCGGTCCTCGCCCTCACCCCGGTCGCGGCGCTGATGTTCCGGTTCAACAATCCGGACGCGATGCTGGCGCTGTTGATGTCCGTCGCCTGCTACCTCGTCGTCCGGGCTGTCGAGGACGGCCGTACGAAGTGGCTGGTGTGGGCCGGGGTCGCGATCGGCTTCGCGTTCCTCACCAAGACCTTCCAGGCCTTCCTGATCCTTCCCGCCCTCGCGCTCGTCCACGGCGTCTGCGCCCCGGTGCGGCTGAGGAAGCGGCTGGTGCAACTCGCCCTGGCGACCGCCGCGCTGGTCGTCTCCGGCGGCTGGTGGGTCGCGGTCGTGGAACTGTGGCCCGCGTCCTCGCGCCCGTACGTCGGAGGCTCGCAGGACAACAGCTTCCTGGAACTGACCTTCGGCTACAACGGCCTCGGCCGGCTCAACGGCGAGGAGACGGGCAGCGTCGGCGGCGGTGGTGGCGGTAGGGGCGGCGGCGGTCAGTGGGGGGAGACCGGCTGGGACCGGATGTTCGGCTCCGAGGTGGGCGGCCAGATCTCCTGGCTGCTGCCCGCCGCGCTGATCCTGCTCGCCGGGGGTCTGGTGCTCACCCGGAAGGCCGCGCGGACCGACCCGGCCCGGGCGTCCTTCCTGGTGTGGGGCGGCTCGCTGCTGACGACCATGGCGGTCTTCAGCTACATGGCCGGCATCTTCCACCAGTACTACACGGTGGCCCTCGCCCCCTACCTCGCGGCCGTGACCGGCATGGGCGCGGTGGCCCTGTGGGAGAGGCGGCGGACGCTCTGGGCGGGGCTCACGCTCGCGGCGGCGGTCACGGCGACGGCGGCCTGGGGGTACGTACTGCTCCACCGCACGCCCGCGTACCTGCCGTGGCTGAAGTGGCTGGTCCT
>NZ_NEUB01000730.1 GCF_002910825.1 Streptomyces sp. SM1 | reverse complement strand
CATCCGGGCGAACCGCGGCCCGGCCACCGGAGGCGAGGGGCCGCGGTTCGGCGGCGGCCCGGTGGCCCCGCCGGTGGCCCCGTGTGTGCCCGCGGTAACAGGTCATTCCCCGGTTCGTCCGTTTCCGTACGACCGTACGATGGGGGGTGGTCCAGTGCCGTATCGAGGAGGATGACCGTGGCGGACGAGCTGCCGGAGACCCCGGAGACTGCCGAAGAGGAGCCCGTCAAGCAGCGCAAGAACGGCCTGTACCCGGGCGTGTCCGACGAGCTGGCCGAGAGCATGAGGAGCGGCTGGGCCGACACCGAGCTGCACGGCCTGGAGCCGATCGCGCAGGCCGCCGAGACCGCCGCACGCCGCGCGGCGCTGTCCGCCCGCTTCCCGGGTGAGCGTCTGGTCGTCCCCGCGGGCAACCTGAAGACCCGTTCGAACGACACCGAGTACTCCTTCCGCGCGTCGGTCGAGTACGCGTACCTCACCGGCAACCAGACGGAGGACGGCGTCCTCGTCCTGGAGCCCACGGCGGACGGCCATACGGAGACGATCTACCTGCTGCCCCGCTCCGACCGCGAGAACGGCGAGTTCTGGCTGGACGGCCAGGGCGAGCTGTGGGTCGGCCGCCGCCACTCGCTCACCGAGTCCGAGAAGCTGTACGGCATCCCCGCCTCCGACGTGCGCGAGCTCGCCGGGGCGCTGCGCGAGGCCACCGGCCCGGTGCGGGTCGTACGCGGTCACGACGCCGGCGTCGAGGCGGCGCTGACCGACAAGGTCACCGCCGAGCGCGACGAGGAGCTGCGTGTCTTCCTCTCCGAGATGCGGTTGGTCAAGGACGACTTCGAGATCGGCGAGCTGCAGAAGGCCGTCGACTCCACCGTGCGCGGCTTCGAGGACGTGGTGAAGGTCCTCGACAAGGCCGAGGCCACCAGCGAGCGCTACCTCGAGGGAACGTTCTTCCTGCGTGCCCGCGTGGAGGGCAACGACGTCGGTTACGGCTCCATCTGCGCCGCGGGTCCGCACGCCTGCACCCTGCACTGGGTGCGCAACGACGGCCCGGTCCGCTCCGGCGACCTGCTGCTGCTCGACGCGGGGGTGGAGACGCACACGTACTACACGGCCGACGTCACCCGCACGCTGCCGGTCAACGGCACGTACAGCGAGCTGCAGAAGAAGATCTACGACGCCGTGTACGACGCCCAGGAAGCCGGGATCGCGGCGGTGAAGCCGGGAGCCAAGTACCGGGACTTCCACCACGCCGCCCAGCGGGTGCTGGCCGAGCGGCTCGTCGAGTGGGGTCTGGTCGAGGGCCCCGTGGAGCGGGTGCTGGAACTGGGCCTGCAGCGCCGCTGGACGCTGCACGGCACCGGTCACATGCTCGGCATGGACGTCCACGACTGCGCCGCCGCGCGGACCGAGACGTACGTCGAGGGCACGCTGGAGCCCGGCATGGTGCTCACCGTCGAGCCGGGGCTGTACTTCCAGGCCGACGACCTGACCGTGCCCGAGGAGTACCGGGGCATCGGCGTGCGCATCGAGGACGACATCCTCGTCACCGAGGACGGCAACCGGAACCTCTCCGCCGGACTGCCCCGGCGGTCGCACGAGGTCGAGGCCTGGATGGCGGAGCTCAAGGGCTGACAGCCGGCGCACCACACGGCGGCCGGGTACGCGCGCGTGCCCGGCCGCCGTCGTCGCTACACCGCGACGAGCGGAGCGTCCTCACGCCACTTGAGGATCTTGTCGAAGCTCACCACCGCGCCGCCCCTGCCCGGCTTGTTCCCGATGTGCACATGGTCGGCCAGCTCCCGGATGAGCCCCAGTCCCCGGCCGTGCTCCGCCTCGGACGGCGCGGGAGGGAACGGCGGGCGGGAACGGCCGCCTCCGGCCGCGCCGGGAAAGCCCGGCCCCGCGTCGGCGACCTCGATACGGCACTTCTCCCCGTCGAGATAGGCGGTCACCCGGTACGCCTCCGACATGCCGCCCCGCGCGGTGTCCCCGCCGTGCTCGACCGCGTTCGCGCAGGCCTCGCTGAGGGCGACGGAAAGGTCGTAGGAGACGTCGGGGTCGACACCCGCGGTCTCCATGGTGCCGAGCAGCAGGCGCCGGGCGAGCGGCACACTGGCGGCATCGCGCCGGAGATGGAGTGACCACCAGATGCTCATGCTCCAGCCTCCTGGCTGCGGCTCGACATACCGTTACGTATTGCCCTGAGTGCTCGCCGGTAAGCGTGAAGTCGCCGTGACACCGCCCATATGGCGGGTGTGTCGTGGAGCCGAACGGTGTATGTGGGGCAGCGGACAGCAGATGTGATCTTCCGGTCGTACCGCATCTTGCGGACCTGCCGTACGCCGACCGGGGGGCCGGTGCGATGATGAGGCCGCCATGTCTGCCCCCCACTCGCGCACGACGCGCTCCGGACGAGGACTCCGGGTTCTGCGGGCCGCGGTCTTCGCCGCGGTCTGTGTCGTGCTGGCCGGGGCAGGCCACACCGTCGCCGCCCGCGCCACCGTCCCGCTGTGGACGCTGGGCGCGGGGTTCCTCTGCGCGGTCGCGGTCGCCGCGCCACTCGCCGGACGCGTGCGTTCCCTGCCGGTGATCGCCGCGACGCTGGCGCTCGGCCAGACGGCACTGCACGCCCTGTTCGGCCTGGGGCAGCACGGCGCACCCGCCGCGGGAGCGTCGTCCGGCCTGTCCGACGCCGCGCTGGTCGAGCAGGCCGCACGGCTGCTGTGCGGAACCGCCGCCGCGGGAATCAGCCCCGCGCGGGCCGAGCGCCTCCTCACCGACGCGCGGGTCCACCCCGGCGAGGCACACTCCCACGCGGCGGACGCCCTGTCGGCCGCCGGGGGATCCCCGGCGGCCCTGCTGCCGTCGCTGCCGATGCTGCTCGGCCACGTCCTCGCGGCGACGGCCGCGGGGTGGCTGCTGCGCCACGGCGACCTGGCCCTGCTGCGGCTGGCCGAGCTGTCGGCGCACGGTGTCGCCGAAGGTGCCCTCGTACGGTCCCTCCGCGCGGCGCTCACCCTGGTGCGTGCCCTGCGCGCCGGACTCCCGGGAGCACCGCAGGAGGCCCCGCGTACGGCGTGTACCGCGCTGCTCGCGCCCCCTCTGCCCCGCACCCCCGCGCTGCAGCACACGGTGATCCGCCGGGGCCCGCCCGCCGCCGCCCCGACCGCACTCGTTCTCGCCGCCTGACGCGAGGCGACCACCACTCCGCCGCTGACGGGTCCGCCGGATCTTCCGGCTCCCCGGCCTTCCGGTGGGAGAGGGGCGTCCCCGTGGCAAGCGCGTGTGCGGCCCACGTGCGTGTGCGTCCGGGGTTCTCGCCGCGAGGACCGTCAGGCCGCACGCGCGGCGTATCTCCCACCGTCAGTGACTTCTCAATCGAAACGGAGTGCTCTGCCATGAAGGCTTCCCGTATCGCCGCCGCCGGTGCCGCCGCCGGTGTCACCGTCCTCGCCCTGTCCTCCCCCGCCCTCGCGCACGTCAGCGTGCAGCCCGACGGTGAGGCCGCGAAGGGCGGTTACGCGGTCGTCGGCTTCAAGGTCCCCAACGAGCGGGACAGCGCCTCGACCACCAAGGTCGAGGTCACGTTCCCCACGGACCACCCGCTGTCGTCCGTGATGCCGCAGCCGGTCGAGGGCTGGGACATCACGGTCACCAAGTCCAAGCTGGACAAGCCGCTCGAGGTGCACGGCAAGAAGATCAACGAGGCGGTCTCCACGGTCACCTGGACCGCCAAGGGCGACGGCATCGCGCCCGGCTTCTTCCAGAAGTTCCCGGTGTCCGTCGGCACGCTGCCCGAGGACGCCGACGAACTCGTCTTCAAGGCCCTGCAGACGTACTCCAACAAGGAGGTCGTCCGCTGGATCGAGGTGCCGCAGGAGGGCCAGGACGAGCCCGACCACCCGGCTCCCGTGCTGACCCTCTCCGAGGCCACCGGGGACCACCACGGCGCCGCGGCCGACGACAAGGCGTCCGACGGCACCGGATCGGCCGAGAACGCCTCCGCCGAGACCGCCGCGTCCGACACCGGCGGTACCGACACCACCGCCCGTGTCCTGGGCGTCGTCGGCATCGTGGTCGGTGCGGCGGGCGTCGCCTACGGCGTGCTCGCCGGGCGCCGGCGCACCACCGTCTGAGCCCTCACCCCTCTCCACGGCGCGCACCGGGACCGCCCGCGGTTCCGCGGCATCCCGGTGCGCGCCGGATTCCTCACTCCCAGGAACCATGCATGCGTAAGAAGACCTTCGCGGCGGCGGCTCTGCTCGCCGTCGCCTCCCTCACCCTCTCCGCCTGCGGCAGTGACAGTGGTGCCGACGGCAACCCCGTCGCCATGGTGTCCGAGGAGGCCGGCTCGCAGAAGGCGGCCACCGTTCTGGACAGGCCGTTCGAGAAGCCGGACCTCGTCCTGACCGACACCCGGGGCAAGGCGTACGACTTCCGTGAGGCGACCGCGGGCCGGCCCACCCTCATCTACTTCGGCTACACCCACTGCCCCGACGTCTGTCCGCTGACGATGAACAACCTCGCCGTGGCGAAGAAGCAGCTGCCGCAGGACCAGCAGGACCAGCTGCGGATCGTGTTCGTCACCACCGACCCGGAGCGGGACACCTCCGCCGCGCTCGGCACGTGGCTCAAGGGCATCGACTCCCAGGTCGTCGGTCTGACCGGTGACTTCGACACCATCCAGGCCGGGGCCCGCACCCTCGGCATCTCCATCGACCCGCCGCGCAAGGACGACAACGGCAAGACCGTCTCCGACCACGGCACCCAGGTCATCGCCTTCTCCCCGAAGACCGACGGCGGTTACGTCCTCTACGGCGAGGACGCCACCGTCGAGGACTACACCAAGGACCTTCCCAAGATCATCAAGGGGGAGAAGCCGTGAGGTGGCCGGCGGCCTCGGCCGTGGCCGTCGCCGGGGCGCTGGTCCTCACCGGATGCGTCGGCTCGGAGGGCTCGGGGTCCGGTGACGGCAGGGCGAAGCTCTCCGTGGACTCCGCGTACATGCCGCAGCCGGTGTCGGACATGGCGGCCGGCTTCCTCACCATCACCAACGACGGTGGTGCCGCGGACCGGCTGACCTCGGTCAGCAGCGATGCCGCCGGCCAGGTCACCGTCCACGAGACCGTCGACGGTGCCATGCAGGAGGTCGAGGCCCTCGAGATCCCGGCCCACGGCAGCCTGGTGCTGGAGAGCGGCGGCAACCATCTGATGTTCGAGCAGCTGAGGCACCGGCCGAAGCAGGGTCAGAACGTCTCCGTCCAGCTGCACTTCGACCGTTCCGACCCCGTCACGGTCGAGATTCCGGTGAAACCGGCCACCTACGTTCCGAAAACCGGACACTGAGGGAGACACCCCTGTGACCCAGACCATCGCCCCCCGCGTGCGGACCCTGGTGCTGCTGTTCCTGGCCGTCACCGGCGCACTCCTCGCCGGGGCCGCTCCCGCATCCGCGCATGCCGCGCTGACCGGCAGCGACCCAGAGCGGGGGACGGTGGTCGACACGGCTCCCGCCCAGATCTCGCTCACCTTCTCCGAGCAGATCGCGGTGAGCGACGACGCCGTGCGGGTGCTCGATCCCCAGGGCAAGCGGGTGGACAAGGGCGACCCGGTCAACCCGAGCGGCACGACCTACGCCGTGCGGCTGCTCAGCGGGCTGCCCGACGGCACGTACACCGTGGCCTACCAGGTGGTGTCGGCGGACAGTCATCCCGTCGCCGGGGCCTTCACCTTCTCCATCGGCGCGCCTTCCGAGACCTCCGTCTCGGTCTCCGCGCAGGGGTCCGACGACGGGCTCGTGGGCCTGCTGTACGGCTTCGGCCGGTACGTGTCGTACACCGGGTTCGTCGTCATGGTCGGCGGTGCCGCCTTCGTACTCGCCTGCTGGGGACGCGGTTCCGGGGTGCGGCCGGTGCAGCGGCTGGTCGTGTCCGGCTGGCTCGCGCTCACCGTGTCCACGCTCGGGCTGCTGCTGCTCCGCGGCTCCTACACGACCTCCGGCAAGGCCGGCGACGTCTTCGACCTCTCACTGCTCGGGGACGTGCTCCAGACCAAGACGGGCGCGGCGCTGGTGTCCCGGCTGCTGCTGCTCGCCGCGGCGGCATTGTTCATAGCCGTGCTGTTCGGTGCCCATGCCCGCCCGTCGTCCGCCCCCACCGCCGACGACGGCGCCGCGCGCCCGCGGAACGACTCGGAGGAGGCGGAGGAGGCGGAGGAGGCGGAGGAGAAGCGGGATCTCAACTTCGGGCTCGCGATCGGGGGGACCGTCGTGGCAGCCGGGCTCGCCGCGAGCTGGGCGATGTCCGAGCACGCCTCGCAGGGACTCCAGCCGGGTATCGCCATGCCGGTCGACGTGGTGCATCTGCTGGCCGTCGCCGCCTGGCTCGGTGGGCTCACCGCGCTGCTCGTGGCGCTCTTCCGGGCGCCCGCCGAGACTCCGGTCGGCCGGGACACCGTCCAGCGGTTCTCGCGGCTCGCCTTCGGCAGCGTGATCGCCCTGGTCGTCACGGGGATCTACCAGAGCTGGCGGCAGCTCGGCTCCTGGTCGGCCTTCACCGACACCCGGTACGGGCAGCTGCTGCTCGTCAAGATCGGGCTCGTGTCGGTGCTGGTCGGGGTGGCCTCCCTCTCACGGCGGTGGACGGCACGGCTGGCGGAGGTGCCGGCCGAGAAGGCCGGAACGGGCGCGTCGGGCACCCGGACGTCCGATGCCGGGGAGTCCGACACCGGGGAGTCCGGCTCGGGAAAGGCGTCGGTCTCCGCCGGGCGGACCGCCGAGGCCACGGACGCTCAGGACGCGAGCGACAGGCAGGACGCGCAGGGCGCGCAGGCAGGGTCCGAGGCCGGAGGGACGACCGGTGCGGGATCCGTGCGGGCCGCTCAGCTCGCCCGGCAGCGGACCGCGGTGGAGACCGCCCGGCAGAAGCGCCTGCGCGACGCCGACCCCCACCGCTCGGGCCTGCGCCGCTCCGTACTGGCCGAGGCGGGTATCGCCGCCGTCCTGCTCGCTGTCACCACCGTGCTGACCCAGACCGAGCCGGGCCGCACGGAACAGGAGGCCAGGGCAGCCGGCGCCTCCTCGTCGTCCTCGGCGTCCGCGCCGACCGGTCAGGGCACCGGCGCGGTGACGCTGAACATGCCGTTCGACACCGGTGGCGGCAAGAGCGGCCAGGGGGTCGTCACCATCGACCTCGAGCCCGCGCGCGTCGGCGACAACGTCATGCACGTCTATGTGGAGGGCACGGACGGCCGGCCCATGGACATCCCCGAGGTGAAGGTCGCCTTCACCCTCTCCGCCCAGGACATCGGGCCGCTGCCCGTCACCCCCGACCGCATCACCACCGGTCACTGGTCGGCGAGCGGGGTACAGCTGCCCCTCGCGGGCGACTGGAAGGTCGAGGTGACCGTGCGCACCTCCGACGTCGACCAGGTGACCGTCTCGAAGAACGCGCAGATCGGCTGAACCACCATGCCAGAACAGTCCGTCCCACAGGTCCGCACCCCGGAGAAGCCCCAGGGTGCCCCGGTCGCCCGGCCCACCGGGGAAACCATCTCCCGCCGTCGGCTGCTCGGCACGGCAGGCGCCACCGGGCTCGTCCTCGGAGCGGCGGGCGGGGCCGTCGGATACGCGTCGGCGCCCGCCGGGGCCACTCCGCTGACGTCGGTGGGCGACAGCCGGGTGCAGTTTCACGTGAAACATCAGCCCGGCATCACGCAGCCGCTGCAGGCCCGGGGCCATCTCGTCGCCTTCGACCTGGGGCCCGGCGCCGGCCGCACAGAAGCGGCCGCCCTGTTGCACCGATGGTCGGACACGGCCCGCCGGCTGATGGCGGGTGAGCCGAGCGCGCACGGTGACACCGGTGTGGCGCGCGACGCCGGCCCCTCCTCGCTGACCTTCACCTTCGGCTTCGGCCACAGTTTCTTCGGTCGTACGGGGCTGGAGAAGCAGCGCCCGGTCGCCCTGGACCCGCTGCCCGACTTCTCCTCCGACCACCTGGACAAGGCGCGAAGCAACGGCGACCTGTGGGTGCAGATCGGCTCCGATGACGCCCTGGTGGCCTTCCACGCCCTGCGTGCGGTCCAGAAGGACGCGGGCTCGGCGGCCAGGGTCCGCTGGCAGATGAACGGCTTCAACCGTTCACCGGGCGCCACCGCGCACCCCATGACCGCCCGCAACCTGATGGGTCAGGTCGACGGCACCCGCAATCCCAAGCCGGCCGACTCCGACTTCGACCAGCGGATCTTCGTACCGGAGCAGGGCGAGCCCGCCTGGATGGCGAACGGCTCCTACGCCGTCGTACGCCGTATCCGCATGCTGCTGGACGACTGGGAGAAGCTGTCGGCCAAGGAGCAGGAGCACGTGATCGGGCGCCGCAAGTCGGACGGGGCACCGCTGTCCGGGGGCGGTGAGACCTCCGAGATGGACCTGGAGAAGACCGACGCCCAGGGCAATCTGGTGGTTCCCTTCAACGCCCACGCGCGGATCACCCGGCCCGACCAGAACGGCGGGGCGGCGATGCTCCGCCGCCCGTTCTCGTACCACGACGGCATCGGCACGGACGGGGTGCCGGACGCGGGTCTGCTGTTCATCTGCTGGCAGGCGGATCCGCTCCGCGGCTTCGTTCCGGTGCAGCGCAAGCTGGACCGGGGCGATGCGCTGACGCCGTTCGTCCGCCATGAGGCGAGCGGGCTGTTCGCGGTCCCGGGCGGCGCGGCGGACGGAGAGTATGTGGGGCAGGCACTGCTGGAGGGGTGAGAACGGGCCCGGCGTCACCCCTGCGAGCTCTCCGGGCGCTGCCGCCGGCGTGGGCCCATTAGGGTGAGGACATGCCAGCGAGCTATGCGTATCTCGGCCCAGAGGGCACCTTCACCGAAGTCGCCCTGCGCACGCTTCCCGAGGCGGCGACGCGTGAGCTGAAGCCCTACGTGTCCGTGCAGTCCGCGCTCGACGCGGTACGGGTGGGCGAGGCCGAGGCCGCCTTCGTCCCCATCGAGAACTCGGTCGAGGGCGGGATCACCACCACCCTCGACGAGCTCGTCGCGGGCGCCCCGCTGATGATCTACCGCGAGGTGCTGCTGTCGATCACCTTCGCGCTGCTGGTCCGTCCGGGTACCAAGCTGTCGGACGTCAAGACGGTCACCGCCCATCCGGCCGCCCAGCCGCAGGTGCGCAACTGGCTGAAGACGCATCTTCCTGACGCCGTCTGGGAGTCGGCCGCCTCCAACGCGGACGGTGCCCGTCTGGTCCAGGAAGGCCGGTACGACGCCGCCTTCGCCGGTGAGTTCGCGGCGGCGCGGTACGGCCTGGAGACCCTGGAGAGGGAGATCCACGACGCGGAGAACGCACAGACGCGGTTCGTGCTGGTGGGCCGTCCCGCC
Source organism: Streptomyces sp. SM1 (assembly GCF_002910825.1). Classification (GTDB taxonomy): domain Bacteria; phylum Actinomycetota; class Actinomycetes; order Streptomycetales; family Streptomycetaceae; genus Streptomyces; species Streptomyces okerensis. The sequence goes on along the minus strand of NZ_NEUB01000730.1, from coordinate 19,927 downwards.
CGGCCGGCGGCACCCACGGGCGCCGACAAGACCTCCATCGTGCTCTGGCAGCGTGACGACCACCCCGGCGGCCTGCGCGACCTGCTGGGCGAGTTCGCCACGCGGGGCATCAACCTGATGCTGCTCCAGTCCCGCCCCACGGGCGCCGGGATCGGCAACTACTGCTTCTGCATCGACGCCGAGGGCCACATCTCGGACCGCCGGATGGCCGAGGCGCTGACGGGGCTCAAGCGGATCTGCCTTCAGGTGCGCTACCTCGGTTCGTACCCGCGCGCGGACGTGCGGCCGGGGGAAGTACGGCCTCCGTTCCCCGGGACGTCCGACGAGGAGTTCGTGGGAGCGGCGGACTGGGTGGTGCGGTGTCAGGACGGCCGGTTCTGAGGACGCGGCGACGTCGGCCGGCCCGGTCCTACCTGCTGATTTTCGTTATCCACAGAAGTTATCCACAGGTCTGCTTCTCGACCTGGGGACAAGTCGACACCGAAGCCCCATTCGGTCGACAAATCACCCCTCGCCCCATGATCGATTTCATCGATCCACACCTCACCCTTCGTCCACTCCTTCCCCTTGGTCAACCCTTTGGGGCGAGCCCTTTCCCCTGAAAAGCGGAGATGGGCAGGGTTTATGCCGCGAATCCCCGGCATCGGCCGAGCGTTTCGGAGTGATCAATTCCGAAGTCCACAGAACTCCCCCACACCCTGTGGATAACTTTGGCGAGGAAGGGGCGCCTGTGGACAACCGAGCGCCAAATCCCGGCTCGCGCAAGGCATTCCGGTCAACCGGCAGCCCACGGACCGACCCGTTCAAGGAGCAGCATCTCCTCTATTGACTTCGCGGAACACAAGGCGCATTTCTCCCATAACGGAACGTGATCCGTTCGCTCGCAATAGTCGGTCGTGGGCCGTCGTCCCGCACCGGTAGCCTGGACCGCGTGATTGACCTTCGCCTGCTTCGTGAGGACCCCGACCGTGTGCGCGCTTCGCAGCGCGCCCGTGGAGAGGATGTCGCGCTCGTCGACGCCCTCCTGTCTGCCGACGAACGACGCAGGTCGTCCGGCGTCCGCTTCGACGAACTGCGCGCCGAGCAGAAGGCGCTCGGCAAGCTCGTCCCCAAGGCGGCCGGCGACGAGAAGGCCGAGCTGCTGAGGAAGGCCGAGCAGCTCAAGGCCGACGTCAAGGCCGCCGACGCCGACCGGGACGCCGCCGCGACCGAGACGCAGGAACTCCTGCTCCGGCTGAGCAACCTCGTCCACCCCGACGTTCCCGTCGGCGGTGAGGAGGACTTCGCCACGCTGGAGACGCACGGCAGCATCCGCGATTTCGGCGCCGAGGGCTTCGAGCCCAAGGACCACCTCGAACTCGGCCAGATCCTCGGCGCCATCGACGTCGAGCGCGGCGCCAAGGTCTCCGGCTCGCGCTTCTACTTCCTCACCGGTGTCGGCGCCCTCCTGGAGCTCGCCCTGGTGAACGCGGCGATCGCCCAGGCCACGGCGGCCGGCTTCACCCCGATGCTGACCCCGGCGCTGGTCCGCCCCCAGTCCATGGCGGGCACGGGCTTCCTCGGCCAGGCATCCCAGGACGTCTACCACCTGGACAAGGACGACCTCTACCTGGTCGGCACGTCCGAGGTGCCGCTCGCCGCGTACCACATGGACGAGATCATCGACGCCGACCGGCTGCCGCTGCGGTACGCGGGCTTCTCGCCCTGCTTCCGCCGCGAGGCCGGCTCGCACGGCAAGGACACCCGGGGCATCTTCCGCGTGCACCAGTTCGACAAGGTCGAGATGTTCTCGTACGTCGCCCCGGAGGACTCGCAGGCGGAGCACCAGCGGCTGCTGGAGTGGGAGAAGCAGTGGCTCACGTCGCTGGAACTGCCGTTCCGCGTGATCGACGTGGCCTCGGGCGATCTGGGGTCCTCGGCCGCGCGCAAGTACGACTGCGAGGCGTGGATCCCGACCCAGGGCAAGTACCGCGAGCTGACCTCGACCTCGGACTGCACCGAGTTCCAGTCGCGCCGGCTGTCGATCCGGGTGCGTGAGGACAAGAAGGTGCGCCCGCTGGCCACGCTCAACGGCACCCTGTGCGCCGTACCGCGCACCATCGTGGCCATCCTGGAGAACCACCAGCAGGCCGACGGATCGGTCCGCGTGCCGGAGGTGCTGCGTCCGTACCTGGGCGGCCGGGAGCTTCTGGAACCGGTCGCCAAGTGAGCGCGGCCTTCCCCTACCGGCTCATCGCCACCGATCTCGACGGCACGCTGCTGCGGGACGACCACTCGGTCTCCCCCCGCACCCGTGACGCGCTCGCCGCGGCCACCGCGGCGGGCGCCGCGCACATCGTCGTCACCGGACGCGCGGTGCCCTGGACCCGCCCCATCCTGGACGACCTCGGCTACACCGGACTCGCCGTCTGCGGCCAAGGCGCACAGGTGTACGACGCCGGTGCGCACCGTCTGCTGACCTCCGTGACGCTGGACCGGCAGCTGGCGGCGGTGGCACTGGCCAAGATCGAGGCGGAGGTCGGCCCGCTGCACCTGGCGGCCAGCAGTGACGGTCTGGACGGCGAGGTCCTGGTCGGGCCCGGTTACGAGGTCGTGGGCGCGCTGCCCGCGACACCGGTCACCGACGCCTCCGACCTGTGGACGGCGCCGCTGAACAAGCTGTACATCCAGCATCCGTCCCTGACGTCCGACGAGCTCGCCGAGGCCGCCACCCGCACCGCGGGCGGTTTCGTCACGGTCACCATGGCGGGTGAGGGCATCGTCGAACTGCTCCCGCTCGGGCTGTCCAAGGCGACGGGGCTGTCGCTGGCGGCCCGCCGGATCGGCGCGAAGGCCCCGGAGACGATCGCCTTCGGCGACATGCCCAACGACCTCCCGATGTTCGCCTGGGCAGGACACGGCGTGGCGATGGCCAACGCCCACCAGGAACTGCGGACGGTGGCCGACGAGGTGACGGCCTCCAACGAGGAGGACGGCATCGCGGTGGTCGTGGAACGACTGCTGGCCTGACACCCGGCGTTCGGCGTTCGGCGTTCGGCGTTCGGCGTTCGGCGTTCGGCGTTCAGCGTTCGGCGTTCGGCGTTCAGCGTTCGGCGTTCGGCGTTCGGCGTTCGGCGTTCGGCGGAGGATGCACGGATCGAACGTGCGCGGGCTCTTCAGGCCCGACCACGGCTTGAGCCAAGCCGCTGCCTTACCACTCGGCCAATCCTCCGGGTGGGCGGCCCACGCGACAGAAGTGCGCGTGCTCGAAGCGGCCGCCCCGGGCGGCTCCCGTGCGGGGCGAACTCGACGGAGCGGTAGGGATCACTCCGGAGTGCGCCGCGGGCCGCCCCGTAGGGAGCTGGACGTACTGCCGTGCATGGGCATCGCCCCGCTCCTCTCCCGGCGCGTGGTCGTCGGACGTTCCCGGCGACGCGGACACCACCACTCTGCCCGCCGGGCGGACGGGACGCCACCGAATAAACCCGCGGGCGGCGCCGCTGTCGCTGTCAGCGGCGCCGCCGTTCGCGTCGGCGGGACGTGCTGGAGAACCAGTCGGCGGGCGGCTCTCCGGAACGCCAGGGCTGCGGCTCGGGCTCCCCGTGGCGCCGGCGCCCGGTCGGCATCCGGGCCCGGGCGGAGGGCTCGGCGGTACCGGCGGCCGTATGAAGCCGTCGCCCCGCACCACGCCCGCCGCCTCGGGCGGTCGCGTCCGCTCCGCCCGGTGTGCCCGGGAGGGCTTGTGGAGTCCCCGTCAGGAGCGAGCGGTTCTCACTCCTCGCCGGCGAGCGTCAGCGAGCGCAGCTTCTGACCGGCGTACCAGGTGGCCAGCACCGTGACGACGGCGAGCAGCACCGTCGCGGTCGTCAGACTCACGTCCGAGGTGACCAGGTCGTTGCCGGAGACCTTCTGTGCCACGGCCAGCGACCACTGCTGGACGCTCAGCGTGCGGGCGCCGGGCACCAGGGAGCCGAACAGCGCCTCCCAGACCAGCGCGTAGACCAGCCCGAACACCACCGCGTGCCGCGAGACCGTGCCGAGCAGCAGGAAGAGCGCCGCGTACGCGATGGAGGCGACCAGCGCGGCCACCGTGTAGGCGACGGCGACCTGCTGGCCGTTGCCGTTCAGGACGAAGCCCGCGATCAGCGTCGGCACCGCCGAGAACACCATGGTGACGGCGACCGCGACGATCAGCTTGGTGTAGATGATCGTGGGCCGCTTGATCGGCTTGGACAGCAGGTACACCACCGAGCCGTCGTCGATCTCGGGGCCGATCGCCCCGGTGCCCGCGATGACACCGATGATCGGCACCATCGTGGCCAGCGCCAGCCCGCCCAGCACGTCGGCGGCGGTCTGGTCGTCGGCGCCGGCGAGGGCGCGCACCGCCAGGGAGATCGCGATCAGCAGCAGGGGCAGCGCCCCCAGGATGAGGGCCCGGCGCCGGCCGAGCAGGGCCCGGTAGGTGAGCCGGGCGACTGTGGGGTCGTACATCAGGGGCCTCCTACGCCGCGACGAGGTACGAGAAGACGGACTCGAGGGACTCGTCGGACGGCGAGACCGTGAGCAGCCGGATGCCGTGCTCGCGCGCGACCTTCGGCAGCAGGGACGTGAAACGGCCGAAGTCGACGGCCTGGATGCGCAGGGCGCCCTCGGCCACGTCCACCTCGATGCCGGAGGTCGACGGGTCGGCGATCAGCGCGGCCGCGAGCGCGCGGTCGTCGCTGGACCGCACCAGGTAGCGGTGCGGGCGGTCCGTCATCAGGCGGCGGATCCGGCGGAAGTCGCCACTGGCCGCGTGCCGGCCGGCGACGACCACCTCGATGTGCCAGGCGAGCTGCTCGACCTCCTCCAGGATGTGGGAGGAGAAGAGCACGGTGCGGCCCTCGTCGCCCATGCGCCGCAGCAGATCCATCAGCTGCATGCGCTGGCGCGGGTCCATGCCGTTGAAGGGCTCGTCCAGCAGGAGCAGCGACGGCTCGTGGACCAGCGCGGAGGCCATCTTCACGCGCTGCCGCATGCCCTTGGAGTACGTGGCGATCTTCCGGTCCTGCGCGTACTCCATCTCGACCGTGGCCAGCGCCCGCTGGGCGGCCTTGTCGCCCAGGCCGTGCAGCTCCGCGTTGGCGACGACGAACTCGCGGCCGGTCAGGAAGTCGTACATCGCCTCGCGCTCGGGGACGATGCCGATGTGCCGGTAGATGGCCTCGTTGCGCCACACCTGCTGTCCGTCGAGGGTGACGGAGCCGGTGGAGGGGGCGAGGAAACCGGCCATCATGTTGATGAGGGTGGACTTTCCGGCACCGTTCGGGCCGAGCAGGCCGGTGACGCCGGGGCCGATGGTCATGGTGATGTCGTTGACGGCGACCACGTTGCCGAACCAGCGGGAGACGTGGTCGATGCTGAGCGTGGTCACAGGCCCACCTTCTTGTAGCGGCGCACCAGCAGGCCGTAGCTGCCGGCGATCAGGCCGAGGGTGAACAGGACGTAGACGACACCCTCGCCGCTGCTCGGGCCCACCCCTCCGGGGAAGGCCGAGCTCGCGCCCAGGAAGGCGGACTGCACGCCGTCGATGAGGGTGATGGGCGAGAACAGGCCGATCCAGGCGATGGCGGCGTCGCCGCTGCTCTGGACCTCCGCGATCGCCTGGAGGGTGGAGACCGCGCCGTAGGAGATGGTGAGTACGGCGATCACGGCCGCGATGCCGAAACCGCGGCGCGGGGTGACCGACGCGATGACCAGGCCGATTCCGGCGAAGAGCAGCGAGAGCAGTGCCACGGAGACGAGTCCCTGTGCGAATCCCTTGGTCTGGTCGGTGAAGTCGAGCTTGGCCAGCAGCGCCCCGACGTACAGCACCAGCAGGGGGGCGGCGGTGAGGATGAACAGGGCCGAGGCCAGCGCGGCGAACTTGGCGCGCACGTAGTCGGCGGTCTCGATGGGCCGCGAGAAGTACAGCGGTACGGTCTTGAAGCGCAGGTCGCGCGAGACGGACTGGGGCGCCTGCGAGGCGACGTACAGGCTGATGACGGCCTGCATGACGATCGCGTAGCGGGTGTAGTCCAGGGGGAGGTCGTTGGCCTTGGTGGCGACCGCGACGGCCACCATGATGGCGGCGGGTACGCACATCACCACGAACAGCAGCATCGGCAGCACCTTGGACTTCACCGAGCGGCCGAGGCCGTAGGAGCCGCGCAGGGACTGCGAGTACAGCGACAGCCGCGCGTAACCGCGGCCCAGTCGGGGGCCGTCGTAGGAGCGGTAGCCGATGTTGTGGATACGGGTGTCACCCGGTGCAGTGGCTGGTGTCTGCGTGGACTGCTCAGTTGCCATGGCCGACCGCCTCCTTCCGCTGCTCGTCGCGCTTCTCGTCGCTGTCGGTGAAAACCTCGGAGATGTGGTGCCGGCGCTGCTCCATGCGGACCAGGCCGAGGCCGAGGTCCGCGATGACGTCGCGGACCAGGTCGTACGTCTCCTCGCCCTGCGCGGTGAGCAGCAGGACGTGTCCGGCACCCGGCAGCCCGCTGCCGTCCTCGACGCTCACCCCGCGCGCGTGGAGCGCGTCGCGCACCGCGCGGGTGCCGTCCGGGTGCTCGTCGGTGTCGGTGACCTCGATGGCGAGGGTCGTCGTGGTCTGGGTGAAATCGGTGGTGGAACTGGAGCGCAGCAGCTTGCCGCCGTCGATGACGACGACGTGGTCGCAGGTGCGCTCGAGTTCGCCCAGCAGGTGGGAGGTGACCAGGACGGAGATGCCGAAGTCGGTGTGGATCCTGCGGATCAGGCCGAGCATCTCGTCGCGGCCGACCGGGTCGAGGCCGTTGGTCGGCTCGTCCAGGAAGACCAGCTGGGGGTCGTGCACCAGGGCCTGCGCGAGTTTCACGCGCTGCTTCATGCCGGTCGAGTAGCCGCCGATGGGGCGGTAGCGCTCCTCGTACAGGCCGACATGGCGCAGGGTGTCCGCGGTGCGTTCCCGCGCGGCGGTGGGCGGCAGGCCGGACATGCGTGCCATGTGGACGACGAACTCGGTGGCCGAGACGTCCGGTGGCAGGCAGTCGTGTTCCGGCATGTAGCCGACCCGCTCGCGGATGGCGGGACCCTGGGTGACGACATCGAGTCCGAGCACTTCGGCTCGGCCCTCGGTGGCGGGGGACAGACCCAGAAGGATCTTGATCAGTGTGGACTTGCCGGCTCCATTGGCTCCGACGAGTCCGGTCACACCGGGCCCGACGTCCACGGAGAGCCGGTCAAGAGCGGTCACCCTGGGGAACCGCTTGCTCAGGCTTTCGGTCGCGATCACAGTCACATCCATGACGGTAGTGACCCGTACCACTCGGGTCGTCAGACCGGAGAGCCGTCTTGGGGTCCCCCTGGAGTCGTACGAGCCCGTAAGGGACGCCCTGCCTGAGAGTTATGCACAGGACGCGGGGCGCTGTTGACGCGCCCTCTAACGACTGTCACATTCGCCGGTGTGACGCGAATGAGTGGTGCGCGGGAGCGCCGGGTGCGTACGGGCGGGGTCGAGCTGTGTGTGGCCGAGCTGGGGGACCCCGGGCGGCCGACGGTCGTCCTGGTGCACGGCTATCCGGACAGCAAGGAGGTGTGGTCCGAGGTCGCGCCCCGGCTCGCGGAGCATTTCCACGTCGTGGCGTACGACGTCCGGGGTCATGGCCGGTCCACGGCGCCGCGTCCGCTGCGCGGCGGGTTCACCCTGGAGAAGCTGACCGACGACTTCCTGGCCGTCGTGGACGCCGTGAGCCCGGACCGGCCGGTGCATCTGGTGGGGCACGACTGGGGCTCGGTGCAGTCCTGGGAGTTCGTGACGGTGGGGCGCGCCAAGGGGCGGATCGCTTCCTTCACCTCGATCTCGGGGCCCTCGCTCGACCACTTCGGGCACTGGATCGACCGCCGGGTGAAGCGGCCCACCCCGCGCCGGGTCGGCCAGCTGCTGGGGCAGGGCGCCAAGTCCTGGTACATCTACCTGCTGCACACCCCCGTGCTGCCGGAACTGGCCTGGCGCGGGCCGCTCGGCAGGACCTGGCCGCGCATTCTCGAACGCCTCGAGAAGGTGCCCGGCGACGGCTATCCGACCCCGTCCCTGCCGTCGGACGCGGCACACGGCACCTGGCTCTACCGGGACAACGTGCGCCGCCGGCTGCGCAACCCGCGTGCCGACGCCCACGCGCACGCGCCCGTGCAGCTCATCACTCCCCTGGAGGACGCATTCCTCTCGGAGCGGCTCTACGAGGATCTGGAGCAGTGGGTGCCGCGGCTGACCCGGCGGACGCTGCCGGCCAAGCACTGGGTGCCGCGCAGCCGCCCGGACCTGATGGCGACGTGGATCTCCGACTTCGTGACGTCCGTGGAGACCGGCCGGGCGGAGGAGGTGCGGCCCCGGGGCCGGTACGCCGACCGGTTCGGCGGGCAACTGGTCCTGGTCACGGGAGCGGGCAGCGGCATCGGGCGGGCCACCGCACTCGCGTTCGCCGGGGCGGGCGCGCGCGTGCTGGCGGTCGACCGGGACGCGGAGGCCGCGTCCCGCACCGCCGGGGAGGCACTCCGTCGCGGTGCGGTGGCGGCCTGGGCGGAGACGGTGGACGTGTCCGACGGGCAGGCCATGGAGAAGCTCGCGGAGCGGGTCACCACCGAACACGGAGTGGTGGACGTCCTGGTGAACAACGCGGGCATCGGACTCGGCGGCTCCTTCTTCGACACCACCACGGAGGACTGGGGAAGGGTCCTCGACGTCAATCTGTGGGGTGTGATCCACGGCTGCCGGCTCTTCGGACGGCGGATGGCCGACCGCGGGCAGGGCGGTCACATCGTGAACGTCGCCTCGGCTGCCGCCTTCCAGCCGTCCAGGGCGCTGCCCGCCTACAGCACGTCGAAAGCCGCGGTGCTGATGCTGAGCGAGTGCCTGCGCGCGGAGCTGGCGGGACAGGGAATCGGCGTGACGGCGATATGCCCGGGGTTCGTCAACACCGCCATCACCTCCACCGCGCGCTTCGCGGGTGCGGACGCCGAGGAGGAGCGGCGCCTGCGGCAGCGGACGGCACGCCTGTACGGGATGCGGAACTACCCGCCGGAGAAGGTCGCCGCCGCGATCCTGCGAGCGGTCGCGCGTGACGTGGCGGTGGTCCCGGTCACCCCGGAGGCCCGCACGGCGTACGCGTTGTCGCGGTGGATGCCCGGTGCGCTGCGCAGGATCGCGCGGGTGAAGCCGCCGGTGTGAGGCGGTGAGACGCACCGCGGGGCAGAGAGCAGCGGTGCGATACGGGCTGGATGCGGACCGGACGCGGGCCGGATGGGGCCGGACGCGGGCCCATTGTCCACAGCGGGAGCCAATTCACCTGTGGATAACCGCACTTGGCTGTGGATCAAACCTGCTCGGCAAAATCCATCGCGTGACGCGCGCCTCGCGCGGCAGTCTGAGCGGATGGACGAAAAACGCACCGTCAAGGTGTCGAAGTACCTCGCCAAGCACCTGCGCCATCAGCCCGGGAGGATCGGGCTGACGCTCGACGACGGCGGCTGGGTCGAGATCGGGGCGCTGCTCGCCGCGGCGTCCGCGCACGGCTTCCGGTTGACCCGGGAGGAGCTGGACCACGTCGTCGCCACCAACGACAAGCGGCGTTTCGCCGTCGAGGGCACCCGGATCCGCGCCAGTCAGGGGCACAGCGTCGACATCGACCTCGGCCTGCCGACGGCCACTCCGCCGCCGTATCTCTACCACGGCACCGTCGCACGGAACCTGGAGGCGATCCGGGCCGAAGGGCTGCGGCCCATGAACCGCCACGCCGTGCACCTCTCCGCCGACCGTGAGACGGCGACCCGCGTCGGCGCCCGCCGGGGACGGCCGGTCGTGCTGTCCGTGGACGCGGATGCGATGCACCGCGACGGCCAGATCTTCCACGTCAGTGCGAACGGCGTGTGGCTGACGCAGGCCGTACCGAGCCGGTATCTGCGTTTCCCCGCCGGCCGCTGAGGCCGCATGATCGGCGTATGGACCACCTTCCCAGCACCGAGGCCGCCGTCACCGCCCTCCGGGCCCTCGCCGAGGCCTACGGACGCGAGATCGAGGTCACCCATGACATCGGCGCGGACCAGACCTCGCGGCGCACCGCGGCGGGCGCCGGCGTCATCACCGACCCCGACGGCTCCCTCCCTCATGAGGCCCACGTCGAATTCGGCGGCCTGCCCCGGGTGAGCGTGCGGATCTACCCCGAGGACGACGCGCTGATCGACGTCGAGGGCGTGGCGTGCCCCGATGTCGCCCGCGACGACGTGCCGGCGTTCCTGCGCGCCCTGTTCGACGGACTGGCCTACGTCCGGGGACGGCGTTTCCCGCCGGGTTACTTCCTCATCGTGCCGCTGCCGGGAGACCGGACGCACAAGGAGTTCCTTCCCATGATCACGCTCACTCCCTGGCTGAGCTCACCAGTGCGGTGACGCGCACGGGCCGGCGTTTCACGTGAAACCTTCGGTGACGCATAGGCTCGGTCACATGAGCCTGCGTCTGAGCACCGTGATCCTTCCCTATCGCCGCTGGCACGAAGGCAGCCGTTCGGCCTGGATGCGCGCCGAGGAACTCGGTTTCCACACGAGGTACACCTACGACCACCTGTCCTGGCGCAGCTTCCGGGACGGCCCGTGGTTCGGCGCCGTCCCGACCCTCACCGCCGCCGCGGGGGTCACCGACCGGATGCGGCTGGGCACCCTCGTGACCTCAGTCAAGGCTCTTTCGCCTATCACGGCGTGACCTGCGGAGATTTCCTTCGGTCAGCTTTCGCAGCTGCCCCTCTCAGATGCCGATGAGCCGGACACGGTCGCCACACAACCGGGCCATGTCGTCGACATCGGAGGTCAGCATGACCACTGGGCCCGGCTGGCGCAGGGCCACCTCGGCCACGGTCGCGTCGATCGCGTACTTGTGGCCGTGCAGACCTGCGGCTTTGAGCAGTTCCGCGGACGCCTTCGCCTCGTCCTCGGTCACCGGCTCGACCTTGACGCGGGAGAGCGCCCACCACAGTCGAGGCATGTTCACCCACCCATGGCTGACTTCCACGATGGTGTTGGCTCCGATGACGAAATCGGCACCCACGGCATGGAACACCTGGAACATCGCGAGGATCTTGCGGTCCTGGGCGATCCAGGCAGAAAGCCCCTGGGAGTCCAGGACGACCGTCTCGACATGCTCTTTCACGCCGCGCCGGCCGATCCGCCCGTACCCGTCGCCCCAAAGATCCTGGAGCGCGCCTCCGCCAACTCCTCCTCGGTGAAGGCCCCGTGCTCCTCCTGATGACGCTGCAGGTCGGCACCGAGCAGTTGGTGCCGCAGTTGCCGCGCCACCGCCTCGGCGACATAGCCGGAGACGTTGTCGGTGAGCTTCCTGAGCTCGGCGACCTGCTCGTTCGGCAGCGTCACCGTGATACGTGTCGTGTCCGCCATGACGCGAGCATACTGCGATACGCGCCCCATGGCCGTCTCGCTCGGCACTCGTCCGCACGCGGGCGCAGCGTACCCACCGCCAGTGACACCGGGGTCGTGCTTGCCGAAAAGGGAACAGCCGACGGCATTTGGGTTTGAGTAAGGCCGCGCCGACCCTCCATGATGGGGCTGCCTGGTGAGCGGGACGCGGCGAGGGCCGCCTGGAACACGTTGGGGCGAATGAGCGTGGCAAGGGTCGTCGTACGAGAACCACGCACCGGCACGAGGACCACGCCACCGCTCGCCACACCGGAGGCAACCGCCTTCGCGGTCGCACTGCTCGACGGCGGCTGGGCGGCGGTGTTCCTGCCCGGCGAACCCGCCCGCCTCGGACGGCTGCTGCTCTGGAAGCCCACCGGAGCAGCGAATGCAGACGGCACAGTGCCCGAGGGCATCGAATCCGAGTCGGTGGAACTGGTGCTGCCGCACGGCCGGTCGGTCCGACGCCGCAGAGTCGAGGGCTACGCGCTGCCCGTCGCCGTCGCTGTCGCCGCGCTGGCCTACGCCCGGCCGGCGCATCCGTCCGCCGCGGCCTGGCAGACCGCCTCCCGCTTCGCGCTGCGGCTGCTCGCCGACGGCCGTCTCCATCCGGCCCTCACCGACGCCGGCTACGACACGTGGCAGGCAGGTCCCCTCACCGCCGTACAGCGGCAGACGCTGGATGCCCTCGGTGCCGCCTTCCCACCCCACGCCCACTGTCTGCCCGAGCCCGGCCCGGCTCCGCTGCGCATCGCGGAACCGGTCGCGCTGGTACGCCAGTTCTGCGACGCGGTCGCGGACGACCTGGTCCGTACTCCGGCCGCGCCGCTCGCGATGGGAGCGCTGCCGTACGCCTGGCGCGAGGCGCGTGCGGTGCCCGCGCTGCGGGAGTGGGCCGAGGAGATCGCCGCCGCGTTCACCGCCGATGTCGGCGTCTCGCTGCGGGTCGACCTGCCCGAGGGTCGGCGTCGGCAGTTCCGGGCTGTGCTGCAGTTGCACACCGCGGCGGATCCGTCACTCGTCGTGGAGGCCGCACGGCTGTGGAACGAGCCGTCCGAGACCGATCGCCTTCTCGGCCCGCGCGCCGAGACCGAGACGCTGCTCGCCCTGCGCCGAGGCGCCCGCGTCTGGTCACCGCTCGACCGGCTGCTGAAGGACGCCGCTCCGGACCAGCTGCGGCTGACCGACGACGAAGCCTTCGACCTGCTGGGGGACGCCACCGACACGCTGCGCGCAGCCGGTATCGACGTGCACTGGCCGCGCGAGCTCGTCAAGGCACTCACCACGACCGCCGAGATCGGGCAGCGCACCGCGCCCGGCTCCAGTGCAGACGGCCTGCTCGACGCCGACGCCCTCCTCGACTTCCGCTGGCAGCTCTCGCTCGGCGGCGACCCGCTCACCGAGGCCGAGATGGACGCCCTCGCCGAGGCCCGCCGCCCCCTCGTCAGGCTGCGCGACCAGTGGGTGGTCGCCGACCCGAAACTGGTGGCCCGCGCCCGACGCCGCCGGATGCAACCACTCACTCCCATGGAGGCACTGGGCGCCGCGCTGACCGGCGAGGTGGAGCGGGACGGAGAGACGATCACCTGCGCTGCGGTCGGGGCACTTGGCGACCTCGTCGCCCGTATCCGCGACCCCGAATCCCGCACGCCCGCCACCCAGCCCGACGCTCTGGAGGCCACGCTGCGCGACTACCAGAAGCGGGGCCTGGCCTGGCTGGCCGAGATGTGCGAGCTCGGCCTCGGCGGCTGCCTCGCCGACGACATGGGCCTGGGGAAGACCATCACCCTCCTCTCGCTGCATCTGCACCGCCAGACCGACCCCGCCACCGCGGGCCCCACCCTCGTCGTCTGTCCCACCTCCCTGCTCGGCAACTGGCAGCGCGAGGCCGCCCGGTTCGCGCCGGCCACCCCCGTGCGCCGCTACCACGGCGGTGGCCGCCACCTGAAGGACCTGGCCGGGGACGAGATCGTCCTGGTCACCTACGGAGTGCTGCGCCGCGACCGCGATGCCCTCGCCGAGAACGCCTGGTCGCTGATCGCCGCCGACGAGGCCCAGCACGTCAAGAACCCATACGCCGTCACCGCCCGCGAACTGCGCGCCCTGCCCGCCCGCGCCCGCGTGGCCCTCACCGGCACCCCCGTGGAGAACAACCTCTCCGAACTGTGGGCGCTCCTCGACTGGACCACACCTGGGCTCCTCGGCCCGCTCACCGCGTTCCGCGACTTGTACGCCCGCCCGATCGAGGCCGGCGAGGACCCCGAGGCCGCCGAGCGCCTGTCCCGCCTCGTCCGCCCCTTCCTTCTGCGCCGCAGAAAGTCCGACCCGGGGATCGCGCCCGAACTGCCCGCCAAGGCCGAGACCGACCGTGTCGTCCCGCTGACCACCGAGCAGGCGAGCCTGTACGAGGCGGTGGTCCGCGAGATCATGGCGAAGATCGCCGAAGCCGACGGCATCGCCCGCCGTGGCCTGGTCCTCAAGCTCCTCACTGCGCTGAAGCAGATCTGCAACCACCCCGCCCAGTACCTGCGCCAGTCCACACCGCTGCCCGGCCGCTCCGGCAAGCTCGACCTGCTCGACGAACTGCTCGACACCATCACCGCGGAGGGCGAGTCGGTACTGGTCTTCAGCCAGTACAAGCAGATGGCGACGCTGCTGGAGAGACATCTCGCGGAACGAAACATCCCCACCCTCTTCCTGCACGGCGGCACGCCCGTCACCGCACGCGAGAAGATGGTGGAACGCTTCCAGCGAGGCGAAGTGCCCGTGTTCCTGCTGTCGTTGAAGGCCGCCGGCACCGGACTCAACCTCACCCGAGCCACCCACGTCGTGCACTACGACCGCTGGTGGAACCCGGCCGTCGAGGACCAGGCCACCGACCGCGCCTACCGCATCGGCCAGGACAAACCCGTCCAGGTCCACAAGCTCATCGCCGAGGGCACCGTTGAGGACAGGGTGGCGAAACTGCTGGAATCCAAGCGGGCGCTCGCCGACGCCGTCGTCGGCTCCGGCGAGGCCACTCTGACCGAACTGTCCGACGCCGAACTCGCCGAACTCGTCGCCCTGGGGAGGCAGTCATGAGCCCGTCCGTCCCCGGACCTCGCCGTGCACCCGGCCGCGGCAGGCGTGCCTTCGCGGCGACCTGGTGGGGTCAGGCGTGGGTGACGTCCCTGGAGGACTCCAGTCTGGACTCCGGGCGCCTGTCCCGCGGACGCACCTACGCCCGCAAGGGCATGGTCGGTGCCGTCACCATCGCCCCGGGCCAGGTCAAAGCCGCCGTCCAGGGCAGCCGCCCGCGCCCGTACCGCTCCGCCGTCCATCTGCCCGCCCTCACCGGCGGCCAGTGGGACACCCTCCTCGACACCATCGCGGCCCGAGCCGGGCATCTCGCCGCACTCCTCGACGGTGAGATGCCCGCAGAGCTCATCGACGACGCCCGCCACGCCGGCGTCCCCCTCCTCCCGCAACCCACCGAACTCGACCCCGAATGCTCCTGCCCCGACTGGGGCCACCCCTGCAAACACGCCGCCGCGCTCTGCTACGCCATCGCCACCACCATCGACGACGACCCGTTCGTGCTGTTCGCGCTGCGAGGCCGCGGACGGGACGACGTCCTCACGGAGCTGCGCGCACGCCGCACTGCGGGCCGGCCCGTCGACGCCCCGACCGCTCCGGCCGGTATCCACGCGGCCGACGCCTACGCCGCGTGGACCGCCGGGGCCGAGCACGATCCGGGGTGGCCCGGCCTGCCCGGCCTGCCCGCCCACCCCGCTGCGTTGCCGGTCTCCCCGCCGGCCGGCAGCGGTCTCGTCGGCGCGGACCTGGAGCGACTGATGACCGATGTCTCGGCACGCGCGACACGGCTGCTGTCAGGCGACACCACCACCCTGCACCTGACCCAGCACCAGGACGCCGTACGCATCGCCGCGAGCAGTCCCGGCCCCGAGTGGTTCCACCACCTGATCCAGAACACCGGCGCGAACCCCACCACCTTCGCCCGCCTCACCCGCGCCTGGCGCCACGGCGGCCCCACCGGCATCACCGTCGCCGAACGGCCCCACAGCCCGGAACCGTCGGCGATGGCAGCAGCCCGTACCGCGCTGACCACGGCCCTCGCCGAAATGACCGACACCCCCGTCCGCCTCAGGGCCTGGCGCAACCGCCTCACCCTCCCCGACCACGGCATCCAGCTGCGCCTGGGCCCCGACACCCGCTGGTACCCCTACCTCCAGGAGAACGACGGCGAATGGTGGCCGGCAGCGCCGGCCGACACCGACCCCGTTACCGCGCTCACCGCGATCTGGCAGCGTTCCGGGATGTAGTACAAAACCCTCAGCATTGCTCGCAGCCACCGGAGCATAGGGTCGTAGGCATGCGACTGAGCACCGTGATCCTTCCCATCCACAGGTGGGGCGATGGCCAGAAGGTCTGGCAACGCGCCGAAGACCTC
This sequence comes from Streptomyces sp. SM1, assembly GCF_002910825.1. GTDB lineage: Bacteria > Actinomycetota > Actinomycetes > Streptomycetales > Streptomycetaceae > Streptomyces > Streptomyces okerensis. Next base: position 4,041 of record NZ_NEUB01000730.1, on the reverse strand, counting down.
GGCTTTCACAGCGCCTACACCTACGACCACCTCTCCTGGCGTACCTTCCGGGACGGCCCGTGGTTCGGGGCGGTACCCACACTGACCGCAGCGGCGACGGCTACGCAGGGTATGCGATTGGGTACTCTCGTAACCTCGCCCAACTTCCGGCACCCGGTCACCCTCGCCAAGGAGCTCGTCACCCTCGACGACATCTCCGGAGGGCGGGTCACGCTGGGTATCGGCGCGGGCGGCACCGGATTCGACGCCACCGCGCTCGGCCAGGAACCGTGGACCCCGCGTGAACGCGCCGACCGCTTCGCCGAGTTCGTACCGCTGCTGGACCGGTTGCTCAGCGAGGACTCGGTGTCGTACGAGGGCGACTTCTACGCGGCGCACGAGGCACGCAACATCCCCGGCTGTGTGCAGCGGCCCCGGCTGCCGTTCGCGGTGGCGGCGACCGGACCGCGCGGGCTGCGGCTGGCGGCACGTCACGGTCAGGCGTGGGTGACCACGGGTGACCCCAGGCTGTATGAGAACGGCACGTCCGAACAGTCGGTTCAGGCCATTCGCGGCCAGGTGGAGAAGCTGGCCGACGCCTGCGCCGAACTCGGCCGGGACGTGACCGGTCTGGACAGGATCCTGCTCACCGGCTTCACCCCGGACCGGAGCCGTCCGCTGCAGTCCCTGGACGCCTTCGTCGACTTCGCGGGCCGCCATGCCGAGCTGGGGTTCACCGAGATCGCGGTGCACTGGCCCATCCCGGACTCGGACTTCGCCGCGGACCAGAAGGTCTTCGAACGGATCGCCATGGAGGTCCCGGCGCAGCTGCGCTGACCCCGGCACGGTCGAGAGCGGGGCAAGGACCGCTGGTGACGACGGTAACCACTCAGATGTGCGGAGTCCCGCACGGTCGTGCGGGCATATGCGGGACAATGGCCGGGTGACCTCAGCGACCCGACAGCCCGAGACCCCGGCAGCCGCCCTTCCGCCACGGCTCATCGCCACCGACCTCGACGGCACGCTGCTGCGTGACGACAAGTCCGTGTCCCGGCGCACCGTCGCCGCGCTGGCCGCCGCCGAGGAGGCGGGCGTCGAGGTCTTCTTCGTCACCGGCCGCCCGGCCCGCTGGATGGATGTGGTCAGCGACCATGTCCACGGCCACGGCCTCGCCATCTGCGGCAACGGCGCGGCCGTCGTCGACCTGCACGGCGGACCCGGCGCGCACCGCTTCGTGAAGGTGCGCGAGCTGCCCCGCCAGAACGCGCTGGACGCGGTGCAGCTGCTGCGCGATGCCGCACCCGGCACCGTGTACGCCGTCGAGCAGACCTACGGCTTCAACCAGGAGCCCGCGTACCCGAAGCTGCACATGGAGATCCCGGACAGGCTCGCCCCCGCCGAGGAGCTGCTGGCCCCGGGTTCCCGCACCGCCACCGAACCGGTGCTCAAGATCCTCGCCTACCACCCCGAGCTCGATCCCGACGCGTTCCTCACCGTGGCCCGGATCGCCATCGGCGACCGCGCCAATGTCACCCGCTCCAGCCCCAGCGCCCTGCTGGAGATCAGCGGGCCCGCGGTGTCCAAGGCCAGCACGCTCGCCCTGTGCTGCGCCGAGCGCGGGATCTCCCACGAGGAGGTCGTCGCGTTCGGCGACATGCCGAACGACGTCGAGATGCTGACCTGGGCGGGCCGTTCCTACGCCATGGGCAACGCCCACCCGGACGTGCTCGCCGCCGCCTCGGGCAGTACGGTCGCCAACAACGACGACGGGGTGGCCGTGGTGATCGAGCGGCTGCTGAACGGGTGGCTGTAGCCGCTCACAGCGTCACACCGTGCCGGGCCAGCCAGGGCGCGGGGCTCACCGCCGACCCCATCTCCGGTGTGACCCGCACCTCGAAGTGCAGGTGCGGACCCGTGGAGTTGCCGCTGGTGCCGGACTGACCGATCCACTGCCCGGGGGAGACCCGCTCGCCCTGGTCGACGGCGACGGCGGCGAGATGGGCGTACTGGGTGTAGTACCCGCCCGCGTGCTGGATGACGATCTCGATGCCGAAGGCTCCTCCGCAGGACACCTTCACCACCCTGCCGGTCCCCACCGCCCGGACCGGCGTGCCGATCGGCACCGCGAAGTCCTGTCCGGTGTGCCGGTTCGCCCACCGTGCGCCGCCGCTGCCGTAGGGCGCGGACAGCTCATAGGTCTCCACGGGGGCCACCCAGCCGCTGGTGAACCGCGTCCCGGGCTGGTCCAGCCGGACCGCGCCGCGGCAGGCGCCGGCCGCCACCGAGGCGTCCGCCTGCCCCTGGAGCTTCCACCGCGCCGATTCGAGCTTCGCCTCGATGCCGTCCTTCAGGACGGCGAGTTCCGCGTTCCGCTTCTCCAGTTTCTTCCACGCCGACGCGGCCCTGGCCTCGTCCCGGGCCAGCCGGGCCTCGGCCCGCTCGCTCCTGCCGATCGCCTGGTCCAGCGACACCTCGGCCTGCCGCACCACCCGCTGACCGCGCATCAGCTCCTCGGGGTCGTCCGCGAGCAGCATGTGCGCGGTGAGCGGCAGCCCGCCGCCGTCCCGGTACTGGGAGCTGGCGATCCGGCCGAGGTCCTCGTGCAGGCCGGACATCGCCTGCCGCTCCCGGTCGAGCCGCTCCTCCAGTTCGTGTGCCCTGGCCCGCTGCCTGTCCGCCTCGCGGCGGCCGGCCTCGTACCGCTCGGTCGCCGTGGCCGCTTCCTCGTACAGCCGTGCCACCTCCGCTCCGACGCCGGAGGAGCCGTGGCCGGGGGCGTGGGGGCCGGCACTGTCGGTGGGCCGGGCGGCGAGCACGGCGAGCGCGCACAACGGCACGGCGACGAGCAGCGGATGGCGGCGGGTGAAGCGCATGAAGGCGATCCTGGCCCCGCTCCGCCGCCGGGTCCTGTTCACGTCGTGCACATGGGGGAGCACTGCCCCCGGACGGACCATCGGTACCGCCGAACAGCGGTGTGCGCGTACGGGGCTGACATCGCGTCATGTCGCGGCGGGCCCACCGGCCCGGGAACTAGCGGACCGCCGCGAGGAGCTCCGTCTCCTCCTCCCGCCGGGCCATCGTGCGCAACGGGCCGTCGGTGGCCGCGAGTTCCGCGTACGTCCCGCGCTGCACCACCCGTCCCGCGTCCAGTACGACGACCTCGTCCACCGCCTCCAGACCGGCCAGCCGATGGGTGATGAGCAGTGTCGTGCGCCCCTCGGTGGCGGCCAGCAGGTCGGCGGTGAGCGCGTCGGCGGTCGCCAGGTCGAGGTGTTCCGCCGGTTCGTCCAGCACCAGTACGGGGAAGTCCGCGAGGAGCGCCCGAGCCAGTGCCAGCCGCTGCCGCTGCCCGCCGGACAGCCGTGCCCCGTGTTCACCGACGAGCGTGTCGAGCCCGTCGGGCAGGCCGTCGGCCCAGTCCAGCAGCCGGGCCCGGCCGAGCGCGTCACGCAGTTCGCCCTCGCTCGCCTCCTTCCGGGCGAGGAGCAGGTTCTCCCGTATCGAGCTGTTGAAGAGATGCGCGTCCTGGGCGCACAGTCCGACCAGCCGCCGTACGTCGTCGCCGTCCAGGGCGCGGGCGTCGGTACCGGCCAGCGTGTACGAGCCCGCGTCCGGGTCCAGGAACCGCAGGAGCACCTGGGCGAGAGTCGTCTTGCCCGATCCGGAGGGTCCGACGACCGCGGTCCGGCGGCCGCGTTCCAGGGTGAGGTCCATCCCTGCGAGCGCGTCCCGGTCCTGCCCGGCGTACCGCGCGGTCAGCCCTTCGACCACCAGCGGGAACGGAGAGACGGGTGCCTGCCGGGGCGCCCCCGGCTCCCGTACGGGCACCGGGGCGTCCAGCACCTCGTACACGCGCTCGGCGCTGCGGCACACCCTCTGCCGGTACTGCACGGCGAGGGGCATGCCCAGGACGGCCTCGAAGGCGGCCAGCGGGGTGAGGATCACGACGGCCAGCGCCACTCCGCCGAGCCGGCCGGTGGCCACGGCCTGGGCACCGACGAGTGCGGCGGCCGCGACGGTCAGACCCGAGATCAGTGCGGTGAGCCCGTCACCGAGTGCGGT
>NZ_NEUB01000729.1 GCF_002910825.1 Streptomyces sp. SM1 | reverse complement strand
CTTGATCCGATTGCGTCCCGATTGCCGGGAATTCACCCCGCCCTGCCCACGAACACGCCCCCACGTCCGACCCGGTTCCCTGCGGGGTGGGGTGGGGTGGGGTGCGCGTGGTACGCCTGCGGCGCCGCTGTCCCTCCGGGGGTGGGCGCCCAGGGCTGTTGGCCGGGTCGGGGGTGCCCGTCCTCGGTCCGGCGCGGAGTCGGTGTCTCGGGCGGTGACCGCTGCGGACGCGCCGGCCCCTGCGGGCGGTCACCCCCGCCCTGTCCCCTCCCCACCGCCCGCGACCGACCCCACCCCCTCACCATCCACCCCAGGCCCCGCACGCGGCCGACCCACCCCCGTATCCGCGGGCAGTCGTGTTGTTGGGCCCCCGTTCCCGCGGGCAGTCGTGCCCCGAGACCTCAGGGGTGGGCGCCCACCACCCCCGTATCCGCGGGCAGTCGTGCCGCTGGGGCGATGGGGGAGGGTGGGCGCGACGGCACCCCGTGAGCGCCGGGCCGCGCGACAACCCCCCGCCCGGCACCCATGCGGGGCACCCTGCACGGGGGTGGCGGCAAGCCGCACCCACGCGGGGCACCCGCAATGCGCCGGGTTGCACAACCCCCCGACCGTCAGCCCGCGTAATACGCGCGCAGGCGCGCCTGCGCCTCCGCACCCGCCGACACCCGGTCCAGCCCCAACAACCCCGCCCCCAGCACCGGACTCTCCGTCACCACCCGGGGCACCGCCTTCGGCGCCCGCTCGGCGAGGAGCGCGTGCACCCGGTCGTCCAGCAGCGGATGCCGTGCCGCCAGCACACCCCCGCCCAGCACCACCGGCGTCTCCTCGTCCAGCAGGGACAGCCGCGTCAGCGCGACGACGGCCATCGTCACGATCTCCTCGGCCTGCCGGTCGACGATCGCCCGGGCGATCCCGTCCCCCTCCGCCGCCGTGGCGAAGAGGACCGGGGTGAGCTCATGGCGCCGGGCCACCGGCACGTGTTCGAGGTGCAGTGCCTCGATCAGCGCGGGCATGCCGGACAGCCCGAAGTGCGCCGGCAGCGCGGCGGCCAGGGCCGTCGGCTCCCCGCGCCCGTCCGACGCCCGGGCCGCGTGCCACAGCGCCTCCTCCGCCAGTGCCCAACCCCCGCCCCAGTCACCGGAGATGCGCCCGATGGCCGGGAAGCGGGCGGTACGCCCGTCGGGACGCGTGCCCACGCAGTTGATGCCCGCGCCGCAGACGACGGCCACCCCCCGCGGCTCGGCGACCCCCGCGCGCAGGATCGCGAACGTGTCGTTGCGGACCTCGACGGTCGTGCCCCAGCCGCACGCCGCCAGCGCCGCCGTCAGCTGTTCCTCCTCGGCGGGGAGGTCGGCGTTGGCCAGGCAGGCCGAGACGTGGCAGACGGACGCGGCGCCGGACTCGGTGAGGGCCCGGTCGACGGTCGCGGTGAGGGTGTTCATCGCCGTGTCCAGACCGACGGCGGGGGTCCGGAAGCCCTCACCGCGTGACGTCGCCAGCACCGTCCCGTCGGACCCGATCACCGCCACGTCCGTCTTGCTGTTGCCGGCGTCGATGGCGAGGACGCCCGCGGTCAGGCCCACGTGAGGTGCTCCCGGTTGTGTGCGACGAGGTCGTCGGTGAGTTTGTCCGCGTACGCGTACTGGCCGATCAGGGGATGGGCCAGCAGAGCGCGGAAGACGCGGTCCCGGGTGCCGTGCAGGGCGGCCTCCAGGGCCAGGTTCTCGTAGGCCGTGACACTGGCCGTCAGGCCTGCGAAGAGGGGGTCCACGGGGGAGACGGGGAGCGGGTTCGCGCCCTTCGGGCCGACGGCCGCCTGGACCTCGATGACCGCGTCGTCGGGGAGGAAGGGGAGGGTGCCGTTGTTGTACGTGTTGACCACCTGGTGCGGGGAGCCCGCGCCGCGGAGCAGGGCCGCCGCCAGGTCGACCGCCGCCTCGGAGTAGTAGGCGCCGCCGCGCTGAGCCAGCAGAGCCGGTTTCTCGGCCAGGGCCGGGTCGGCGTACAGGGCCAGCAGACGGCGTTCCATGTCGGCCACCTCGGCGGCCCGGGAGGGATTGGTGCGCTGCTCCCGTACGACCTCGTCGTGCGCGTAGAAGTAGCGCAGGTAGTAGGACGGGATCACGCCCAGGCGGTCCAGCAGCGGGCGGGGGAGGCGGAGGTCGGCGGCGATGGTGCCGCCGTGGGCGGAGAGGAGGCGGGGCAGGACGTCCTCGCCGTCCGGGCCGCCCCGTCGTACCGCCCTCTCCCAGGTGAGGTGGTTCAGGCCCACGTGGTCCAGGTGGAGGCCGGCGGGGTCGGTGTCCAGGAGCGCCGCGAACTTGCGCTGGAGGCCGATGGCGACGTTGCACAGGCCGAGTGCCTTGTGGCCGGCCTGCAGCAGGGCCCGGGTGACGATGCCCACCGGGTTGGTGAAGTCGATGATCCAGGCGTCGGGGTTGGCCCGGCGTACGCGCTCGGCGATGTCCAGTACGACCGGGACGGTGCGCAGCGCCTTCGCCAGGCCGCCGGCGCCGGTGGTCTCCTGGCCGACGCAGCCGCACTCGAGGGGCCAGGTCTCGTCCTGCTGACGGGCCGCCTGGCCGCCCACCCGGAGCTGGAGGAGCACCGCGTCCGCGCCGTCCACCGCCGCGTCCAGGTCGGCGGTGGTGGTGATGGTGCCGGGGTGGTCCTGGCGGGCGAAGATGCGGCGGGACAGGGCGCCGATCAGCTCGAGGCGCTCCGTCGCCGGATCGGTGAGGACCAGCTCGGTGACGGGGAGGGTGTCCCGCAGACGGGCGAAGCCGTCGACGAGTTCGGGGGTGTAGGTCGAGCCTCCGCCGACCACGGTGAGTTTCATGTGTGTCTCCTATCCCTTCACTCCGGTGAGGGTGACGCCCTCGACGAACGCCTTCTGGGCGAAGAAGAACACGAGGATCACGGGGGCCATGACGAGCACCGTCGCCGCCATGGTGAGGTTCCGGTCGGTGTGGTGCGCGCCCTTGAAGGACTCCAGACCGTAGGAGAGGGTCCACGCGCCCGGGTTCTCCGAAGCGTAGATCTGCGGGCCGAAGTAGTCGTTCCAGGCGTAGAAGAACTGGAAGAGGGCCACGGCCGCGATGCCCGGTCTGGCCATGGGGACCACGACCCGCAGGAGCGTGCGGAGTTCGCCGCAGCCGTCCACGCGGGCCGCGTCCAGGTACTCGTCGGGGATGGTGAGGAGGAACTGGCGCAGCAGGAAGATGGAGAACGCGTCGCCGAACGCCATCGGGATGATGAGGGGCCAGAGGGTGCCGGAGAGGTCCAGCTGCTTCGCCCAGAACAGGTACATCGGGATGATGACGACCTGCGGCGGCAGCATCATCATCGAGATCACCAGCATGACCGAGAGATTCCGGCCGCCTTGAAGGCGTCCTTGTTGTAGTAGAGGCCGTAGGCGTCGCCGAGCAGGGGGAGGGCGCAGCGGGTGCCCTCGAACTGGGTGTAGTCCAGCATCGGCTTCGGGATCGTCGCCTCGAGGTCGAGCTCCGACTTCTCGATGAAGGGCTTCAGGTCCAGGAAGGCGCCGGAGGAGCAGAACTTGCCGATGTTGGACGTGGTGAAGGAAGAGACCACGTCGGGGCCCTTCGAACCGCCGGCGCGCAGCGCCTGGTTGAGCTTGTCGTCGTTGATGTTGCCGACGACCCTGACCTTGATGTCGGGGTGGGCCTTCTCGAAGCGGTCCACGTTCTCCTGGACCGCCTTCACCTCGGCGGGCGCGCTCCAGCCGTGCCAGAAGGTGATGGTCGTCCCGGCGTCGGGGTCGTCCGTGGCGCCGGATCCGGACTGGCCGGTGCAGGCCGTGGTGAGGAGTGAGAGGGAGGCGGTGGTGGCGAGTACGAGGGCCGCTTTTCTGGATATTCCGGGCATGGCGGTGCTCCCTGGGGGCAGGGGTGGGAGGGGAAGGGGCGTACGGGACGGGCTAGCGGGAGGTGTCGAAGACCTCGTCGCGGGTGGTCGCCAGCGCGCTCTCCAGCGCGCCGCGCAGCACGGGGTGTTCACGGACGTCGCCCAGGACGAGGCGGGGGCGGGGGGCGGCCAGTTCTTCCAGTTCGGCCTGGACCAGGGTGCGCAGCACCTCGCCGCCGGAGGTGAGGCCGGTGCCGCTCAGGACGACGAGTTCGGGGTCGAGGACGGAGACCAGGGAGGCGAGACCGGTGGCCAGGCGGGTCGCGTAGGTCTGGAGCAGGCGGCGGTGGGGCGTGTCGTCGTCCGGGGCCGCCGCGGCGCGTTCGAGGAGGGTGGCCGCCGTCTCGGTGTACGGGCCCTGCGGGATGTCCGCGATGCCCAGCTCGTGGGCGATGCGCGGAACGGACTGGGAGCCGGCCAGCTCCTGGAAGCCGCCGCTGTTGGCCTTGGTGACCTGCCGGACGAGGGGCGTGCCCGGCACCGGCAGGAAGCCGACCTCGCCCGCGCCGCCGGTCCAGCCCCGGTGCAGCCGGCCGCCCAGCACCAGGGCGGCGCCCAGGCCCTCCTGGTTCCACAGCAGCACGAAGTCGGTGTGGTCGCGGGCCGCGCCGTGCCGCTGTTCGGCGAGGGCGACCAGGTTGACGTCGTTCTCGTACTCGAACGGCATCGGCAGTGCGGCGGCCAGTTCGTCGAGCAGGGTGGGGGAGTGCCAGCCGGGGAGGTGGGAGGCGTAGCGCAGCCGGCCGGTGTTCGGGTCGAAGGCGCCCGGAGTCCCTATGACCAGGCGGTGGACGTCGGAGCGGGACAGTCCCGCCGCCTTCACCGCGCCGCCCACGGCGTCGGTGACCTGCTGGACGACGGGGGTCGCGGAGCGCCGGCCGGGGGTCGGCAGCTCGTAGTGGCCGACCGTGCGGCCGGTGATGTCGGCGACGGCGGCCCGTATCCGCCGGGGGGTGACATCGAGCCCGGCCGCGTGGGCGGCGGCCGGGTTGACCTCGTACAACTGGGCGTTGGGGCCGGGGCGTCCCTCGGTGGTGCCGCCGGCGAGGACCAGTCCGGCCGCTTCCAGGCGGGCCAGCAGCTGGGAGGCGGTCGGCTTGGACAGGCCGGTGAGCTTGCCGATCCGGGTGCGGGACAGCGGCCCCTGCTCCAGCAGGAGGTCCAGGGCGGTGCGGTCGTTCATGGCGCGCAGCACACGCGGGGTGCCCGGCGTACCGGCTGTTCCTGCCATGGGGTGCGACACCTGCCCTTCTCGGACTGCCCAGCTTCTCAGCGGCCGGTGCGGGACGTCCATCCGGGGCGGTCCCGCCGAGCGCCGGCCGATCACTGTTAGGAAAGTTTCCTGTCGGGTGAGGAGGAACGTAAGCCCGGTGCGAAGGGGGCGTCAAGGGGAGGCACGGGAAAGGGCGGCACCCGGTGAGTTCCGGGTGCCGCCCCGCACGAGCCGGCGGTTACTTCGTGATGTTCGGCGGGGGCAGCGGGGACGCCGCGATCGACTGCGGGGAGATCGAGCTCGCGTAGGCGGACGGGGCCGCCGTACCGGCCGTCGGGTCGGCGGCCGGAGCGTCCTCCAGGGCCGTGGCGCCGCCGACGATCCGGATGCCGGTCGCGTCGAAGGCGCGCTTGATCCGCCAGCGCAGCTCCCGCTCCACGGTCAGCGACTTGCCCGGCATGGTCTTCGCCGAGACCCGGACGACCATCGAGTCCAGCAGCACCGAATCCAGGCCGAGCACCTCGATCGGGCTCCACAGGAGCTCGTTCCAGGGCTCCTCCTTGCCCGTCTTCCCGGCGACCTCGCTCAGCGTGGCCTTCACCCGGTCCAGGTCCTCGTCCGAACGGACCGTGACGTCGACGTTGGCGGTCGCCCAGCCCTGGGAGAGGTTGCCGATCCGCTTGACCTCGCCGTTGCGGACGTACCAGATCTCGCCGTTGTCGCCGCGCAGCTTGGTCACCCGCAGCCCGACCTCGATCACCTCGCCGGAGGCCACACCCGCGTCGACCGAGTCGCCCACGCCGTACTGGTCCTCCAGGATCATGAAGACACCGGAGAGGAAGTCCGTCACCAGGTTGCGCGCGCCGAAGCCGATCGCCACGCCCGCGACACCGGCGGAGGCCAGCAGCGGGGCCAGATTGATCTGGAAGGTGCCGAGGACCATCAGCGCCGCCGTGCCCAGGATCAGGAACGACGCCACCGAGCGCAGCACCGAGCCGATCGCCTGCGAGCGCTGCCGGCGCCGCTCGGCGTTGACCAGCAGACCGCCGAGCCCGGTGGGATTCACCGCCCCACCGGTGCGGGACATCCGGTCGACCATCTTGGTGATCGCCCGCCGCACCACGAATCTCAGTACCACCGCGATGACCAGGATCAGCAGGACCCTGAGCCCGATCGCCAGCCACGTCGACCAGTTCTCCTCGACCCAGCCGGCGGCGTTGGTGGCGCTCTCCTGGGCGTCCTGGAGCGAGGGGACGACCGGGGTCCCGGACTCCGAGGGCGTCGGCGACGGACCGGCGGCCGGCAGGACGGCGGACAAGGACACGGCAGGTACCTCCAGGTGCACGATCCGCCCCTGGCGCGGCGGTCAAGTCCGGCAAGGTCACGATCGGGACACCGGACGGGGCAGAACCACCACACTAACGGGGCATTGTGCGGGGTTCGGACCACTGTGTGAAGCAGAGACCGTGCTCACCCGGGCGTGAACAGGCCATGATCCCGGGGACGCGTCGGGGTGTGGTCGAAAACACTCCCAGCCCGTTACCGGGACATGGTGGCGCTTCCACCAGGCATGAGGGGAAACTGACTACGGATCGTCCCGGCGCGAGCCACGCGCCGCCGGCGTACAAGGAGGCCATCCGTGCCGCATGTCCTGGTCCTCAACGCGTCGTACGAGCCGCTCGGCGTCGTACCGCTCCGCCGCGCGCTCGTGCTCGTCCTCGAGAACAAGGCAGTCTGCCTCGAGGAGACCGGCGCCTATCTGCACAGCGCGACCGTCACGCTCCCCGCACCCAGTGTGGTCCGGCTCAAGCGTTTCGTGCGGGTCCCCTACCGGGGGCCCGTTCCACTCACCCGGCGGGCCCTGTTCGCCCGTGACGGGGGCCGGTGCATGTACTGCGGTGGCGTCGCAACCAGCGTCGACCACGTCATCCCGCGCAGCCGGGGGGGTAAGCACGTCTGGGACAACGTGGTGGCGTCCTGCCGCCGCTGCAACCACGTGAAGGCCGACCGTCACCTGATCGAGCTGGGCTGGCGCCTGCGCCACAAACCGGCCCCGCCCACCGGTCTGGCCTGGCGCATCATCGGCACCGGCCACCGGGACCCGCGCTGGCTGCCGTACCTCCAGCCGTACGGCGCGGACGACGTGATGGCCCGCATCGACGGCATCTCCGCCTGAGACCGTGCCGGGGGCGCTCGGTTCCGGGGGTGCTGCGGACGGCCGTGAACACGTCGGCGTCGGGTGATCACGGCTGCGCGCAGGGGTCCCGGGGCGGGATGTCCCACTCGGCGTACACCGTCTTGCCCACGGTCCGTGGCTCCCAGCCCCATCGCCCGGCGACGGCCTCGACGAGGAGCGGTCCCCGCCCGAACTGATCGGCGGCACCTTCGTCCTTGCGCGGCCTCGGCAGCCGCTCACCGCACGGGTCGCTCACCTCGACCCGAAGGGTGCGGTGACCGAGAGTGATCCGCACGCGGATGAGCCGACCCCGCACGCTGCCGTGCAGCAGAGCGTTGGTCATCAACTCCGACACGACGAGGGCGACGTCACCGGCGAGCCCTGGCTGCCCCCACTCGGCGCAGATCCGCGCGGCCCGGCGCCGGGCGAGGGGGACGCTGCGCTGGGTGGGCGTGTAGTCGAGCCGGTCCTCGTGAGGGAGCGGCACGGGCAAGCGCACGGGTTCTGCCATGGGGGGATGCCTCCGAGTGGGGACGACGGTGTCTCTGCCGCGCCTGCGTGGGGCAGGCCGGTGCACTTCCGTCGAGTGAGCGATTGGGTACTTACCGTAGCGACATCCCCGTTTCGGGTGTAACTGGATCGGAGACATTTGTCTCCGCGAGGGTCGTCTCGTATCCGGCACCATGTGGGGGTGACTCGAACCACGCAACTCGGGAACCGGACGTCAACTCTCCTCGGGCGCAGGCTCGGTGGGGAACTCCTGCGCTTGCGGGAGGCTGCGGCCAAGACGCAGCAGCAGGCCGCCGAGGTCATCAGCGCGACCAACTCGAAGATCGTCAAGATGGAGCGCGGCTGGGTGCCGATGCGTGATCCGGACATCCGGGCGCTGTGCGAGTTCTACGGTCTGGCGGACGGGAAGGCAGTGGCCCAGTTGCTGGAACTGGCCAGACTCGACCGCGAGAGGCGCAAGGCGAAAGGCTGGTGGCAGGACTCACCTCACCCCGGCGCGCTGACCGAGTACATCGCCATGGAAGACGCGGCCACTCGTGTCCGTACGTGGCAGCTCTCGCTGGTGCCGGGGCTGTTCCAGACTCCGGAGTACGCACGCGCGCTGGCCGTCAGCGAGGGTGTCGGCTCCTGGGAGGACCCCGCTGAGATCGAGCGGGTCGTCGACATCCGGATGCGCCGGCAGGACCGTCTGACGGGGGAGCGTCCGCTCGAGGTGTACGCCGTCGTATGGGAGGCGGCGTTGCGGCAGTTGATCGGCGGTTCCGCGACCGTGCGACGGCAGTTGGGCCACCTGATCGAGGTTGCCGGACTTGAGAACGTACGCCTTCGGGTCCTGCCGTTCCATGCTGGAGGGCACCCGTGCATCACGGGCCCGTTCACCATCTTGTCGTTCAACGAGGTCGAGGCGATGGACGTGGTCCAGGCCGACACCATCGCGTCCAGCGTGTGGGTGGAGAACGAAGCGGCGAGCAGCGCTTACGGCGACCTCTTCGACCGCACGGCACGACAGAGCCTCGCCCAGCGGGACTCCATTCAGCTCATCGAGGCAATCCGACAGGAGATGTGACGGTGTCCGAGTTCGTCTTTGTGAAGTCCAGCTACAGCAGCACCGCCGGCGAGTGCCTGGAGGTCGCCGTCAACGTCCCGGACACCGTCGCCGTCCGTGACTCCAAGAACTCCGGCGACGGCCCGATACTCCGCCTCACGCCGCAGGCGTGGGTGCGGTTCACGGAGGTGTGGGGGCGGCCCCCTGCTCGGAGGTGACCGCAGTGCCACGGTCACCGGCGCGGCACGTGACCCCGCGGGGGACCGCCGGGCCCGACTCCACACCCCGGGGCGCCCTCACACGTACCGTGGCTTCCCCGGTCGTACCGAGCGGCGCAGCAGGGGCAGGGCCGCCGCCGCGGCCAGGAGACAGGTGACGTAGACCGCGAGCGGGACCAGGAGCGCCGCCCACGGAGAGGGCGGACGGTGATGACCGGGCCCACCACGATCGCGGCGGCGTTCGGTGTGGCCGGTGATCGCCGAGAAGTTCCCAACGGGACCGGTACTCGCTCAGTCCGCGACCGCGTACGCCTCCGCCGACCACAGGGAGTACCCGTACCGCGTCGCGCGCTTCTCGCCCTGGACGCGGATGTGGCGCACGTCCCGCTCGTCCATGCGGACGGTCTCACGGCCGCCCCGGCCGTCCCGGACCTCCGCCGCCGTACGCCAGTCGCGGCCGTCCGCCGAGACCTCCACGCGGTACGCCGACGGATACGCGTCCTGCCAGTGCAGCGCCACCCTCCCCAGCCGCACCGGGCGTTCCAGCTCGACCTGCCACCAGGCGTCGTCCTCCACGGGGGAGGACCAACGGGTGCCGGGGTCGCCGTCGTTCGCCGCCGGGGCGGGGAAGTCGGGGGTCTCGTCGGCCGAGGAGCTCGCCCGGCCGGTGCGGGCGAGGTCGGGGCCGGCGGTGCGGGGGACGGCGTGCACCGTCAGCGTGCGGGTCGCGCCGCCGAAGCCGAGCCGGACCTCGTACGGCCCGACGGGCGTGCCCGGCTTCACGGTCACCTCGACCGGCACCTCCACCGGCGTGCCGCGCGGCACGGTGAGGGCCTCCTTCGGCACCCGGACGACGAGGTTCTCCGGGGCCTCGACGGTGAGCCTGCCGCGCACCTCGTCGGGGCGCAGCGAGCCGAGGGTGGCGGTCAGCCGCCGGGTGGCGCCGATATCGGCGTCCGCGCGGTCCCCGGGCAGCTCCACGGAGGCGGCGGGCGTGTCCGCGAACCACGGCACCAGATGCCGTACCCGGGCGGGATCCGCGCCGGTGACCCGGACGGTGTCGACCGGTCCGCCGCCGGTACGCAGCTCGGTGGCGCCCTTCGCGGACAGCGCACCGAGCCTGCGCCATCCCTCACCCGGCGTCCGCGCCTCCACGGTCCCGTGTGTCCCCGGCTCGGTGAGCACCGTCACGGAGTCCACCGCGCGGGCGTGCGGCAGGTCGAGCGTGCGTTCGCCGTCGGTCCGCGTGGGCGGTTCGTGGTCGAGGCCCGCCCAGCTCCGGTAGGCCTTCTGCGCCCGGCTCAGGAACGGGTCCAGTACGCCTTCGCCGGCCGTCACCCGCGCGGAGGCCGCACCCTCCCGCTGCTCGCCCAGCGCGCGGAAGGCGGTCCAGGCGGCGGCCGCGTCCCCCGCCCGCTGTGCGCGCAGCATGTCCAGGGCCGTGGTGCCGGCCTCGCCGTAACGGGCCAGCCGGTCCGTCCACGGGGCGACCTCGGCGGCGAGTCCCGTGCCGGCCAGCCGTCCCGGCAGATCGCGCAGCGTGGTGAAGGCCGCGCGCAGCCGGACCGCCGCCCCGGTCTCCTGCGTGCCGCGTGCCGTCGGGCGGGTCCGCCAGAACTCCTCCATCAGCGGACGCAGATACGCCGACTCCTTGCCGCCCAGGACCGAGGACGCGGCGTTGCCGGCGAGCGCGGTCAGCGCCTTCTCGCGCCGGGCGTCACCCCCGGCGAGGTCGGCGATCGCGGCCCGCCAGGACTCCTGGGGGCGGTAGTCGCGCGGGTTCCAGGCGAAGTCGGCCGCCGTGAACAGCGGGATGCGGGACGCCTCGGGCTGCTCCATCGCGTTGGCGAGCAGCGCGGCCGACCCGGCGGCGACGGCCGGTTCGCGGCCCTGGTAGGGGCCGAGGAAGATCCGGCCGGGGGCGTAGTCGTTCACCGGGTAGTTGTCCATGGTCACCAGGGGGTGCCCGAACACCTCGCGTGCGTCCGCCAGTTGCCCGCCGGTGATAGTGCGGGGCACCACGCCGACCCCGGTCCACGCCACCTCGACGCCCGCGTCCAGGGCGGGCGCGAGGGCCCGCCGGTACGCGGTCGAGCCGTCCTCGTAGTACTCGGTCGGCATCAACGACAGGGCGGGGGCGTCCGGATGGCGGCCGGCCAGGTGCCGGGCCACCGCGTTCGCCACGTGCGCCTGGGCGCGGGCGGCGGCCCCGGGGCCGGACCCGAACCGGTCGGCGTCCGCCTCGCAGTGCCACTCGCTGTAGCTGACGTCCTGGAACTGGAGCTGGAAGGCGCGGAAGCCCAGCGCCCACATCGCGTCCAGTTTCCGGGTCAGCGCCCGCAGGTCCTCCTCCGAGGCGAAGCACGTCGCCTGCCCCGGCGCGACCGCCCAGCCGAGGGTGACGTGGTTGCGCCGCGCCCGATCGGCCAGCTCCCGGAACTCCGCGCGCCGCCCGGCCGGGTACGGCTCCCGCCAGCGGGCCTGCCGCAGCAGGTCCTCGCCGGGGGCGTAGAGGTACCGGTTCTGCTTGGTGCGGCCCATGAAGTCCAGCTGGGCCAGCCGCTGCCGGTGCGTCCACGGGGTGCCGTAGAAACCCTCGGTGACGCCGCGCACGGCGGTGCCCGGCCAGTCGCGTACGACGGCGGCGGTGATCGTGCCGTCCGGGCGCAGCAGCTGCCGCAGGGTCTGTACGGCGTGGAACAGGCCGTCGCCGTCGGCGCCCGTGAGGGCGACGGCGTTCCGGCCGGCGGTCAGTGTGTAGCCGCCGGCCGGGAGGGCGTGCCGGGGGTCGCCCGAGGGACGTTCCCTGCCCACGCGCACCACGAGCGCCCCCTCGGGCACCGATGCGCCGGGGGCGCTGAACCGGCGCGCCCCGGCCTCCCGCAGCAGCTCCCCGAGCGCTTCGACGGCGTACGGGTCGGCCGCTCCG
>NZ_NEUB01000728.1 GCF_002910825.1 Streptomyces sp. SM1 | reverse complement strand
CGGCTGGTCCGCGCGCTGCGCCTGGCCTTCGGCGCGGCGATCGAGGACGACAGCCGGTACGGCGATCTTCTCGCCGGGATCGGCGCCCTGGAGACCATGCGGGCGGCCGACCCGGCCCTGCGCGGTCCCGGCCCGTTCTCCATGGACCTGTTCGAGCGCGCGGCCCACGCCCGCCGGCCGGGCGACACCGGCCCCGACGCCTACCGGGACCTGCTCACCGATGCCGCCGACGCCGTACGCGGGCGGCCGGGCACCGTTCTCTCCGACTTCGTCACCCTGCCCCACGTCACCGCCGCCGCGCAGCGGCTGGGCGGCCTGACGGGCCAGGGCCTGGACGCCGAGGCCGCCCGCGTCCTGCGCCTCGACGACGGCCCGGCGGCCGTGGGGGAGCCCGAGCGTGCCCGGCTGTTCTGGGCGACCGTCAAAGCCCTGGAGTGGGAGAACTTGACGGCCGACCCGGACGCCCTCACCGGCAGGGTCCTGCACCTGGACCGGCCCGATCCGGCCCGGCGGCCCGAACTGCTCGACCTGGTCGCCCGGGCGGCGGCCGCCGGCGTAGCCGTGGACAACCTGACCGAGCTGGGCGCCTTCCACCTGGAGACGCTCGGCGCCCTGGCGCCCCGGACCCGGTTGCTCGACCCGGGCGGCGTGCCGACCGGGCGACGCTGGTCCCCGGCCCCGCCGGACGCGGCCACGACCACGCTCACCGACCGTGTCGTCGTCGCCGCCCCACGACAGGGCGGCGGCTACCGGGCCGTGGGCCAGGAACGCCCGCCGTGGAGCGCCCCCGGCGGACCACCGGCCTACCTGGTGTGGGCGGGCGGCGGCCGGGACCACCTCCTCATGACCCTGCCCGGCGGCTTCCGTGCCCGGGTCCCCTACGACGAGGTCGCCGAGCTGCTGGCCCGCGACCCGGTGCTCAACACCCGCCCGCAGGACACCACGGACATCGTCCTGGCCGTCCCGAAGGCGGCCTCCACGGCCCCGGCGGCATCCGCCGCACCGGCCGGCGGCGGCACCCCGGACACCGATCCGCGGGCCGTCGTCAGCGCCGGGACCGGCCGTACCGTATGGGCCTCGCAGGGCAGTGTGAGCCTGGCCCCGACCGGGCCGTCACGGCCGTACGTCCCTTCCCTCCTGCCCAGCGGGCCGGGGCGTCCCGCGGCGGCCGACTGGGCGGCCGTCCGGCCCGGCGACCTCACCGCGCCCGGCACCGGCGACGCCGGAGTGGACGACGTCACCTTCGCCGACCGTCACGGGACCGAGGCCCCGCCCGAGCCGCCCGCCGCTCTCGCCGCTCTTCTCGATCCCGGACCGGTCGGGGGTCTCGACACGCCGTTGCCGAGCCTGGACGGCGTGCTGGACGGCGTGCTGGACGGCGTGCCGGACGGCTTCGGCACTCCGTTGTCGGACCACCGGGACGACGAGGCGACCGGGGACCGGGCGGAGGAGCCGACACCGGAGGAGCTCCGGCACCGGGAACTGCTGGCGGACATCTACGGCCCCGACGTCACGTCGAGCCCTCTGTACCCGGACATCCGCGCCGGGCTCGCGCGTCTCGACCGGCTCCGCCGGACCGACCCCCTGCTGGACTTCGGCCCGCTCGACCTGGACGCCGTGGCCCGCCGGGTGCTGCTCCTGGACCCCGCCGACCCGGTGACCGACACGCAGCGCAGCCGGCTGCTGGGGCTGGCCACCGCACGGGAGGCGGAGCCGGCGGGCAGCCTGGCCGCCCTCGCCGCGCTCCACCTCCACCGCCAGGGCGTGCTGTCACCCACCCACGCCATGACCAGCTGCCTCGACGGGCGCCCCCGCGGCCGCGACTGGACGCGGGGCAGGGGCGGGACCGACGACCTGGACCTCACCGTTACGGGAAGGACGGGACCCCGGACCGACGGCACCCTGCCACGCGACGAGGTGGAGCGCGCGCCCTGGCACCGGTTCGGTGGCCCGGAACCCTACGTCGTGCGGGCGGACGGCGACCGTGACCAGGTCGTCGTACGCGGTCACGACGGCGCCCCGCGCTCGGTGCCCCTCGACGCTTTCGCCGAACTGCTCGCCCTCGACACGGAGTTGAGCGGACTCCCGGCGGATGTGCCGGTACTGCTGCTCGTCTCCGACGCCGGCGGAGGCGGCTTGGAGCTGCCGCGACGGGCGGCGGACCGGATCGGCAGGGACGTCTGGTCGGCCAACGGGGACGTGGACATCGCCGAAGGCCCGGACAAGAACGCCTCCCACCCGTACGTGGTGTCGCCGCGGAGCGGCCGGGGCAGTGACCGCACCGACTGGATCCGCAGCTCTCCCGGCCTGCTGCCCGACCCCGCCGAGTCCGCCCACGCCCCCTTCTGGGAACAGGACCTGCAGTCCCACACCATCGTCACCGACCGGGGGCCGATCGGCAGGGCCGTGTTCGAGGACGGTGAACGCGTGCGACTGCTGCCGGGCATCCGGCACTCGACGACGGCGACCGAGCTCCACCACGTCAACCGGCAGGACGGGACGTGGGTCAAGGACGACAATCCGGTCCCGTTCGCCGGCAAGCCGGTGTACGTCTTCGCCGCGCACGGCGGGCCGGGCGAGACGGCGCTGCCGACCCGGTCCAACCCCCGCCACCGGAAGCGGGACCGGGCGACGGGCGGCATGCTCAGGCGCCGCCCGAGCCTGGCGCGGCTGCCCAAGGACCACGCCATCGTGATGCAGGACTGCTTCGCCGCGACACCGCGGAGCCTCACCCGCAAGCGCAAACTGGTCACGGACACCTTCGTCCCCGACCCGCTGGCCGACGTCGGCCAGAGCCAGCACGTGGCCAACGAGACCGGCCGGACCGTCTACGGCGCCACCCAGGAGATCGGCTTCACGTACGAGAAGGACGGCCGGGTCGCCCACTACATCCTCATGGATTCGCGCGGCCGGCGCGGCACGTGGGTGGAGCACCGGCCGGAACCCGGCGACGCCGCGCTCGACGACCGTGCCCGCGGCGCCGGCCTGCACACCGACCCGGTGGGACCGGCCTCGGAGGAGACCCGGGAACGGACGCTGCGGCTGGTGCGTGCGCTGCGGCTGACCTTCGGGGCGGCGGTCGAGGACGACAGCCGCTACGGCGAACTCCTCGCGGGGATCGGCGCGCTGGAGTCCATGCGTGCCGCCGACCCGGTGCTGCGCGACACCGTGCCGTTCGGCCTGGACCTGTTCGAGCGTGCGGCCCGTGAGATCCGCGCGACGGAACACGGCGACCCGGACGCCGAGCTGGTACCCGACACCTACCGGGACCTGCTGGCCAGGGCCGCCGACGCCGTGCGCCTGAACCCCGGCGCCGTGCTCACCGACTTCGTGACCCTGCCGCACGTGACCACCGTGGCCGAAGGGCTGGACGGTCTCACGGACGAGGAAGCGAACGCCGAGGCCGCCCAGCTCCTGGGGCTGGACCCGGACCGGGCGGTCGTCGGGGCGCCCGAGCGGGCCCGGTTCTTCTGGGCGACCGTGAAGACCCTGGAGTGGGAGAACAGGACCCCCGACCCGGGCGCCCTCATCGGCAGGGTGCTGCACCTGGACCGGCCGGACCCGTCCCGGCTGCCCGGCCTCCTGGACCTGGTGGCGCGCGCGGCGGCCGTCGGCGTCGATGTGGACGACCCGACCGTGCTGGGCGCTTTCCACCTGGAGACCCTGGGCGCCCTCGCGCCGGACACCCTGCTGTTCGACGAATCGGGTGCCCCGGCCGGCCGCGGCTGGGTGCAGGGTTCACCGAGTGCGGCGGTGGACGTCGGCACCGCCCTCGTCATGGCGGCGACACCGGACGGCGGTCACCGTCCGCTGCGCCGGGCGAAGATGCCGTGGACCACCGACACCACCAGGCCCGCCCCGTTCCTGGTGCGGGGCGAGGCCGGGCCGGACCACCTGACGATGGAGCTGCCCGGCGGATTCCGCGCCGAGGTCCCCTACGAGGAGATCGCCGAACTGCTCGCGGTGGACCCGGCGCTGAACGACTTCCCGCGCACGGCCGACATCGTCCTCGCCTCCACGACCCCGGCTCCGGCCCCGACGGACCCGCAGGTCACCGACCGGCGAGCCCTCGCCGGCGCCGGGACCGCCCGCGGTGTGTGGATCTCACCGGGGCCCGTGGGGCTGCTCGCACAGAGCGATCCGTCGGAGCCGCACGTCCTCTCCCTGCTTCCCATGGCGGACGGCCGGCGTCAGCAGGCCGACGACTGGTCGAACGTCCGGCCGGCCTCCGCGGTCCCGGCGGACGCCCACCTGTCACCCACCACGGTCACGGCCGGGGGCGAAACCCTCACCCCTCCCGGCCCGCCTCCGCCCCCGGAGCCGGACCCGACGACGGCCTTCGTCACGCCGACCGCCGAACCGGACCCGCCGCCCCCGGACGCCCCGCGCCTCGACCCCGCCATGGCGCCCCCGCCGAGGCGCCGCACCCCGGCCCGGTTCGCGGACGGCAGGCAGATGCCCGCGTACGTCGACGACCTCCAGTCGCTGCTGCCGTCCCGTCTGACCGCCACCGAGATCGAACAACTCCTCACCAATCCCGGCACGTTCGGTCAGAGCACGGTCGTCCTGCGCGGCTCCGAACAGGCCCTGGACGCCATCGACCGCGCACTGGGGAGCCGGCCGGACGCCCGGCCCGCGGACGGCGCACGGCTGCTGGCCGACGTCCGGCAGACGCTCCTGGACAAGCCGAAGACGCTGGCGGACGGCGAGGGGCGCCCGTTCCCGTACGCCAACGCGGACGGAAAGGTGCGCGTCCTGTGGGTCCGAGCGCGTCACCACGGCAACTGGGCCCCGTTCGACGACGGCATCGGTGACTCGACGAAGATCGACAGCATGCACCGGGCGGCCGCGACCTTCGGGCTGACCAAGAACATGCAGGCCAACTCCCTGTACGGCCTCGGCGGGCCGATCGGCCCGGCGGGCACCGCGGCGTTCGGCGGCTTCGGCCGGCTCGCCCTGCGGTTCGGCTTCATCAACAAGGTCGGCTACACCCTGACCGACCAGCGCATGAACCAGATGGAGACCCGGACGCTGGACAAGTCGCGGGCGTTCCTGGACGACATCCACTACGAGATCCGCGTCACCGACCCCGCCGGACGGGTCGTCACGGGCATCGAACCCGAGCCCGGCACCGCCCCCGATCCCAAGGCCGACCGGGCCGTTCCCGCCCGGTTCTCCTTCAGCGTGCGCAAGGGCCTCCTGGTCCGCCTGCCCGACAGCGTCACGAAGATCCCGGAGCCGGGCCGGATCCCCCGCTCCATCGACCTGGACCGCAACTCCCAGTATCGCCTCGTCCGCATCGAGGGGTTCGGCCCCGTCGCGGCGATCCGCGACTGGGCGGCCGGGCAGATCGGAGCCCTCCCCGGCAGCTCCGCCTACACCGAGCTGGACATCTTCTTCTCGGGCGACAGCTTCCAGCGGCACGGCGGCACGATGGCGCGCGGCCGCATCACCACCCCGCCGCTGTTCGCCGACGACAAGAAGAAGTCACCACTGGGCGTCTTCGTGGTGGAGGAACTGATTCCGCAGGCGGCGGTGCTCGTCGGCGAGACCGACCAGGCCGAGATGCGGGACATCAACACCTCGACGGTCCGCAGCGAGCGGAGCCGGGCCGACGGCAGGAGCCTGCTGCTGCAGGCCGTCGCCGGACCCGCCTTCAACTTCCACGACCCCGGCACGCTCCCCGCCGACCTGCGGCTCCAGTTCGGGCCGACCTTCCAGGCTTCGTTCGCGAAGACCTGGTCGGCCGGGCTCGGCGCGGCCGGCACCCTCAAGTCGGCCGGACAGGTCAAGGGCCCCAGGACCGCCCTCTACCTGGTCGTGAAGTCGGTGCGGGTGCGGCGGGCCGGTGACCACGCGCCGCCGACGCGCTTCCTCACCTGGAGCCTGGACCGGATGACCAGCTCCGAGGCACGGCGGCTGGCCGGATGGGACGACGGGACCACACTCGCCCTGCGCAACGGCGTGACCCCGCCGTTCGTGCCGTCCTATCTGACCGTGGACCGGCCGCGCACCCTGGGCATGCACCGGGTGAAGGAGTTCACCTTCGACGACGGCCTGCGCACCCGTGTCACCCCGGACACGGCGGACGGCGTCGGCCGCACCCTGCTGGACGCGTTCGCCGACGGTGTGGTGGAGGCCGTCTCGCATCTGAACCGAACGCTGGTGGTGCCCCTCGACCAGCTGCTGCCGCCGAACCTGCCGAAGGGCTGGCGCACCCGCTTCGACGACCTGCTGGGGCGCGAGCCCGAGCAGGCGCTCCGGGCGGCCCGGAGCCTGCCCATGCCGTCCCGGTGGACCGATCCCGTCAGGTACCGGATCGCGCTCCAGAACACCCTGCAGGTCCTCGGCGTGCTGTCGCAGCAGAACGTCACCGCGAACCTGGAGGCGCTGACCACGGTCGGCCTGCCGATCAGACTCACGGACCCCGACTCCGTCGGGACGATCTACTACACCCTCCGGGTGCACGGGACGCTGACCCGGCGCCGTTACGAGGGCAAGGACGTCGACGAGGGAATGCGCTTCAGCGCCCAGGGCGTCGACCGGATCGACGGCCAGACGAGCGGGAAACGGGGCGTGGACCTGGGCCTCGAGGGCACGTTCTCGGGCCGTGACAACAACGTCGACGAGCTGGCGGGCCTGCCCCGCAACACGCTCGGGCTGACCCTGGGAGTGCGCAAGGGATGGCAGTGGGAGGCGGAGACCACCTTCGGCTCGACGGTCACCAACGAACCGATGTCGGTGAGCAACCAGCCCACCCACCTGTACCGCTACGACCTCTCCCTCACCGCGACCATGGGCGGCTACTGGCGGCCCCGCGGCCTGATCCGCGGCCTCGGCCTCGGGCTGCCGGGACTGCTGGTCCTGGACGAGCCGGTCAACGTGCTCTTCGGCCGGACGCCGCTGGGCCACCTGCGGGGCGGCGGCCCGATGACCGGACAGGTGCTCATCGGCGTCCCCGTCCAGCACACCCCCGACGTGGACCCGTACGCGGACGGGGCGCTCAACCCCTACCTGTCCGACGAGCCCGCACCCGCCCCCATGACCACCGGGCGGGCCCTCGCACTGGCGAAGGGCGACCTCGTGCTGCCCGCCGGCCCCGACGCGAGCCGGCCCGCCGGACGGCTGGCCGACCGCGGGACACGGCAGTTCAAGGAGTTCGGGCAGCACCCCTTCGTCATCGTGAACATGGTGCTGTCACCCACGCTGCTCGCGGAGGTGAGCCGGGTCCTCGAGGCGGCGTCGGGCAGCGCCTGGCAACTGGTGAAGGAGGGCGCCCCCACCCGGGACGCCGTCGTCCGCACCTTCACCCCCCAGTACCTGGCGTCGAGCTTCGACCAGAGCTCGGGACCGCTGGGCCTGGTGGGCAGCGGCCTGCTGGGCAAGGGGCCGTACGGCGAGCTGTGGGGAACCTTCCGGTACACCACGACGGTCGGGAACCTGCGCGCCCTCACCCCGCCGATGTCCATGGACACCGAGATGACGCTCGGCGGCACCCGCCAGGCGGCCGGCAAGACCAGCACCAGCACCAGCTTCGTCTTCGGCGGCCAGCTGGTCTACTCCGTCGCCCAGAATCCGGGACACGGCCTCATGGGCGCGTACGGAATCGTCGCCAACCCCCTCTCCAGGACCGGCGCGCACAGTCTCGGCGTCGTCCGCACGGTCGTCGCGGACATGAACCGCAAGGGCTTCACCCACCAGGTGCTCGTGGCCGGCGACGTGCAGCACTGGTTCGCGCTGCTCTCCAGCCGGCTGGGCACGGGCAGCATCGGAACGACCGCGGCGGGCAGCACCCTCGTACCGAGCTCCCTGGCCGGAGCGGCGGGGACGGCACTGACCACCCCGGGCGGCCTGCTGGGGCACCTGCCGGAGAAGAGCGCCCACCGGATGGGGCTGATCGACGACGGCATGGGCGACGTCCCCCGCTACACCGGTCAGGCCTGGACACCGCAGCCCTGGATGCGCGGCGCCGCCTTCGGCACGTACGCGGTGAACGCGCTCGACCCCACCGACGTGCTGCTCGCGTTCGACAGGCGGATCGGGAAACTGGGGCTCGACGACGAGAGCCGGGAGCGGATCCGGCAGCTGGTGACGGGCCGTGCCACACGGGCGCTCAAGGGGGAGATGACGACCACCGGTCCGTCGACGCTGGTCAAGGCCGGCGGCTGGGGCTGGGACAGCATCCGGATCGGCAGCCGGCGGGTGCGGGCACGCGTCGAACTGATCCCCGGGACACCTGTGTTCGACGGACTCGACCACAGTGCGGAACTGGAGGAGAACCGGCGGGCGATCGAGACCGCCCAGCACAGCTCGGAGTCCTCGGCCGGGGCCGACCTGGGCTTCCTGACCGGCCAGATGGTGTACACCGGCGACCCCCATGTCCCGGCCTCCGGACCCACGTACACCGAGAGCGGCTCGAACCGGAAGACGGTCGCGTCGAGCCACACGGCCACCACCGTCACCATCTACCGGGCGGCGTCCACCGAACCGCACGCGGAGGTCGTCACCCCGTACCGGATGCGCATCACCCTGGAGGCCGACGACACCCCCAACACCGGCGCGCCGGCCGACCCGGATCTGGAGGAGGCGAAGTCCACGGCCCTCGACCGCTTCCGGGGCCGGCTGAGCATCGTCGAGGAGGACGACGTCGGCGAGCTGCGCGAGCACGTGCCGCTCAGCCTGATGGAGCCGGCGCCGTCACCGACGGCGGCGGACGGGACCGGCACCTCCGGGGCCGGCCGGCTGCTGCCCGCGCCCGACCCGGCGGCCGACCCCGCCCTGGCCGGTCCGCCCCGTCCGGTGCCCCTCTCCGCGGTGGAGGGGAAACTGACGGTCCGGGACGGAGCCGGCGCCACCCGGTCGTTCACCTTCCCCGAGAACGGCATGCACCCCCGCGGGATCATCGGCATCGAGAACATCCGCATGGCCGGCGACCTCCTCCTCACGAAGGCGTACGACGCCGGCTTCTCCCTCCGGGCGCTGGAGGCCGAGGGCGGTCCCGACGCCACCGTCCTCACCGAACTCCTGCGCAGGACCAGGGAGACCGGCCTGACCCGCCTCGGCACCGGCTCGGCCCAGGCACTGGAGGACGGCACCAGCTCCACGGCGGTCACGGCGTTCTTCCCCCGCACCACCGAACCGGACGGCTACCAGGTGGCGGGGCTGACCGAGAAGTCCCTCGTGGGCACCGACACCGGGCAGCTGACGCTGCGCTCGGCGCCCGACTTCAGCCGCGCACTGCTGCTGACGGTCGCCGACGGCAAGAAACTGGAGGTGCTCAGACGGTACGGGGAGAACGCCGGCACGTCGTCGTCCGTCGAGCACAGCCAGTCCTCGGGCTTCGGCGGCGCCTTCCTGTACGACTCCCCGAACAACGCCGGACTCAACCAGATCGGCGTCTTCGGCCCTGGCCCGGGCGACCTCGACGGCGACAGCATGCCGGTCGGCGACGACCACCTGACCTCGCGCAACCTCAAGCCCAAGACGGGCCGGTCCTTCCTGTTCGCCGTCCCGGCCACCTGGATCGGCGTCGGCGACGTGCACCGCGGCATCGTGGACTCCAGGCTCGCGAACCGGATCCGGGGCGGCACGTTCGCCAAGGCCCGGTCGGGTCCGCAGGCGATGGAGTCCGAGGCGTACGTCGTCACCTGGATCCGGGAGGACGTCGCCCGGGAGCTGCGGATCGTCACCGACGCGAACTTCCCCGAGCGCGTCGGGAAGGCGTGGGACGCGGTCGAGAGCGCGAGCAAGGCGTGGGTCGCCGCGGACAAGGCCTACTGGAAGAAGCGGCGGGCCTCCGGCCGGCTGCGCGCGGATCTCGACGCCGCGCAGACCTCCCTCGACGAGGCCACCAGGATCGCCGACGCGGTGGCCCGCCCGGTCGACCTCGCCCGCACGGGTGTCGAGGACGCGGACAGGGCCCTGGCACAGGCCGAGGCCGACGCCCGCCGGGACCACGGCATCGCGGACGCGGACGTGGCCGCCGCGCAGACCGAGGTCGACGCCTTCGCCGACGACGAGTACGCCCAACCCGAGCACGACGGCTGGGCGGATCTCCTGCGGGACGAGCAGGACGCCGCTCTGGCCCGCCTGGCCGCCGCGCAGGAGGCCGCGGGGGAACTGCGGAAGGCGGCCGATCTGCGGCTGGAGACCGCGCGCACCGAGAAGGCGCTGGCCGACGGGCGGCTCGACGCGGCCTTGCTGTCCGCGAGAGCGCCCGGCCGGGCGCTCGACGAGGCCACCGCCCGCCGGGACACGGCCCGCCGGGCCTTCGACACCCGGCACGCCGAGCTGGACGCGCTCAGGGACACGGCGGAGAAGGCCGCGGCGGAATACCACCGGGTACGGGCCGGGGCGGACCAGCTCACCCGCTGGCACCGGCTCGCGGCCACCGCGGAGGGCCGTGAGGAGCTGGACGGCCTCGCCGAGCCGCCCGCGGTGACGTACCAGGCCCCGCCCGGGAAGCCCGTGGCCGAGCGCCCGGCCCCGCCCCGCTACACCAGGACCGGTACGGCACCGGACACCGTCCTCACGTCACCCACGAACGAGATGTACACGCTCCAGGACGTGCCGAGGGACGGGGACGCCTTCTTCCACGCGCTCGCCCAGGGCCTCGAACGCGCCGCCCCGGGGCTGCTGGCCGCGCAGGGCATCGACCCCGCCGGTCCACGGGCGACGTCCGACCTGCGCCGGAGGATGGCCACCTGGCTCACCGACCACGCCGACGAGGACCTGCTGGCCGCCGTCGCCCCCGACCACACCGACGCCTTCGGCGCGGAGGAGATCGCCGCGGCGGGCCTGGACCTCGGCACCGACACACCCGCACGCCGCGAGTTCGACGGCCTCGGCGGCCTGATCCCGCACATCGCCGATCTGCCCCCCGGGACACGGGCCGAACTGGCGGTCACCCAGCTCCTGCGACCGGGTGACGCCCCGTCGGAGGCCGGCTGGAACCACGGCGCGGCGGACCTGCTCCCGCTGCTCGCCGCCCGGACCTTCGGCGTCCGCGTCACGGTGGTGAGGAGCGACGGCGGCTTCCAGGACTTCGCTCCCCAGGACCCGACGGACACCCTCCGGGGACTCGCCGGACCCTCCGCACACTCCGGTGCCCACGTGGTACTGAGCCTCGACGACCGCCATTACCAGCCGGCCCTGCCGACCACCCCTGCCCCGAAGCCGGCCGCGGAGCCCAACCCTCCTGCCCCGAAGCCGGATCCCGGCCTCAAGCCTCTTGCCCCGAAGCCGGACCCGGCACTGAAGCCTTCTGCTCCGGTGCCGGACCCGGGGTTCAAGTCCCCTTCTCCGAAGCCGGATCCGGGGCGCAAGCCTTCTGCTCCGGTGCCGGACCCGGGGATCAAGCCCAGCGCTCAGGTGCTGGATCCGGGGCTGAGGCCCTCTGCTCCAGAGCTGGACCCGGGGTTCAAGTCCCCGGCTGCGAAGCCGAATCCGTCGCTCAAGTCCCGCGATCCGAGGCCGGATCCGGAGCCCGCATCTCCTGCTCCGAAGCCGAACCCGGAGCTGAAGCCCTCTGCTCCGATGCCGAACCCGAACCCGAACCCGAAGCCGGAGCCGGAGCCGAACCCGAACCCGAAGCCGGAGCCGGAGCCGAACCCGAACCCGAACCCGAAGCCGGACCCGGAGCCGGAGCCGGAGCCGGAGCTGAAGCCCTCTGCCCCGGAGCCGGAGCCGGAGCCGGAGCTGAAGCCCTCTGCCCCGGAGCCGGAGCCGGAGCCGAAGCCGGAGCCGGAGCCGGGCCCGGGGCTCAAGTCGCCTGCCCCCAAGTCGGACCCCGAGCTCAAGCTTCCTGCTCCGAAGCCGGAGCCGGAGCCGGAGCCGGGCCCGGGGCTCAAGTCGCCTGCCCCCAAGTCGGACCCCGAGCTCAAGCTTCCTGCTCCGAAGCCGAAGCCGAAGCCGAAGCCGAAGCCGAAGCCGAAGCCGAAGCCGAAGTCGGAGCCGGAGCCCAAACCTCCGGCTCCGATGCCGGACCCGGGGTGGAAACCGCCTGCTCCGAAGCCGAACGTGTCTCAACCGGGCGGCGAGACGGATGCCGCGTCGGACGGCGGCAGCGGACCGGCGAGGGGCCGCCGGGTGCCGGTGCCCGGCACGGGTGAGTGCCTTCTGTTCTCCTTCATGGCCGGCGACCCCGTACACATCCGCAGCCGTCTGCCCGGCCTCGCGGTCACCGACCGCGCCGCGTACGACTGGCTCACTGACCCCGACGCGGTCCGTGGCGACCTGACCCGTCAGGCGACGGCCGGTACCACGGCGGGCCCGTCGCGAGCCGTGCTCCGGGCCATGCGGTCCCTCATGGAGGACTACGTGAGCCGCAGCCGGGGCCGACTGCCTGCGCAGGTCGTCGGCCAGTTCCGGCAGACGGTTGCCGACGCGTTCGCCGCACGGGTCCGGGACATGGACCGGAGCGCGATGCTGGCCCTCCTCTCCCACCACGGCGTCCGGAGCGTCCCCGTACCCGAGGCCCTCGAACCCACCGAACTGCTGAGGCGGTACGTCGACGCCCGCATGGCGTCGCGGCCCGTCGGCCCGGGTGTCTCACCGCGGGACGCCCGGGCCGTCCTGGAGGCCGAGGCCGACGACCTGAGCCCGCGCGGCATGTTCGAGTACCTCGGGCAGTACGGTCTGCTGCCGGCGCCCGACGGCCTCGACGACCGCGCGGTGCGCCGCCTGCTCCGCACCGCCTACACGCAGAGCACCGCGCCGCTGGACGACACGGAACTGGCCGCGCTCCTGGAAGCCGTCGTCAACTGGGAGCGGGACTGGGGGACCTCGGCCGGGGAGGCGTTCCTGCCCCTGGCCGCGCACGCGTTCGGCCTCCGGGTCGACGTGGTGCGGCAGGGCCCGTCAGGCGCCCGGCGGGTCAGCGGCGCGGGGCCCGACGACGCCACGCGGCAGACGGAGGTCTACTACAACGGCGTCAACCACTACGACGGCAGCGACGCCGGACCCCGCGACCGGTTCGGCGACGCGGTTCTCCCGAAACGGATCAAGGACGAGGAACGCGACCGGGAGGGCGACGTACGGCTGAACCCCCTGTGGATGCCGCTGGACGAGGCCGACCCGGATCTTCTGGTCACCGGGAACCGGGACGCGGTGTGGCTGTACACGGTCACCGATGACGGACGGGTGATCCTCGGTACGGAGGACCTGAGCGGGATCGTCACGCCGGAGCAGTTCGACGCGCTGCTGGCGGGGATGCGGGAGAAGGACCCCGGCCTGACGGCGGAGTCGCTGCGCGAGACGCTGGACGGGCTGGGGCACACCGGCATCGCCGCCCGTTTCGACGACGGCGGGGCGACGGCCGGCCGGACGCTGGAGGGCCGCAGCCGGGTGTCCGGCGAGTTCCGCTGGAGCGGGAAGCTGCGTTCCTGGGTGGTGAACGACAAGTCGGGCCGCTACATGAGCGAGTCGGTCCGCCCGGGTCTGGACGCGGCGGAGGCGGCCGACTGGCTGACCAACGTGGCGGCCCTGTTCAGCGACCGACTGGGCGTCGTCGTCCGCACCGACCAGGTGAAGACCGCGGCCCCCGCCCCGGCCCCGACGCGCACGGCGCCTGCCCCGGCCCCACCGGTGGAACCCCCGCCCTCGCGGTCCGCCCTCACCGGCCCCACCGCGCCACCGGCCTCCACCGGCACCTCGGCCCGGACGGACAAGGGTCCGCGGCCGACCGGTCCGGGGCTGCTGTCGGGCACTGTCCGAGACCCCGACCCCGACCCCGACCCCGACCCCGATCCCGCCCCCGCCCTCGGCGACGAGGCCGAGAGGGCGCCGGTGCCGGACGACGGACCCGTCCCGGAGCCTCCCCAGTCCCTGCCCGGGCCCCGAGACACCTTCGAGCACCGGCACCCGGACATCGCCGATCCGGACCGGCAACGTGCGGACCCGGCCGACCGGACCGTGCCGTCCGGCCCGCGGGTCGCGGCCGACGACCTCCCCCTCCAGGCGCCGCCGTCCGAGGAGACCCGGCGGCGGTGGATCGCCGGCCGGGTGACCGAGGACGACCTGCCCGGCAACCCGCCGGGGTTCACCGGCGCCGGCACCGTCACCCTGGACGAACTGAGGGCCGCGGGCATCGGGATCACTCCCGGCATGGATGTCGAGGCGCAACTCGGCGGAGGTGTGCGGGGCAGCGGGCTGGCACCGCTCGACCAGGTGCGGCTGCTGCTGGCCCGCCCCGGCCCGTGGCCGGACGCCCTCGACACCGTCGCGGCCACGGTGTCGCGCCGGATCTGGCGGTCGGCCTTCGCGGACTTCGCGAGCACGACCACGAACACGGACGCCGCCCGGGTGTGGGAGACGGCCCTCGGACTGCTCTGGCCGGGCGACGCGGACTCCGCGCTCGCGGACTGGCGGTACGCGGGGGAGGCGTACCGCGACGCGGTGCGCCGGCTCGCCGTCCTCCTGGCGGCGGAGGGGACGGACCCCCGGACGGTCGCGCGCCTCGTGGCCCGGTTCCGGGAGATTCTCGCCCTCTCGGAGGGGGAGCACCGCTGACGCTCCCCCTCACCCGCGCACCGGTCGGCGGCAGGCGCCGGGCCGGACACCGCTGACCGAACCGGGCCGGCCGGAGCCGGTCCGTCAGCACTCGATGATGTTCACCGCGAGCCCGCCCCGGGCCGTCTCCTTGTACTTGACCGACATGTCCGCGCCGGTCTCCTTCATCGTCTTGATGACCTTGTCCAGGGACACCTTGTGCGAGCCGTCGCCGCGCATCGCCATCCGGGCCGCCGTGACCGCCTTCACCGCGGCCATGCCGTTGCGCTCGATGCACGGGATCTGGACCAGACCGCCGACCGGGTCGCAGGTCAGGCCGAGATTGTGCTCCATGCCGATCTCCGCGGCGTTCTCCACCTGCTCCGGGCTGCCGCCCAGTACCTCCGCCAGCGCGCCCGCCGCCATCGAGCAGGCCGAGCCGACCTCGCCCTGGCAGCCGACCTCGGCGCCGGAGATGGAGGCGTTCTCCTTGAAGAGCATGCCGATCGCGCCGGCCGCCAGGAGGAAGCGGACCACGCCCTCCTCGTCGGCGCCGGGGACGAAGTTCATGTAGTAGTGCAGGACGGCCGGGATGATCCCCGCCGCGCCGTTCGTCGGCGCCGTGACGACTCGCCCGCCGGCCGCGTTCTCCTCGTTCACGGCCATCGCGTAGAGGGTGATCCACTCCATGGCCAGGGCCTGCGGGTCGCCCTCCGAGCGCAGCTTGCGCGCGGTGTTCGCGGCGCGGCGGCGCACCTTCAGGCCGCCCGGCAGGATGCCCTCGCGGGACATGCCACGGTCCACGCACGCCCGCATCACCCGCCAGATCTCCAGCAGGCCCTCGCGGATCTCCTCGTCGGTCCGCCAGGAGCGCTCGTTCTCCAGCATCAGGGCGGAGATGGACAGGCCGGTCTCCTCGGCGAGGCGCAGCAGCTCGTCGCCCGTGCGGAAGGGGTACTTGAGGACCGTGTCGTCGAGCTTGATGCGGTCCGCGCCCACCGCCTCCTCGTCGACGACGAACCCGCCGCCCACCGAGTAGTACGTCTTCGACAGCACCTCCGCGCCCGCCGCGTCGTACGCCCACAGCGTCATGCCGTTGGCGTGGTAGGGGAGTGCCTTGCGGCGGTGCAGCACCATGTCGTCGTCGTAGGCGAACGCGATCTCGTGGTCGCCGAGCAGTCGGAGCCGGCCGCCGTCCTTGATCTTCTCCACCCGCTCGTCGGCCGACTCCACGTCCACCGTGCGCGGCGAGTCGCCCTCCAGGCCCAGCAGCACCGCCTTGGGCGTGCCGTGGCCGTGGCCGGTGGCGCCCAGGGAGCCGTACAGCTCCGCCCGCACCGAGGCGAGGGAGTCCAGCAGGTCCTCGTTGCGCAGCCGCAGGGCGAACATCCGGGCCGCCCGCATCGGGCCGACCGTGTGCGAGCTGGACGGGCCGATGCCGATCGAGAAGAGATCGAAGACCGAGATGGCCACGGGGGGGGACTCCTAAGGGTTCGGCGGACGGCGCTGTCCACCGGGAAGGGTGGTTCAGAAGATCGGAAGGTCAGAAGATCGGAAGGTCTGGAGATCGAAAGGTCTGGAGATCGGAAGATCCGGAGAGGCGGATCGTTTATGCGGTTCATGGTGCGGGGCACCGCGCCCACCGAGCCAGTGTGCGCGATGCCTCGGATGTCCGTACCAAGAAAAGCGTACGAAATTACTTCAGACCGGCGTACAACGGGTGCTTCTCGGCGAGTGCCGTCACCCGGGCCCGGAGCGCGTCGACGTCGTAGGACGGCTTCAGCGTCTCGGCGATCACGTCCGCGACCTCGGTGAAGTCCTCGGTCGTGAAGCCGCGGGTGGCCAGTGCGGGCGTGCCGATGCGCAGACCCGAGGTGACCATCGGCGGGCGCGGGTCGTTCGGGATCGCGTTGCGGTTGACGGTGATGCCGACCTCGTGGAGACGGTCCTCGGCCTGCTGGCCGTCCAGCTCCGAGTTCCGCAGGTCCACCAGGACCAGGTGCACGTCCGTGCCGCCGGACAGCACGTCCACGCCCACGGCCCTGACGTCGTCCTTGACCAGGCGCTCGGCCAGGATGCGGGCGCCCTCCAGGGTACGGCGCTGGCGCTCCTTGAACTCCTCGGTGGCGCACACCTTGAAGGCGACGGCCTTGGCGGCGACCACGTGCTCCAGCGGACCGCCCTGCTGACCGGGGAAGACCGCCGAGTTGATCTTCTTGGCCAGCTCGGCCGTGGAGAGGATCACCCCGCCGCGCGGACCGCCGAGGGTCTTGTGCGTGGTGGTCGTCACGACATGGGCGTGCGGGACCGGGTTCGGGTGCAGGCCCGCGGCCACCAGACCGGCGAAGTGCGCCATGTCGACCATGAGGTACGCGCCGACCTCGTCCGCGATCCGGCGGAACGCGGCGAAGTCCAGCTGACGCGGGTACGCCGACCAGCCGGCCACGATCAGCTTCGGCTTGTTCTCCTTGGCCAGCCGCTCGACCTCGGCCATGTCGACCTGGCCGTCGTCGCCGACGTGGTAGGCGACCACGTTGTAGAGCTTGCCGGAGAAGTTGATCTTCATGCCGTGGGTCAGGTGCCCGCCGTGCGCGAGGTTCAGACCCATGATCGTGTCACCGGGCTTGAGCAGCGCGAACATCGCGGCCGCGTTGGCCTGCGCGCCCGAGTGCGGCTGCACGTTGGCGTGCTCGGCGCCGAAGAGTTCCTTGACCCGGTCGATCGCGATCTGCTCGATCACGTCGACGTGCTCGCAGCCGCCGTAGTAGCGGCGGCCGGGGTAGCCCTCGGCGTACTTGTTGGTGAGGACCGAGCCCTGGGCCTCCATGACCGCGACCGGGGCGAAGTTCTCCGAGGCGATCATCTCGAGAGTGGACTGCTGGCGGTGCAGCTCGGCGTCGACCGCGGCGGCCACCGCCGGGTCGAACTCGTGCAGGGACGTGTTCAGTAGCGACATGCGGATACGACTCCTCAGCCCGCGGTGTGGGCTTCGTACTCGGCGGCGGTCAGCAGGTCGGCGGGCTCGTCGGTGACGCGCACCTTGAACAGCCAGCCGCCCTCGAAGGGGGCGGAGTTCACCAGCGACGGGTCGTTCACGACGTCCTCGTTGACCTCGGTGATCTCACCGCCGACCGGCGAGTACAGGTCGCTGACCGACTTGGTCGACTCCAGTTCGCCGCAGGTCTCGCCCGCGGTCACGGTGTCACCGACCTCGGGGAGCTGGACGAAGACCACGTCGCCGAGCGCGTTGGCCGCGTGCTCCGTGATACCGACCGTCGACACGCCGTCCTCGGCGGCCGTCAGCCACTCGTGCTCCTTGCTGTAACGCAGCTGCGTGGGGTTGCTCATGGCCTGAATTCTCCTGTACGGGGGGACGGGGGACGACTGAAGGGACTGCGGGCGGCGCGGGCGGGCGGGGACGCCGTGCCCACTCCACGCGCGACGGGCGCGACGGCGTGAAAGACGCCGGGACGGACGGGACTGGCGAGACGGACGGGACGCGGAGAGCCGTCCTACGACGGTGTCACTTCTCCCGCTTGTAGAACGGCAGCGCCACGACCTCGTAGGGCTCGTGGCTGCCGCGGATGTCCACACCGACGCCCTCGGTGCCGGGCGCCGCGTGCGCCGGGTCGACGTACGCCATCGCGATCGGCCTGCCCAGCGTGGGGGAGGGGGCACCGGAGGTGACCTCGCCGATCACCTCGCC
>NZ_NEUB01000727.1 GCF_002910825.1 Streptomyces sp. SM1 | reverse complement strand
CCGACCACCAGCACCGTGCAGGCGAGGTTCGCCCAGACCCAGTAACCGTACGGGCGTACCCCGCCCGCCCCCTGGTAGTAGCGGGTGACCAGCAGCCGGTACGCCTCCCACCAGTCGAAGCCCAGGGCCGTGAACACGGCCGGCACGACCAGGAACCCGGCGGCCACGTACGGCAGCGGCCGCAGCCGCCGGGTGCCCAGCAGCAGCACCGCCGCGCCGACGACCGCGAACAGGGTGAGCCCGTACGACAGGTACATCGTCAGGCCGAACAGCAGCCCGGAGCCGAAGCCGGTCCAGGCGGGCCGGTGACCCGTCACGGCGAGGGCGAGCAGGGCGACGGCCCAGGCGGTGACGGCCGTGAAGAAGCCGTCGGCGGAGGTGCCCACCCACACCGCGCCCGGAGCCAGGGCCAGGAAGGGCGCGGCCCGGCGGGCGAACGGCTCGTCGGCGAGCCGGCGCACCGCGACCAGGATCGCGGCCACCGCGGTGGTGCCGGCGGTGATGACGAAGGCGCCCGCCCATCCGCCACCGCTCAGACCGGTCCGGTCCAGCAGCACGAAGGTGAGCGTGGCGCCCGGCGGATGCCCGGCGACATGCGCGGGCCAGTTGTCGGGGGCATCGATCAGGATGTGCCCGGCGAAGCCGCGCAGTGCCGCGGGGATGTCCTGGAAACGGTCGATGACCTGCAGATACTCGTGCCGGGTGGTGAGCCGCTCCGCGACGCCCCGGGACCAGCCGTCCACGAGGGCGAGCGACCAGGTCCACGCCAGCGACACCCCCCACGCCGTGCACAGCAGGGGCCGCCAGGACAGCCGGGCGGCCAGGGAGGGTCCGTACGCCACCACGGCGGAGGCGACGGCCAGCGCGGCCGGGGTACCCGGGCCGGTGTGCGGCATCCAGTCGCCCACCAGCGGAGGCCAGGCCACCCGCAGCGTGCCGTACCGGTCCTGGATCCGGGTGCCGATCAGGACGGCCGCCAGGACCAGCAGCGCGGCCGCGGCGACGGCGGACAGATCACGGACGAGACCGCCACGGGAGGTGCCGGCGGAGACAGCGGGGGGAGCGGTGCGGGGGAGATCGCGTTTCACGTCGTCACGCTAGGCCGGGAGAGCGCAGCCGAGCGGATGACAGGGGCGGACGTCAGCGTTTCGTCATCGTTTCCGGACCCGTCCGGGGGGTGCTGCGGTTCTACGGTCGGCACATGGCTCGGTCTCCCCTCCCCACCCGCCCCGCGCGCGGACCGTTCGCGCCGGACTTCTGGCGCAGCCCGCTGCGAGGCCCCCGGTTCACCTCGGTCCTCGGGGTGTTCCTCCTCGCCGGCGTCACGGTCCTGTTCGTGACGGGACTGCTGTCGTACGCCGCCTACAACCCGGATCTCGGGCCGGTGAACGACAAGACACCCGGCAAGGGGCTCCTCGGCTTCTACCTCTTCTCCTGGCCCACCGACCCGCCGTGGCTGTACCGGCTCACCCAGGGCGTCCACGTCACACTCGGACTCGCGCTCGTCCCGGTACTGCTGGCCAAGCTGTGGTCGGTCGTGCCCAGGCTGTTCACCCTGCCGCCGGTCCGCTCGCTCACCCACGCCCTGGAGCGGATCTCGCTGCTGCTCCTCGTCGGCGGGGCACTGTTCCAGTTCGTCACCGGGATCCTCAACGTCCAGCTCGACTACATCTTCCCCGGCTCCTTCTATCCGCTGCACTTCTACGGCGCCTGGGTGTTCTTCGGGGCGTTCCTCGCCCATGCGGTGCTGAAGGCGCCGACGGCGTTCCGCAATCTGCGCCGGATGCGCGAGGGGGCTGAGGAGCCGTCGGACGAACTCGTCGCGCCCCGCCCCGACCCGCCGACCGTCTCACGGCGCGGGGCGCTCGGGCTGGTCGGCGGCGGCTCACTGCTCCTGTTCGCCACCTCCGCCGGGCGCAGCTTCGACGGACCGCTCCGCGAGACCGCTGTCCTCACCCCGCACGGCGGGCCGGAACCCGGCAGCGGACCGGCGGGCTTCCAGATCAACAAGACGGCCGCGTACGCCGGGATCCGCGCCGAGGAGACGACCGAGGAGGCGTGGCGGCTGGTCGTCACCGGACGCTCCGGCACCGTACGGCTCGGCAAGGCCGATCTGCTCGGCCTGCCGCTGCACAGCGCCGACCTGCCCATCGCCTGCGTGGAGGGCTGGTCCACCTCCGACCAGTCGTGGCGGGGCGTACGGCTGCGGGACCTCGCGGCGCTCGTCGGCCATGACGACCCGGTCGACGTGTTCGTGGAGTCGCTGCAACGCCGTGGCGCCTTCCGGCGCGGGGCGCTGCGTGCCAACCAGGTGGGCGACCCGCGTTCCCTTCTCGCCCTGTTCGTCAACGGCGCGGAGCTGACCCCCGATCACGGCCGTCCGGCCCGGATCATCGTCCCCGCGGCGCCCGGTGTGCTCAACACCAAGTGGGTCGCGCGGCTGACCTTCGGTGAGCTGTGAGGAGGCCCGAGCCCGTGCGCACGCGATACCGGCTCCCCCGCCCTGTGCTCGGCAGCCCGTTCCACCTGCTCGTGCTGCTCGCTTCGTTCGCCCTCTGCGCGTATGCGGGGGTGCGGCTGCTCGACGGCGACTGGTTCCTCGTCGCGCTGTGGTTCGCGGGCGCGGCGGTCGTCCACGACCTGGTGCTGCTGCCGCTGTACGCGGCGGCCGACCGTGCGCTGGTGAGGGGCGCGGGCCGGCGCGGGGCGTGGATCAACCACGTACGGGTGCCGGCCGCCCTGTCCGGGCTGCTGCTGCTCGTGTGGTTCCCGCTGATCACCGGCCGGGTGTCGGAACGGTACGCGGGCGTGGCGGGCCAGTCCGCGGACGGCTATGCGACCCGCTGGCTGATCGTCACGGCCGCACTGTTCGCGGGCTCGGCGGTGGTCTTCGCGGTGCGGCGGCGCGGCAGGAGGTCCGCGGCTGACGGCTGACGGCTGACGGCTGTCCCGCGGCGCGCC
>NZ_NEUB01000726.1:1026-1937 GCF_002910825.1 Streptomyces sp. SM1 | reverse complement strand
TCCAGGGCCCGCACACCTATGTGGTCCCGGTCACCCCGGACCGCGGTCCGGACGGGCTCGGCCGGGCCCGGACCTTCGCCTGGCCCGCGTCGGTGCGCGAGGCCACCCCGCGGGAGCTGCGGGAGACCCCGTTCGACCTGGTCGTCCTGCAGCGTCCGCACGAACTCGAGCTCGCCGAGCAGTGGCTCGGCGGCCGCCGCCCCGGCCGGGACGTGCCGGCCGTGTACCTGGAGCACAACGCCCCGGACGGCGCCGTACCGGAGACCCGGCACCCGTTCGCCGACCGCACCGATCTGACGATCGTGCACGTCACCCACTTCAACCGGCTGTTCTGGGACTGCGGCGGCACCCGCACCGAGGTGGTCGAGCACGGCATCGTCGACCCGGGCCACCGCTGCACGGGACGGCTGGAACGTGCCGCCGTCGTCGTCAACGAGCCGCTGCGGCGCGGCCGGTACACCGGTACGGATCTGCTGCCCGCGCTCGCCGGGGCGGTGCCGCTGGACGTCTTCGGGATGCGCACCGATGGCCTGGCCGGGCACCTGGGCCTGCCGCCGGAACGGTGCCGCACCGCGGAGCTCCCGCAGCGCGACCTGCATACGGCCATGGCCGAGCGGCGGATGTACCTGCACCCGGTGCGCTGGACCTCTCTCGGTCTGTCCCTGCTGGAGGCGATGCACCTGGGGCTGCCGGTCCTGGCGCTGGCCACCACCGAGGCGGTGGAGGCGGTGCCGGAGGGTTCGGGCACCGTGTCCAACCGGCCCGACGTCCTCGCCCGGGCGGCACGCCGCTATCTGGCGGAGCCCGGGGCGGCCGCCGCGGACGGGGCCCGGGCCCGGCAGGCCGCGCTCGAACGGTACGGGCTCAAGCGGTTCCTGGACGACTGGGAACGCCTGATCACGGAGGTGTGC
>NZ_NEUB01000726.1:0-961 GCF_002910825.1 Streptomyces sp. SM1 | reverse complement strand
GGTGACGGCGCGGCCCCGGGCGTGCTGTCCATCGCGCTGGTCTCGGAGCACGCGAGCCCTCTCGCCGCCCTCGGCGGGGTGGACGCGGGCGGGCAGAACGTCCATGTCGCCGCCCTGGCCGGGGCGCTCGCCGACCGCGGCCACCGCGTCACCGTGCACACCCGGCGCGACGCGCCCGGCCTGCCCGACCGGGTGACCCTGCGCGAAGGCGTCGAGGTGCACCACGTCCCGGCTGGCCCGCCGGAACCGGTCCCCAAGGACCGGCTGCTGCCGTACATGGAGGAGTTCGGGCAGCACCTGGCCCGGGCGTGGCGGGCGCACACCCCCGACGTGGCGCACTCGCACTACTGGATGTCGGGTCTGGCCTCGCTGCGTGCGGCCCGGGAGCTGGACCTGCCGCTGCTGCACACGTATCACGCGCTGGGCACGGTGAAGCGGCGGCACCAGCAGTTCGCCGACACCAGTCCGCCGGAGCGGATCGGCTGCGAGACCGAGGTGGGGCTGGGCTGCGACCGGGTCGTCGCCACCTGCCGGGACGAGGTCGCCGAGCTGCTGCGCGTGGGCGTGCCGGCGGACCGGATCTGCGTCGTGCCGTGCGGTGTGGACACCGGCCGGTTCACGCCGCTGGGACCCGCGGCGCCGCGCGGCCCGTTCCGGTACCGGCTGCTCCAGCTGGGCCGGCTGGTGCCGCGCAAGGGCGCGGAGGTCTCGGTGGCGGCGCTGGCCCGGCTGCCGGGGACCGAACTCGTCGTGGCCGGCGGTCCTCCCCCGGAACGTCTGGACGACGACCCGGAGGTGGGCCGGCTGCGCGGTCTCGCGCGGGACGCCGGGGTCGCCGACCGGGTCCGCTTCACCGGCGGAGTGAACGCCGCCCGGGTGCCGGCGCTGCTGCGCTCCGCCGACGTGGTGCTGTGCCCCGCCGGCTACGAGCCGTTCGGGATCGTCCCGCTGGAGGCCATGG
>NZ_NEUB01000725.1 GCF_002910825.1 Streptomyces sp. SM1 | reverse complement strand
GCGCGGCGGCGGGCCCGGCGGATGCGCCGGTTGTCCAGCTCGGTCGGCGTGCGGTCGATGGTGACGATGTGCGCGTCCAGCAGCTCGACGTCCGCCAGGATGACGGGCATCTCACGCTCGATCGCGTCCAGCTCGGCGTTCGTCGGCTCCATGAAGTCGGCGAACGCGGTAACGGCGTCCTGAACAGTGACGATGTGGTCCATGGGTCGTGGTTCCTCTCACAGGGTTGGTACGGCCCGAACAGCGCCCCCGGTGTTCCAGCACCGGGGGCGTGCCGTTTGTGGATGGGTGTGGTCAGCCGCGCTTGGGCTTGCGGCCGTGAGCGGCGTCCAGCTCGGCCGTGGCGTCCTTGCACTCGCCGGAGACGATGCGGTCGTAGACCGTCTGGCTCTTCTTGACGCTCTCCGGGCTGGTCAGGTCGGTCGACTGCTGCGTCTTCTTGCCGAACATGCGGACTCCTGACGTGGTCGTGTTGTGGGCGGACCCGGCCGGACGAACCGGCCCGACTCCCCGCACCCCCGCCCGTACGACCCGCGCGGAGCGGGCCGGACGGGCGGGAGAGGCAGCCGGCCGCAGCGTCAGCGCTGCGAAACCAGGAAGTGGACCGGATGACTGTGCTGGTGCCTGCCGACCGGTCCGATGCGGCGGGACACCCAAGCTCTTCGTTGACTGCGCACGCGGCCCCCTTGCGTGGGAAGCGGATGCGGACAGGTCTCCTTCGAGAACACGAGCTCTCGTTTCAGGCGTATGGAGACGTGACCTTTCGGTCTGAGCCCTCCGGTTGACCAGGGGTCCGGGTCCCTCGGCCCGCTCTGTCCCGGGCCCCTTCGCTCCGGGAGCCCTGCGAGAAAGCACAGGAATGCCCGGGGCGCTGTAGCCATTGTCCGTACAATGGCTACAGACAGGATGTTGGCAGAGCGGTCGACTGATCGCAAGAGCATTGGCCGCATTGACTGGACAATGCGGTCAGCCTGCGGCTTCTATGGGAGGCATGGCAGTGACCCGACTCGGGCGTAACCCGATGTACCAGCAGATTGCGGACGCGCTACGGGAGCAGATCGCGTCCGGGGAACTTGCGCCGGATGCGAAGCTTCCGACGGAAGCGGAGATGCGCGATCAGTACGGCGTATCGCGTGAGACCGTGCGCAAGGCGCTCGC
The DNA here is from genome assembly GCF_002910825.1 of Streptomyces sp. SM1. Taxonomy (GTDB): domain Bacteria; phylum Actinomycetota; class Actinomycetes; order Streptomycetales; family Streptomycetaceae; genus Streptomyces; species Streptomyces okerensis. The sequence goes on along the minus strand of NZ_NEUB01000725.1, from coordinate 1,880 downwards.
GCAGCTCGTGAACGAGGGGCTTGTCGTCTCGGCCCGTCCACAGGGCCACTTCGTACGGCGCCGCCGGCCGATGGTGTTCCGTCCTCAAGCGGAGTTCCGGAAGCGGCCGTACTCACCGGAGATGGACGCCTTCATGACCGAGTACTCCGCTGAAGGGCGCGAGCCACGGCAGGAAATCGAGGTCACCATCGTGGAGCCGCCCGAGGACGTGGCCAAACGGCTGCGTCTTGAGCCGGGCGAACTGGTCGCCGTACGGAAGCGGGTGCGCTACCTCGACGGCGAGCCGTTCAACATCAACGACAGCTACTTTCCGCTCACGATCGTGCGGGACTCAGAGATCATGCGCCCGGAGGACATCGGGCGGGGCGCCAACGAGGTACTTGCCGAACTCGGATACAGGCAGGTTCGGACGCTGGATGAGCTGTACGTCCGCATGCCCACGCCGGAGCAGACGCATCGGTTGGACCTGGGCCCCGGCACGCCGGTCGGTGTCCACGTCGTCACCGGATACACGACCGAGGGGCAGCCCGTGCGGGTGGCAGTGACCGTGCTGCCTGGTGACCGGCACGTGATCTCCTATGAGCGGCAGCGCGAAGCGCCGAACGAGGACGCATGACCAACCTGCTCATCCGCCCCGGTCGCCCTGATGAACTCGGCACCGTGGAAACGTTGCTGCGTGGGGCGTCCTCTTGGCTTGCGTCGCGCGGTATCGATCAGTGGCAGTACCCGCCGCACCGCGATCGCATCGCGGTCGCCCTGGAGCAGGGCGTGTGCTTCCTCGCGTTCGAGGACGGCGAGCCGATCGCGACGATTCAAGTGGATGGCTTCGCCGACCCTGAGTTCTGGACCCCGGAGGATGATCCGGATGGGGCGCTGTACGTGCATCGCATGGCCGTAAGCCGGGAGGCGGCGGGCGGCGGGGTCGGCGCCCGGTTGCTCGACTGGGCTGCGGACCTTGCCGCATCGCAGGGCAAACGATGGCTGCGTCTGGACGCGTGGAAGGACAACGAGGGCCTGCACAGGTACTACGAGGGCGAAGGCTTCACCCTTCTACGCATCGTAGATCTGCCGCACCGCAGGTCAGGAGCGCTCTTTCAACGCCCGTCCGGACGGGCGCCTGACATCAACCACTGACATCAACACGGGTGGACACCGGCGGACGATGGAGGACGCGGGCCGGCCGAAGCGGGGCCCTGTGTCCATGGCTGATCGCTCATCAGAGGACGGCCGCATCAGGGTGCACCCGCCTACGGATCAGAAGGTTGCAGGTTCGAATCCTGCCGAGTGCACAGCATGTCAAAGGCCCTGTGGAGTGATCCACAGGGCCTTTGCTTTATGCCTTGACGGCAGCGTTTGACGGCAACCAGCTTCGGGAGCCGGTCAGACGGCTACGGGGACACCGGCCGCACCGTCATCGTCGTCCGGATCGTTGCCGTCACCCCTCAGTGAGGGGCCTCGCGTTTTTCGGACAGGGATCTGGCCGGGGTCAATTCATGCGGTGAGTCGCAAATTCTCCAATGCGGCGTGAACTTCGCGCGGAGGGCGGTAACCCATTGAGTCTTTCCCGGTAAGCGCCCGTCGCTCGCTGTGATCGCGATGCTTGCGCTGCGGCCCGTGCGGTCCCCAAGTCCGGGCAGACGTAAGGCCCCTGGTAGGAACGATCTTGCGACGGATTGTTCTGACCGAGGGGCCTCACGTGCCGACCAGTGTCACATACACCGCGGTGCTCGATGTGAAGCGGTCCACCGCCGAGCACCTGGCCCGGCTGCTGCGCGATCACCGCGTCGCGGCCGGAACCCGCAGGGGCAGGCGTGCGCTGGGCTGCTTCCCGCAGGCGGTGCTCGTCCTGCGCTGGTTCATCGACGGCACCCGCCTTTCCC
>NZ_NEUB01000724.1 GCF_002910825.1 Streptomyces sp. SM1 | reverse complement strand
CACCACCGCGGCCGCGTACCGAGAAGCCAGAGCGCCGGGAACCCCGCCACGGGCCAGCGCAAGAATCCGCCGGTGCGCGACGGCCAGGAACACGACCCAGCTCACGCAGCACACCGCCGCCGCCCCGACCGCCACCCCCGACCCCGTTCCCGAAGCGGCCGCCCGCGCCGCCAGTACGACCACCACCGTGCCCGACAGTGTCGTACGCCGCCACGCCAGCCGGGTCCGCTCGGGCTGCAGCCCGGGATCCCGGGTGGCCGGGCCGTTCCCCCCGCTCACCCCGCCCACCCGAAGAGCACCACCACGACCATCGCCCCGGCCACCACCGCCACCACCGCACTCAGCAGCGCCGGGAACCGCGACACCGGCAGGTCCTCGCCCCGCCGCATCGCCCGCTCGCACCGCACCCAGTGGTTGACCGAACGCAGCGCGCACAGTGCACCCGCGATGAGCAGCGCCAGCGCGAGTCCGACCCGCCAGCCCCACCGCAGGTCCGGCAGGAACTGATCCACGGCGAACCCGCCACCGATCAGCGCGAGCGCGGTGCGCAGCCAGGCCAGGAACGTCCGCTCGTTCGCCAGCGAGAACCGGTAGTCGGGCGTCGTGCCCTCGTCCCGCACCTCCGCCGGCGCGAACCACAACCGGACGTTCCGCGCAAAATCGATCACGCCGCAGACCTTACCGACCCTCACCCCGCTCCGGCCGCCCGGACCGCTCCCGGCTGTCCCGGCTGCTCCGACCGCCACGCCTTGAGCCGCTCGTACGCCGCCACCCCGTCCGGCACCCACGCCCGGTCGCTTTCACCCAGCCGCCGCTCCACCTCCGCCTCCGGCAGGAAGGCGTGCCAGGCAACCTCCTCGGCCTGCGGCCGCACCGGCTGCTCGCAGCGCACCTCGTACACCGCCGACCACCAGGTCCGCCCCGCGCCGTCGTCGTACAGGAACGTGAACAGCTGCGCGGGGCGCGGCAGTCCGCTCATGCCGAGTTCCTCCTCCGCCTCCCTGAGGGCCGCCTCGTCGTACCCCTCGCCCGCGCCGACGACCCCGCCGACGAACATGTCGTACAGCGAGGGGAAGACCAGCTTGGTCGCCGTGCGGCGATGGACGAAGACCCGCCCCCGCGCGTCCCGGGCCAGGACGAAGACGCACCGGTGGCGCAGACCCCGCGCGTAGGCCTCACCGCGAGGCGACCGCCCGACCACCCGGTCGTTCTCGTCGACGATGTCGATGATCTCGTCAGCACTCATACGGCCATCCAAGCAGCGGTGCCCGGAAGCCGCGCCCCGCGATGACATGATGCCTCCGGTACCACAAGTTGCCTGTTCGTGACCACAGTTGACGCGTGTAACACTCCGGGCGCACTTGACGTGATCCGTGGGCTGACGGTTTGCTGTCTGTGATCAGCTCATGGCAATCGGCAGCCGACCACTGCCGCACCGACCACCCGCCGTGGGCCGTGCCACAAGAAGAGCGCGTGAGGAAGTTCCGCGGTGTCCCCACCCCCGCCTCCCCTCGGCCGTGCCCGCAAACGTGCGGCACAGGCCTTCGACGAGGCTCTCGACGACGCCGAACTCGTTTCCACGCGAGCCGCGTTGGCGCAGGGCCGCTGGCAGAACACCCGCTCCCTGCTCGTCCGGACGGGGGACAACTGGGACCGACGGGGGCACCGGATCACGGTGCTCGCCAGGGAGTCGTACTGTGCCGGATGGGCCCGCGAGTGGCTGCTCGCCGAGCCCGACTCCGGCGACGCCTCCGTGCTGCTCGCCCTCGCCCAGGTACGGCGCGCGCTGCGCGGCAAGGAGAAACCGGCCCGTGCCCGCGAGGCCTGCCACAAGGCCGCCGAGCTGCGGCCCGCCGACCCCACCCCCTGGCTGGGCCTGCTCCTCCTGGAGTGCTCCCTGGGCGCGGAGGGGGACGTGGTCCGGATCTTCGAGCAGGTCCGCACCCGGTACGCGGACCATCACCACGCCCACCACCTCGTGGTCGCCTGGCTCGCGGAGCGTCGCGTGGAGGCGGGCCCGGACCCGCTGCACGAGGTGTACGACTTCGCCAACTGGGCCGCCGAGCAGGCACCCGCCGACTCCCCGCTGGCCATCCTGCCGGTCATCGCGCACGCCGAGCGCTACCGCACCCTGGCCGCCGCCGGGCACCAGCCCGCCGACCCGGTCTCCTCCGGGCACTGGGTCGGCCGTCGTGCCCGGCAGGTGATGAAGGCCGCCTTCGACTGGTGGCTGGAGTGGGAGCACGAGGACCATCCGCGCCGGCTGGTCGACCTGAACTTCCTCGCCCACGCCAAGGCCTGCGAGGGACGGGGCGCCGAGGCCGCCGCCCTGTTCCACCGCATCGGCGAGCACTCCACGCCGGCCCCCTGGTCCTACCCCGGCCGTGACCCCCTGGCCGCCTTCCGTACCGCCCGTGCCGTCGCCCTGGGCACGGTCTGACCCGGCCCTCCCACCCTCCCAAGCCCTCGCACGCGCCCGAAACCACCACCGACCCAAGGACGGTCTCGAGATGACGACGGACAGTTCGAGCAAGAGCAGACCAACAACCGGCGGCATCAGTACGTTCAAGGGGCAGGAGCGCGCGCTGCGCGCCGACCGCCTCGGCACGGGGGGCCTGCTGCTCTCCGTGCTCGCCGCGACCGCCCCCCTCATGGTGGTCGCCGGTGTCATGCCCACCACATTCGCGGTGATGGGCATCGTCGGCCAGCCGCTGCTCTTCGTGGTCCTCGGCACCGTGCTGGTCCTCTTCAGCCTCGGCTACGCCGAGATGAGCCGGCATGTCCACAACGCGGGTGCCTTCTACGCCTACATCTCCCGCGGACTCGGCGGCACCGCGGGCGCGGGCGCCGCCATGGTCGCGCTCGTCGCCTACAACGCCCTCCAGATCGGCATCTACGGCATCTTCGGCTTCGAGGTCTCCGGCCTCTTCGCCACCTACGCCGACATCGAGATCGCCTGGTGGATACCGTCGCTCGTGGCCGTGCTGGCCGTCGGCGCGCTGGGCTGGCTGAAGATCGACGTCAACGCCCGCGTCCTCGGCGTCCTGCTGGTCATCGAGGTACTGCTGGTCGTCGTCTTCGACATCGCCGCCATCGCCGACCCCGGCAAGGAGGGCCTGTCGCTGCACGCCTTCAACCCCGACACACTCACCGGCGCCGGTGTCGGCACCGCCCTGTGCTTCTGCATCGCGGCCTTCCTCGGCTTCGAACAGGCCCCCGTGTACGCGGAGGAGACCAGCAAGCCGCACGAGGTCGTGCCGCGCGTGATGTTCCTCGCGGTCACCGGCGTCGCCGTCTTCTTCGCCATCAGCAGCTGGGCGCTCACCGTCGCCACCGGCCCCGCCGGGATCATCGGCACCTCCCAGGAGCAGAGCGCCGGCCTGCTGTTCTTCCTCACCGAGGAGCGGCTCGGCGGCACCTTCACCGATGTCCTGCACATCCTCTTCGTGACCGGCATGTTCGCGGCGATGCTCAGCTTCCACAACGTCGTCGCCCGGTACGCCTTCGCCATGGGCCGTGAGGGCCTGCTGCCCGCCGCCTTCGGCCGCACCACCGGCACCAGCGGCGCCCCCGGCACCGGCTCCCTGCTGCAGACCGGCATCGCCGCCGTGCTGGTCCTCGTCTTCGCGTTCACCGACGACAAGCCGGCCGGCGACCCCACCGCGCCCGTCCTGCGCCTGTTCACCTGGGGCGGCAACATCGGCGCGCTCGGCGTGATCGTGCTGATGGCCATCGCCTCCCTGTCCGTCGTCGTCTTCTTCGTCCGGCGCGGGGCCGCGGGCGCGCAGGCCTGGCGGCTGGTCACCTCGGCGCTGGCGGGCACCGCCCTGGTGGTGATCGCGGGTTACACGGTCAAGGACTTCGACGTGCTGGTCGGGGCGGGCCCCGATTCCGTACTGAGCTGGATCCTGCCGGGTGTCATCGGGCTCGCCCTCGTCATCGGACTGGTCCAGGGCGCGATCCTGCGCGCCCGCGCCCCCGAGACGCACGCCCGCATCGGGCTGGGCAACGAGGCGTTCCAGCTCGACCAGGAGGCCGAGCGCACCCCGTAGGACCGCGGGGGCCGGTGTTACGGAAGTCTGACGGGCACCCGCGATCCCTGGCCCGACCGGGGCGCGGGTGCTCGAATGAGGGAGTGAACTCCGAACAGCCGCCGCAGGGCCGGGACCTGCGGAACGGCCCGAGCAGGCGGAACGAACCGGGCGAGCGGAACGGCCGGGACGGACCGGACGGGGAGGACGGGCGTGGCAGGCCCGTCGGCCGCCGGATCCTGCTCGGCACCCTCGGCCTCGGCGCCCTCGGCGTGGTCACCGCGCCCACCCTCCAGCGCGGCCTGGAATCCTTCCTCGCCGGAGCCTCCGACAAGGACCCCACCGGCCTGACCGGACTGCTGCCGAACGGCGGCGGCTTCCGCTACTACTCGGTGACCTCCTCCGTCCCGCGCAAGAACGCCGAGACCTACCGCCTCACCGTCGACGGCCTGGTCGACCGGCCCGCGAGCTACACCCTGGCCGAGCTGAGGTCCCTGCCGCAGACCCGCACGGTCCGCGACGTCCAGTGCGTCACCGGCTGGCGGGTGCCGGACACGGCCTTCGAGGGGGTACGCCTGTCCCGGCTCCTGGACGCCGCCGGAGTGCGCCCCACGGCCGGGGCGGTGCGCTTCACCTGCTTCGACGGCGCCTACTCCGAGAGCCTCACCCTCGACCAGGCCCGCCGCGCGGACGTCCTGGTCGCCCTGCGCATGCGGGACGAGGACCTCGGCCACGCCCACGGCGGCCCCGCCCGCCTCTACGTGGCCCCGATGTACTTCTACAAGTCCGCCAAGTGGCTCTCCGGCATCACCGTCACCGAGGACGTCGAACCCGGCTACTGGGAGGAGCGCGGCTACGATGTCGACGCCTGGGTCGGCCGCTCGAACGGACGCGACGATGAGCCCACGGACTGACACCCCGCCCGCCGCCACGGCCGTACGGCGCTTCGGCCGCGCCCAGCGGTGGGTGCACCGCACCACGGCCGCGCTGACCGGCCTGTGCGTGTTCACGGCCGCCTGCCTCTACGTCCCCCAGCTCGCGCAGCTCGTGGGCCGCCGGGGCCTCGTCGTCACCGTGCACGAGTGGTCCGGGCTCCTGCTGCCCGTCCCCGTCCTCGCCGGTCTCGCCTCCCGTGCCTTCCGCGCCGACCTGGGCCGCCTCAACCGCTTCGGCCCGCACGACCGCACCTGGCTGCGCGCCGCCCTGCGCCGAGACAAACGCCCCTCCTCCCGTCCCGCGGGGAAGTTCAACGCCGGCCAGAAGCTCTACGCGGCCTGGATCGCGGGCGCCACACTGGTGATGCTGGGCACCGGTCTGCTGATGTGGTTCACGCACCTCACCCCGCTGGTGTGGCGCACCAGCGTCACCTTCGTCCACGACTGGCTGGCGCTGACCCTCGGCATCGTCCTCGCCGGGCACATCGGCATGGCCCTGGCGGATCCCGAGGCCCGCCGCGGCATGCGCACCGGATCCGTCCGCCGGGAGTGGGCGGAGCGCGAGCATCCACTCTGGCGACCCTGACGACGCCGACGGGCCCGCCCGCCCCTCGTCACGACGAGGAACGGACGGGCCCGCGGGTGCCCGGGGGCCCGGCTAGATGACCAGTGACAGCAGCAGCACCAGAGCGCCGGCGACCACCGAGATGATCGTCTCCATCACCGACCAGGTCTTGATCGTCTGCCCGACGTTCAGCCCGAAGTACTCCTTCACCAGCCAGAAACCGGCGTCGTTGACATGGCTGAAGAACAGCGAGCCGGCGCCGATGGCCAGCACCAGCAGGGCGGTGTGCGCGGTCGACATGTCGGCCGCGAGCGGCGCCACCAGCCCGGCCGCCGAGACGGTCGCCACGGTCGCCGAACCGGTCGCCAGCCGGATCGCCACCGCGATCAGCCAGGCCAGCAGCAGCGCCGGGATCGACCAGTCCTCGGAGATGTCCAGGATCATCCGGCCCACACCGGTGTCGATCAGCGTCTGCTTGAAGCCGCCGCCCGCGCCGACGATCAGCAGGATGCCCGCGATCGGCGCGAGCGACTTCTCGACCACGGCGGAGACGCGCTCCCGGCTGAACCCGGCGGGCATCCCCAGCGTGAAGATGCCGACCAGGACGGCCGTGAGCAGCGCGATCAGCGGGGAGCCGACCACGTCGAAGACGCGCTGCACGGAGTTCTCGGGATCGTCGATGACGATGTCGACCAGCGCCTTGGCCAGCATCAGCACGACCGGCAGCAGAATCGTGGCCAGCGTGGCGCCGAAGCCGGGGCGCTTCTCCAGGTCCTCGGAGGGACGCTGCGGGATCATCCCCTCCGGCGCCGGGACGTCCACCCAGCGGGCCGCGTACCTGGAGAACAGCGGACCGGCGATGACCACCGTCGGTATGGCGACCAGCACGCCCAGCGCCAGCGTCACCCCGAGGTTCGCGTCGACGGCGTCGATCGCCACCAGCGGGCCGGGGTGCGGCGGGACCAGACCGTGCATCACGGACAGACCGGCGAGCGCCGGAATGCCGATACGCATCAGGGAGTAGTTGCCGCGCTTGGCGACCATCAGCACCACGGGGATCAGCAGCACCACGCCGACCTCGAAGAACAACGGCAGGCCGATCACCGAGGCGATCAGCACCATCGCCCACGGCATCGTCCGGCCGCCGGCCCGCTCCAGGATGGTGTCGACGATCTGGTCGGCGCCGCCGGAGTCGGCGAGCATCTTGCCGAGGATCGCGCCGAGGGCGATCAGCACGCCCACGCCGGCGACGGTGGAGCCGAGTCCGGCGCTGAAGCTGGTGATCACCTTGTCCAGCGGCGCACCGGCGAACGCGCCGAGCGCCAGTGAGCCGATGGTCAGCGACAGGAAGGCATGCAGTTTGAACTTCGTGATGAGCAGGACGATGACGGCGATGCCCGCCAGGACGGCGATGCCCAGCTGAGCGTGGCCGGCCGAGGTGATCGGCTCGGGTGCGTCCGCTGCCAGCATCTCGACGCTGAGTCTGGTCACGGTGGTTTCCTCGTGGGTGGGGGTCGGTGAGAAGCCGGGGGAGAGGTGGGGGCCCCGGAGGGAGGGAGGTGCGGTCAGGGAGCTGCCCGGTGGCCTACCGGAGGGCGTCCAGGGCTGCGGCCGCCCGCCCGGTGATCTCCTCGGGGCTGCCCGCCACGTCCACGGAGACCCCGGCCTCGTCCGGCTCCAGCGGCTGGAGCGTGGCGAACTGGGAGTCGAGCAGCGCCGTGGGCATGAAGTGCCCCTGCCGGTGCGCCATCCGGTCCTCGACGAGCGCGCGGTCACCGCTGAGATGCACGAAGACCACGCCGGGCGCGGCGGCCCGCAGCCGGTCGCGGTACGACCGCTTCAGCGCGGAGCAGCTGACCACCCCTCCGTGCCCCGCCCGCTCGTGCGCCCACGCGCCGATGGCGTCCAGCCAGGGCCACCGGTCGTCGTCGCCGAGCGGTGTACCGGCCGACATCTTGTCGATGTTGGCCTGCGGGTGGAAGTCGTCGCCCTCGGCGTACGGAACGTCGAACCGGGCGGCGAGCAGAGGACCGATGGTCGTCTTGCCGGTGCCCGCGACGCCCATGATCACGACGACAGGGGGGGTGTTCATCGCTGCCTCACTGTCTGCTGGTCTTCGTCGACACGTGATGTCGACGCAACTGAAGCGCATTAGATACGACGAATTCAAGAGTGTGTGACATATAAGTCTGACTTTTTGTTCGCGTGATCCGCCCCGTACTCTGAGTGCATGAGCATCACGGACCGGGGGCTGCACGGCCGCGTACTGGGCGCCCTCGGCCCCGAGATCACCGCAGGCGCATACCCGCCCGGCAGCGTTCTGCGCACCGACGAACTCGCCCAGCGCTTCGACGTCTCGCGATCGGTGATGCGCGAAGTGGTCCGCGTCCTGGAGTCCATGCACCTGGTCAGCTCCCGGCGCCGCGTCGGCGTGACCGTGCTGCCGCCGCACGAGTGGAACGTGTACGACCCCCAGGTGATCCGCTGGCGCCTGGCCGGCGCGGACCGCCCCCGCCAGTTGCGCTCCCTCACGGTGCTCCGCTCGGCGATCGAACCGGTCGCGGCGGGCCTGGCCGCCCGCCACGCCACCCCCGAGCAGTGCGCCGAACTGACCGAGTGCGCGCTCGGCATGGTCGCCAACTCCAGCGGTCACCGGCTGGAGGGATACCTCCTCCACGACGTGGCGTTCCACCGCGTGATCCTGACCGCCTCCGGCAACGAGATGTTCGCCCGCCTCGGTGACGTCGTCGCGGAGGTGCTCGCCGGCCGCACCCACCACGACGTGATGTTCGAGGACCCCGACCCGGCGGCCGTCACCCTGCACGTCCAGCTCGCCGAGGCGGTCCGTGAACGCGACGCCGCGCGCGCGGAGCGGCTGACCCGGGAGATCACCGAGGGCGCCCTCCAGGAACTGGACGTCCTGGCGCCCTAGGGCCTGTCTGACCATTCCCGTCGTCGCCCGGAGGGCGGCCCTGCGGCGTCAGGTGCGTGCTCTGGGGGTCCCCCCGGCCGGAGGCTGGGGGAGTGCCGGGCGTAGAGCCTCGTACTGGACGTACTTGGCTCTGCGCCCGGTGCGGCGAGAGTGCGTGCATGGCGTCGCGGGGCAGACGGGAATGGTCAGACAGGCCCTAGTCCAGGAAACGGGCGGGCTGAAGATCTTCTCCCGGCTGCACGTGCGCAACGAGCGTTACTTCAAGACCGGCGACGAGGGAGACTCCGACATCGGTACGCGCATTCCCCAACTGGGTTCCTTCGGGCGGCAACTCGGGATCTTCGATGTCCGGGACGGCTGCCACGTCGTCACGGCCTCCGGCCGGAGGATCCTGGAGACGGAACGATGAGCGCGGCGCAGCACACCCGCTTCGCGTCCCCGGTCACGCTGCTGAATGAATGGAACGAACGCGGCGACAAGCAACCGCTGCACGAAGTGCTCCTCCTCGGATTTACTGTCGACCTTCCGTTCCTGGAACGGGTCGCGATCCCGGTCGCACGCGGCCTGGGCGCACGCACCGCGGTGATCGGTGATGCGGCCCAGGGACTGTACGACCCGGTCGATGTACGTATGGCCGGCCGCAGTTACCTGCACGGCCTCGCCGGCTGCCGGGGCGCCTTCCATCCCAAAGTGGTCCTGCTGATCGGTGAACACGCCTGTCGTCTGGCCGTGGGATCGGGAAACCCGACACTGTCCGGCTGGGGAGCCAACGACGAGCTGTGGACCGTGGTGGAGACCGAGGACGACGCCTCCCACGCCCTGCTCGCCGATCTCGCGGAGTGGCTGGAGGAACTGCCCGCCGCCGTGAACATGGCCCCCTGGACGGCGAGCCATCTAGCAGAGGTGGCGACCCTCCTGACCGAAAGACACGTCAACGCCCCCGCCGGGCCGGAAACCGGCCCGCGGCTCCTGCACAACCTCCACCGGAGCCTGGTGGAACAGCTGCCACCGGGGCCCGTGGACGAGGTCCAGGCGTACGCCCCGTTCATCGATCCGCAGGCCCACGCCCTGCGAGCACTCGTCGACCGCCTGATGCCGGGCCAGGTCACGCTCGGTCTCCAGCCCCGCTGGTCGAGCTACGACGCCGAGACGGTCAAGAGGGCGCTCGACGGCTGCTCCACCGGGATCCGACTCCTCGACGAGACACGGATGCGGCACGGCAAGTTCGTCGAGTGGCGCATCGGCGAGCGCAGGCACGCACTCACCGGAAGCCCCAACCTCACCCGCGCCGCTCTGTGCACGAGCACCGCGGAAGGCGGCAACTGCGAACTCGCCGTGCTCTCCGCCGACACTTCACCCCTCCTTCCCGAAGAGGGGCCCACCACCGCGCTCTCGAGCCTGAAAGGCCGCACTCTCAGGCCTTTCACCGCCGGTGCCGGTCGCGCGCTCGTCCTGCTGGGCGCCAAGACGGACAGCGAAGGCCTTCATGTCTCATTGGCCCGCAGCGAGCCGGCCTCCGTCCTGATCAGCACCTCACCGGACGGATCGCCGGGATCCTGGACCGGCATCGGCTCCATCCCCGCCGGAAGGCACTCCTTCTCCTTTCCGATGCCCGAAGTGCCCGGTGCGGCCGTGCGCGCCACCTGCCTCCGGCCGGACGGAAGCAGTGCCGAATCACCGGTGGTCTTCGTCTACAGCCCCGTTCACAGCGCACGCCGCCAGACCGACGACAGTGGACCCCGGCTGAGCTACGACTACACCGCACAGACGCTGTTCACCGACGAACGTGCGGCGCGACGCTTTGAGACGGACCTGCTGCGCCTGCGCGAGCTCACCACCAGCATGTCCGCTCCCCGGGTGAGCCCCGCGACGGAAAGCGCGACAAGCACGGCGGTCACGAGCGGCGTCGACCGCTGGGACGCCTACCTTGCCGACTGCCGTCGGATGATCGGACTTCCACTGGCCGGTCTGGCGTTCGGTACCGCGCAGATCGATCTGCCCCAGCCGTCGGCCTCCCGATGGATCGTGTCGACGGTCACCTATGCCACGCCCGCGGAGGAGGACGAGGCGTACAACGAGGGAACAGAGGACGAGAATCCCGTCGTCGACGGTACGGTTGCCGTGCCCTGCGTCCCTCCCGAGCAACGAGCCCGCTGCCGCGTCTGGGCGCAGCGCTGGGCCGACACGCTCGTCGCCCCTGACGGCTCGCCAGCTCAACCGCTCCCCGTGCGGCTCCTGGTGGCCGGTTTGTACGTCCAGCTCCTGGCCGCAGGGATCTGGGACGACGATGATCACAGCTGGCGCGAGGGTCTGAGCGGTCTTCTCGGGGCTCTCGATCCCCAGGGCGAACCGGACGACGCGACGGCGGAACAGCAGGTCCCACCCGAGACCGGCCGACGCGTGGACGCGGTGGCGGCCGTACTGATGACCCTGCTCAGCCAGGACGCCACCTTCACCGGCGGCGGTGAGCACGACGTGCCGGCCGCCCGCGCGTGGCAGAAACACAAGAGCATGATCGCGCGTGCCGACCCCGCCGAGGCCGAGGACCTGATGCTGCCGCCGGAGCAGGCGCTCGCCCGCGTCGCGTCGTGGAGTGAAGTGGAACGACTCGTGCGTCTGGCCAAGGAGGACGATCCGCACGCCGAGGTGATCGAGGAACTCTCCAAGGCGGGCTGGTCGGTCAGGTACGAGGACGGGATCTGGGACATCACGGGCTCTTTCGGGAACCCGATCCCCGTCGTCGCCAGAGCCGCCGACAGACTTGGCCGGCATCACGCCGACGGGGTGCTCGTCCGGGCCCGCGGCGGGAGACGCTGGGCGTTCGCGGCCTGGGCGAAGCCGCGGCTGGTCCTGCTGAATTCCCCCGCACGCGTGTGGCGTACGTACGAGGTGCGCTCCCCGGCCACACCGGAGTCACGATTCAGCGGCGGGGACCTCTCCACCATTCCCGGCCTCGTCGGCGCTCCGACCCCGCTCAGGACGGGTCCGCCCGAAGCATTGAGGACAACTTTGGCCGGAGTCGATCTGCCGTACCCGGAGTTGATGCGACGACTGTTCGAGGACGCCACCTGAGACTCTATGCTGCACAGGCCTGTGCGGAAGATCGGCCGGAGGGGGAGCCGGCCGATGCCTGCTTCCGTTGTCGTGGGCAGACCGGAGGGGAACGGCGGTGGCGCACACCGTATGGGGAGGTGCCGAGGACGACGGTGCAACGGTCGGTGACCCGTCCGCCCGGTTCGAGCAGGCCGTCATCGCCTACGCCCAAGGTCGTTTCGCGATAACCATCAGCCATCTGCGGCGGCTGGAACGCGCGGCGGAGGCCGGCCACGCGGTGGTCGATGCCCGCCACGCCGCCCTACGGGGAGCGCTCGCGGCCCGCGCCCGCAACTGGACCGAGTGCTGTGACTGGTACGAGCGGTCGTTGGCCTTCTCGCTTCCCGGGGACCACGCGTGCCGGCCGCCCCTCTTCTGCTTCGACGAAGACTGCTCGGGCTCCGCCGGCGACCGGTGCGGTCAGTGCGACCGCTGGTTCTGCCAGGAGCACGGCGCGGAGCGCGAGGACGGTGTGGCCCGCTGCGGTCCGTGTCTCGACGTGGCGCTGCACAACCTGGTACAGGCGGCGATCCTGGCTGACCGTGTCGGGACCCTCGTGGAAACGCTTGCGTCCTGGGCCCGCACGGCGGGCTGGGACACGGCGAAGGCGCTGCTGGCCTGCCTCGCTCCGCAAGCAGCCGCGGACCTCGGTGAACAGGCCGGCGTTCTCGACTCCTTCGCACCCGACCGGCGTGCGGCCCTCCTGCTGTACCGCGCGTCCAGGACCCTCCACCCCACGGACCTGGAACGGGCCTGTGCCCCGGAGCCCGATGCCCCGGACGAGCCGTCGTCCTCGACCTACGAGTGGCTGCGCCCCTGGGAGGCACGGGCGTTGAGCCGGATGGGCCGCCACACAAGGGCGTGGCGGCTCCAGTACGAGGAGTGGCTGGCGAGACCGCTCGACACCGCCGCGGTACACGCCCTGGCGCTCACGGCACTGCGGGTCTTCGCCGGTGGCACCGAGCCGGACCACCGGGTGCGCGAGAAGACCGCGCGGCAGGCCATCGCCTGCTGGGCGATGGTTCTGCACTCCGTCTCGTACTGGCGGGAGCTTGAGCGGCACTCCGGGCGCTCATTGAAGGCCGACGAACGGAAGGCCGCTTCGAACGCTCTCACCGAGCGCATCCGCCAGGCACTGCGGGACGACGACAGAACCGCGGACCGGCCGACGGCGGACGGCCTGGAACTGGCCTGCGAGCTCGAACTGGCCGTCGCCCGGAGCCTGCCCGAGATCATGGAAGACGTCCTGACGCCCCCGGACCGCGGATACGACTTCTCCTTCGGCCCGGGCTTCCTCGACCTTCTGGCATCGGCCGGCGGGCGGTGGAAGGACCTGGTCGCGGAGGTCCACAGCGCGGTGTCGGAGGCGAGCAGCGAGGGTGAGGAGACCGGCAGTCGGCTCGAGGGCCTGTTGTCCCCCGAGGGGCGCCACCTGACGCTCCTGGAGGCCGGCAGGTTCGACGAGGTCATCGCGGACCTCGAAGCCGAAGGCACCGCGCGACATGGCGCCGAGGAGAACTCCGAGCCCCTTCGAGGCCCTCGGAGTGTCCTCGGTGCCGCACTGTTCGCCCGGGCGCGTGCCCATGTGGAGGGCAGACGTTGGTCGGCTGCGATCCGGGACTTCGAGGGCGCGGCAGCCGTCGGTGTCTCCCTCACCGGCCACGAGGAAGAGATCGGCCGGGCGGGCGTGCACGCGGGATTCGCCCTGTCCCGGAACTGCACCAAGGTCGACTGGCAGGCGTACGTCGGCCTCCTCGAGCGTGTCCTCGTCATGGCCCCGCAGCACGAGCAGCTGAGACGGGACCTGGCGGCCGGGTGCGTGCGCCTGGGGGAGCAGGTCTCACAGCGGAACGAGCACGACGAGGCCCGCGCCCGCTTCGCTCGCGCCTACGGGCTGGCCCCCTCGAACGAGTCGGCCGTCGCAGCACTGAACGCGGCTGAGACACGGAGCGCCGAACGCCTTCTCGAGGGATACGTCTTCTCCCGGCTGCCGCAGGCCATCGAGATGCTGCGCGGTGTCCTGGACCGTGACGAGACCTTCCAGCCCGCTCGCCGCGCCCTGGCCGGAGCCCTGTACGAGCATGCTCTGGACGCGGCGGTGAACGACGACCGTGCCGACGCCCTGAGCCTGATGCAGGAGGTCCATTCTCTTTCGGATGGGGACTCCCGCCGTTGGAGTCCTCACCGAGGCCCGAAGTACGACATCGCGACGGGACTCTGCGAACGCGCGGTGCTCTACGACGATCTCGACGAGGACGATCTGCGGGAGACGCTCGACCTACTGGCGGTCGCCCGCAGTTATGAAGTCCTCCCGGAGATCTCCGGCCTGCAGGTCTCGGTACTGGCCGACCTGGTGGAACTGCTCAGCGCGGACGAGAACTACGACGAGGCCATCGCTCTTGTCCGCCGGTGCCCGAAGGACGTCGAGGACCGGAGCAGGCTCGACACGGCGGTCGCCGAGGCGTACGCCCGACGCGCACGCCGGCATCTCGACAAGGGCGACAACGCGGCTGCGCGCTCGGACACCCGGTCGGCACGCAAGTACGCCTCAGCACGCCAGCTTTCCCTGTTCCAGGTGGTGGAGGCGGACCCGTTGTGGTGAGAGAAGGACGAGAAGTGTTCAAGACCGTGTTCGGTGATTCCCCGTACGAGGTGCTGGGACTGGAGGTCGGTGCCTCCGATGCCGACATCCGCGCCGCCTACCAGCGGGCGATGAAGTCGACCTCGCGCGATCGTGACCTGCGTGACCGTGTTTCTCGGGCATACAACGCCCTCAGGCGTCCCGCCGGACGTCATGAGGCGGACCTTCTGACGCCGCTGCCCGTCCGACTGCCGCCCGATGAGGGCGGTGCCGCCCTGCTGGCCGAGGCACGTCGGCGTATGGCTGAGGTCTCTCCCCTGCTTCCCGATCCCGCGAGCCTGGGCGTACGGCCCGACTGAAGACCCGAGGTCTTCTCCCGGCAGCCCCCTTCACCTCCTCTGGAGCATGCGTTGACCGTACCGTCCTCCGCCCGGCCCGATGCCGACACGGAACGCCTGATCGCGCAGTTGCGTACCCGCTGCGAAGCCCTGGAGCGGCGTCGTGCCCGGGACGCGGACGAACTGGCCCGGCAGAGAGCCGAGTCGGAGGCCTCTCTCCACCGCCTGCTCGCCGGCCTGCTCGACGTCGACGACGCGCTGGCGGAGTCCGTCCGGTGGTCGGCCCGCCAGGACCCGAACCGCGCGGCCGCGACCATGGAGAGGTTGATCGAACAGGTCTCCGCAGCACACAGACTGTTGCGTCGCCGGTTGCTGGAAGCCGACGTCCGGCCGATGGACCTCACCCACCGGCATGCCGTGCCCGACGTCGCCAGAGTCGTGGACACACGCCCCACGTCCAGGTGTCCCGCCGACACGGTGCTGGAGGAGCGGGTGGCGGGTTTCTATCTGGGGCAGCAGGTGCTGCGGACCGCCGAGGTCGTGGTCGCCGTCCCGGGACCCGACCCGGAAGCACCCGAGGAGGCCGCAGGGGAGCCGAAGCGGTCCGGTCCGGCCGCTCCCCGCAGGCAGCCCCGCCGGTTGCCGCGGCACAGGCGCCGCAGCCGGCGCCGCTCCTGATCCCTCCCGCGTGTCCTCGCCCCGCACCGTCCACTCGCAGAACAGGAACCCGAAGTGCTCAGAACCCTCGGAATCGACCTCGGCACCACCAACTCGGTCGTGGCCTGGCTCAAGGACGGCGAACCGGAAGTGGTGTCCGACACCCCGGAGGGCAGCGGAACTCCCTCGGCCGTGGGCCTCACCGCGGACGCCGGGCTCCTCGTCGGGCAGGAGGCGCTGAACTGGGTGGAGAGGGACGCCACGCGCGTGATCACCACCGTCAAGCGCCTCATGGGGCGTCAGTTCAGGGACGAGAAGGTGCAGCAGGCCCTCGGCCGCATGGGAGACGGCGGTCCCGAGATCACCGAGGGGCCGGACGGCGGCGTTCTGATCCGGCTGGGAGAGTACCGCTACACCCCCGTCCAGATCTCCGCGATCATCCTCCGGCGGCTCAAGCGGAACGCCGAGGACCGCCTCGGTACGGAGTTCGGCCGCGCGGTGATCACGGCCCCGGCCTACTTCGGCGAACGGCAGATCGCCGCCACCCGCGAAGCGGGCAGACTGGCCGGCTTCCACGTCGTCCGGGTGCTGTCGGAGCCCACGTCCGCGGCGCTCGCCCACGGCCTCGGACGCGCGACGGAGGAGGACATCGCAACCGTCCTCGTCTACGACCTGGGAGGCGGCACCTTCGACGTCTCCATCCTCACCCTGATGCCGGGCGTGATGGACGTGCTCGGTGTGGGCGGGGACAACCTGCTCGGCGGTACGGACTTCGACAACAGTCTGGCCGGCCGCCTCCGGGGACTCCTCGATGCACGTCACCCCGGACACGAACCGTGGCCGGGCGATGCCGCGAAGATCCGCAAGGCTGCGGAGCGCGCCAAGATCGACCTGTCGGCGGAGTCCTCGACCGAGGTGATCGTCCCGACGCTCGGCGCTTCCGGCGTGGTCCTCTCGGAGACCGTGGACCGCAAGGAGTTCGAGGCTCTCGTCTCCGACAGGATCGAGGAGACCGTCCGGCTGGTCCTGAGCACCGTGGCCGGGGCCTCGCTGCGCCCGGAGGACATGGACCAGGTTCTCCTGGTGGGCGGCTCGAGTGCCATCCCGCTGGTGCGGGAGCGACTGGCGGAGGTCTTCGGCCGCGAGAAGCTGCGCACGGACGTGGATCCCATGACGTGTGTGGCGCTGGGTGCCGCCGTCCAGTCGGCGCTCGTCGAGGAGCTGGAGTGCCCTGGATGCCGCGCGGCGTGCCCGTTGGACGCCGATGTGTGCCCCGAGTGCGCCGCCCCGCTGGTGGGCGCCCCGACGGTGGAGTGTCCGGCGTGCCACGTACCCGCTCCCGAGGACACGGAGACCTGCCCCGTCTGTGCGTCCGACCTCACCGGGCTCGCGGCGGAACGGCCGGCGCCGTCCCCGGTCGTCTGCAGGGAATGCGCGGAGGAGAACGACCCCGAGGCGCTGGAGTGCGACCTGTGCGGAGCCGCGCTGCGCGACGGCGGCGGTCTGAAGTGTCAGAAGTGCGCACTCGTGAATCACCCGGGTCTTGCCTGGTGCTCCCACTGCAACGCGGAACTGCCCGTCGCGGCACCGTCCGACGTGACGCCCCGCCCCATCGGCGTCCGCACCAGTGACGGCACCTTGGAAATCCTGATCGAGGCGGGCACCCGCTACCCCACGGAGCAGCCTGTCCGGCACGATTTCCAGGTCACCGCCGATCCGGGGGACATGCTGGAGATCGCCCTGCACGAGGGCGACCTTCAGCCCGCCGAGCGCAACGACCTCTGCGGCGTCGCCCTGTACGAGATGACCGAGGGAACCGCGGGCACGAAGGTGCTCACCATCGCCGTGCACCTCGACCAGGACCGTTCGATCCGCGTGGAGACCCGGCTCGACGGAGCCTCGTTCAGCGCGGCCGCCTTCCGGCGCAACCCGATGCCTCCGGAGTTCCGCCGACGGGCACGGGAGGCACACGGCCGGTTCCAGACGTTCCTCGCCGACTGGCGCCACGAGCTCAGGCAGGCGGAGAACGCGGTCCTGGCCGAGACGGCGAACGCGCTGGAGCGGGTCGTCCGCGGCGAGGCACCCGGACGTTCCCTGGACACCCTCCTGGAGGAGGCGGACGTCCTGCTGGAACGTCAGCAGAACATCCGTTCGGCCTCGGCCCTCTCGTACCGCTACCCGGAGCACGTGGCCGACCTGATGCCCCAGGAGGATCTGGAGGCGATGCGGCGTCACCGCACCGCCCTGAGGGTGGCGCGCGAGGCCGCCGACTTCGAGCGCGGGCACAAGATCGCCGATGAGGTGATGAGTATCCGGCGCCGACTCGGTACGGACCTGTTCCGGGTGATGAACGCCTTGAGTTTCGCTTCGCACAACGGAGTGAACGCCGCCCTTCAGCAGCGCATCCAGCAGGCCGGCGACGGACTGACCGAAGCCGTGCACCGAGGGGATCTCGCGGGCGCGGACGCGGCCAAGTCCCGGATCACCGACCTCTATCAGGAGGTGCGCCGGGCGCTGGACGAGTTCAGCACTCCGGAGCGCAAGACCGTGCATCCGCGGAGAACGGCGCGCTGAGCCGGTGTCTACGGGGCGTACTCCGCCCAGACGGTCTTGCCGGGTGCGGAGGGTCGCGGGTCGGTGCCCCAGCGGGTGGCCAGCCGGGCCACCAGGAGCAGTCCCCGGCCCGACTCCGCGTCACCGGGCGCCTCATGGACGGAGGAAGGCGGCACCTGTTCGGTGCGGGTGTCCGTCACTTCGATGCGGAGTACGTCCGGGGTCGCGGTCAGCCGGAGGTGGAAGTCCCGGCCGGGGACGTGGCCGTGCCGCACGGCGTTGGAGGTGAGTTCGGCCGTGATCAGGGTCAGGGTCTCGTTGATGGGGGAGTCGTACGGGTGCCCCCACTGGTCGAGCCGGTGCGAGACGAGACGCCGGGCGAGACGGGCACCGCGCGGGGTGGAGGTGAACTGCATGGCGAACTCGTCTGGGGAGGCCGGGACTTCCGGTGCCTGTGCGGTGGTGGTGTCCGAGGTTCTCATGGCGGCGAGCCTGCCGAAGGCGATGCGGCGCTGACCAGCGGAAACGCCTGTACTGGCTGGGGCTGTACAGGTGGCTGCCAAGTGCGTACACACAGAGGCGAGTTCTCGTACGAGGGAACGTGTGGGCGTTCGGGGGACCAGCCGTTCATCACTGCGCGTAGCGTGAGTCAGTGCGCTGCGTACACGGTTCCGTCCTGTACGGCCGCGTATCAGAACCGTGGGTGATGAGGTGCCGGAGGCGGCGGGCATGGTGGAACAGGACGACGGGGCGAGCTTCCTGCGGTGCTTCGGGCGGCAGATGAGGCTCCTGCGGGAGCGGGCCGGGCTGACGCGGAGGGAGCTGGGGTCCCGGCTCGGTTACGGGGAGGACCAGATCACGTCGGTCGAACTCGGCCGGCGCATCCCCAAACCCGAGCTGATCGACAAGGCGGACGAGGTACTGGACGCCGGGGGCGTCCTGCGGGCGATGAAGGAAGAGGTCGCGCGGGCGCGGTATCCGGCGTTCTTCCGGGATGCGGCGCGGCTGGAGGCCGAGGCGGTCGAGTTGCAGGTGTACGACACCCACATGGTCAACGGCCTCCTTCAGACGGAGGAGTACACGCGTGGGGTGTTGCGCATGCGCCGACCGCTCCTGAAGGAGGAGACGATTGAAGAGCGGGTAGCGGCGCGTCTGGCTCGCCAGGAAATCCTCAACAAGTGGCCGGCTCCCCTGTTCAGTTTCGTCATGGAGGAGTCCGTACTGCTGCGGCGACTCGGCGGAACGTCTGTAGTGCGGGGACAGTTGGAGCAGATCCTTCTGATTGGAGAGAAGCGCAACGTTGAGGTTCAACTCATGCCGCTCGATCGTGAGGACAACGCCGGCGTGGACGGCGGGTTCACGGTGTTCTCCTGTAAGGGAGGCGAGCAGTTCGGCTACACAGAAGCGCAAGGACGTAGCACACTGGTGACTTCTCGCGAAGAGGTCCGCGCACTTGCCGCCCGCTATGGGATCATCCGTGCGCAGGCCCTCACCCCGTGTGAGTCTCTGGCCTACATCGAGAAGTTGCTGAGGGAGCTATGAACGCCCGAGGGATCACGCCCATGGCCCAGGACCTGCGGTGGTTCAAGAGCAGCTACAGCGGTGCCGAGGGCGGCCAGTGCGTGGAAGTGGCCGCTTCGCGGCAGGCCGTCCACATCCGCGACTCAAAGATCGTCACCGGCCCCGCGCTCACTGTGACTCCCGCCGCGTGGACGGCGTTCACCGACTTCGCCGCGTGCCCCGGTGACGAGGTCTGACCCGGTTCGCCCGACACATCTTGTAGCCCGCCCGTGACCACTGCGTCCGCGAGGAAGGGCCAGTCTCCGGATGTGTGGGAACAGTGAACCGAGCCGCTGATAACCTCGCTTTTGTCCGCTCGGGTCGGGACAGTGTGGGGGGAATGGTGCTGCAGCCGCTCAGGGCGGGCGATCCCAGGCGGATCGGCGGCTTCCGGCTGGATGGCCGACTGGGCCAGGGCGCGATGGGCGTGGTGTACCTCGGGTACCGCTCGACCCGCCCCGTGGCCGTCAAGGTCGTCCGGCCGCAGCTCGCGGAGGACGAGTACTTCCGCAGGCGCTTCGCCCTGGAACTGGAGGCGATCCAGCGTGTGGGCGGCTTCCACACCGCCGCCCTGGTCGCCGCCGACCCGCACGCGGACACACCGTGGATCGCCACCCAGTACATACATGCCCCGTCGCTGCTGGAACTGCTGGACCAGCACGGAGCGGTCAGCGAGATCGGCGCGTGGTGGCTGGCCGCCGGACTGGCGGACGCCCTGATGCACATCCACTCCGTGCGGCTGCTGCACCGCGACCTCAAGCCCGCCAACGTCCTGGTCGCGGCGGACGGGGTCCGGGTCATCGACTTCGGCATCAGTCATGTCCACGGTGGCACCGGCCTCACCACGGCGAGCGCGGCGCTCGGAACCCTCGCCTACATGGCACCCGAGCAGGCCAAGGACTCCCGCAGGGCCAGTGAGGCGGCCGACGTCTACAGCCTCGGCGCGACGCTGGTGCACGCCGCGACCGGCCACGTCCCCTTCTACGCGCAGATGCCCGTACAGCGGACGCTGGACATCGAGCCGGACCTGACCGGGCTCCCGACCGCGTTATCCGACCTGGTCACCCGTACCCTGTCCTACGACGTGGAGGACCGGCCGACGGCACAGAGCGTGCTGGAGGAGGCCATGGGCCGCCTGCTCGACTCCGGTGTGCCGACGGACGCGCAGGCCTACCCGCCATTGCCGGAGGCGTTCCTCGCGGGCGTCCTCCAGCACCAGGCGGAGCCGGTACGGGCACCGGCTCCGGAGTCGCTGCCGGACGTCGAACCGGACGACGCCTCGGAGGCGGAGCCCGACGCCGTACCGCTCCTGCGGCCGGCCGTGACCGCACCGGTCGCCGAGCCGGAACCGGAGGTCATGCCGGACCGCTGGGCGGCCCGATGGCGCAGCCGTATCGAGGACCGACGCGGCGACTACGGCGGCTGAGCTCTCGCTCGGAAGTCTTCCCCCGCATCAGCGGGACCCAGTACACCCGGACAACGCAGTAGCAAGCAGTGCAGCAGTCGAAGGAGACCGCCGATGGCCACCGTCGCCGACAACGCCCCGGGCAACGCTTCGGGCGACACATCCGGCGGTACCCGGTTCGCCCCCGGCATGCAGGTCCGGGCCCGCAACGAGGACTGGCTGGTCGTGGAGGTCGCCGAGACCGAGCACGACGGCACCCGCCTGGACGTGCGCGGCATCTCCGCCCTGGTCCGCGACCAGCGGGCGGTCTTCTTCGCCCACGAGGACCTCGACCGGGTGACCCCGCTGCGCCCCGAGGACACCGAGCTCGACCCCGACCCCTCGCCCGAGTGCCGTCGCTCGCGCCTGTTCATCGACGCGCTGATCCGCAAGACCCCGCTGCCCCTGTCCGAGCAGCGCCTCGCCACCGTCGGCACCCACCTGGTCGACGACCTCGCCTACCAGCGCGAGCCCGCCAAGGCGGCCCTGCGCGCCCTGCGCCCCCGGCTGCTGATCGCGGACGCGGTGGGCCTCGGCAAGACCCTCGAGGTCGGTCTGCTGCTGTCCGAGCTGATCCGGCGCGGGCGGGGTGAGCGCATCCTCGTGGTCACGCCGAAGCACATCCTGGAGCAGTTCCAGCACGAGCTGTGGACCCGCTTCGCGATCCCCGTCGTACGGCTCGACTCGGCCGGCATCGAGCGGATCAAGAACGACATTCCGGCCGGCCGTAACCCCTTCTCCTATTACAAGCGGGCGATCATCTCGATCGACACCCTGCGGTCCGACCGCTGGCGCAGCCACCTCATGCAGGTCACCTGGGACGCCGTCGTCATCGACGAGTCGCACAAGCTGATCAACACCGGCACGAAGAACAACCGCCTCGCCCAGCTCCTCGCACCGAAGACCGACGCCCTGATCCTGGCCAGCGCCACCCCGCACAACGGTCAGCGGGAGTCCTTCGGCGAGCTGCTGAGCCTCCTCGACCCGACGGCGATCCCCAACACCAGCGACTACGACGAGACGCAGCTCGATCACCTCTACATCCGGCGGCACAAGATGTCCCCCGACGTCTCCGCCGAGATCGGCCACAAGTGGGCCACCCGCGAGGAACCTATCACCGTCGACTGCACGGCGACCCCGGCCGAGCAGCAGGTCTTCGACGAGCTGTACGACGTCTGGATCCACCCGAAGGACGGCCGTACGGCCCCCGTCACCGGCAAGGGCGCGCGACTCTTCCCCTACACCCTGTTGAAGTCCTTCCTCTCCTCCCACTCGGCGCTCGTCGAAACGGTCACCAACCGGATCAACCGCATCGACGAGAGCAAGCAGGCACAGGAGCGCCAGGCCGAGCGCGACGCCCTGGTCAGCCTCGGCACGCTCGCCGAGGCCATCGACATCGAGGAGTCCGCCAAGTTCCGGGAACTGGTGAAGGTCCTCAAGGAGAAGGTCAAAGTCGGCCCCAAGTCCACTGAACGCGTCGTGATCTTCTCCGAGCGCCGCGCCACGCTCCAGATACTGCAGGACACCCTGCCCTCGGCCCTCGGCTTCACCCCGGGCAAGGGCAAGACCGGCGGCGCCGTCCGCCAGCTCCACGGCGGCCTCTCCGACGACGAGCAGCAGCGCACCGTCAAGGACTTCGGCCTCGCCGACAGCGACGTACGGGTGCTGCTCACCGGCGACATCGCCGCCGAGGGCGTCAACCTGCACCGCCAGTGCCACCAGATGATCCACTACGACCTTCCGTGGTCGCTGATCACCATCGAGCAGCGCAACGGCCGCATCGACCGCTACGGCCAGCAGGACCCCCCGGAGATCCGCGCCCTGCTGCTGCTCACCGACGACGAGGACCCCGACCGCCCCTCGGCCGACCGAGCCGTCTCGCAGCGCCTGCTGGAGCGCGAGGACGAGGTCCACCGCGCGTTCGGTGAGGCCGCCTCCATCCTCGGGCTGCGCGACGAGGACGCCGAGCGGGTCGAGATCGTCGAACGCCTCCTGGCCGGGGACGAGCCCTTCGACACGGTTGTCCCGCCGGCCCCGCTGGACCCCTTCGAGGCATTCCTGGCTGACCACACCCCCGAGAGCGACTCCACGGGATACCAGGTGCCGCAGCTCTTCGCGTCGACCCGCGCCTTCGTCGAGGAGGCCCTGGACGAGGTCTACGACAACCCGGAGCAGCGCATCGGCAAGCACTGGAGCGACGACCACCCCAAGATGATGGTCTTCACCCCGGACCGGGAGCTCCAGCGCCGCCTGCTGGTCCTGCCCAAGTCGTACCTCGACGAGCGGGGCGTCCTGGAGCAGCTCAGGGTCACCTTCGACAAGGAGTTCGGCCAGGACCGCCTGGACCGCGCCCGCGAACGCAGCGGCAACCGCCGCAAGGGTGCGCTCACCAAGCAGCAACGCGCCGAGACGTCCGGCTGGCCCGACGTCAGCTACCTCACGGACCAACACCCGGTGGTGGAGTGGCTGACGGACAAGGTCCTCGTCAAGCTCACCCGCAACACGGCACCCCTCATCACCGCGGACGTCAGCGAGCCGGTGTTCCTCACCCAGGGCATGTACTCCAACGCCAAGGGCCACCCGACGGTACTGGCCTGGACCTGCGTAACGGGCCTGGAGAACGGCACGCCGAAGTTCGACGACGACCTGGTGGGCGTGCTCAGGCGGGCCGGGGTCGAGCCGGGGATGCTCAATCGCCCCTTTACCGGGGACAAGGACGCCTTGCAGGCGTTGGTTCCGGCGGCGGTCCAGGCGACCCGCGAGCACCTGGCGGAACTGCGCGCCGAGCAGGAGACCCCGCTGATCGAACAGCTCGTGGAGTACGAGAAGCGACTGGAAGCCTGGAAGAGGGAGAGCTTCTCGGCCTTCGAACAGCTCAGCTTCAGCGGCATCCGACGCCAGCACGAGGAGAACCGCGTGCAGAAGACCGCGGTGGAGGTCGAGCAGCTCATCGAGCAGCTGGCCACCCAGGGCGAATCCATGGTGCGAGTGATCGGGGTCCTCGCACCGGCCGCCACTTCCGGCGGCGCAGCAGTTCAGCAGCAGAGGGGCGCGTGACACCGTGGCATTCGAAGCGATCACCAACCGCGGTGAGTACATCTCCGCCCACTACCTTGCCGAGCTGTTCGCCCGCGACCTCACCGATCTGCGCAAGCGCTGGACCTCGGCGGACCGGGCCGGCACGCCGTCGTCCCGGTCGGGCGTGAAGAACCTGCGCCGCGAGTACTTCAAGGCCAAGGTCCGCATCACCGAGAACGACGCCGTCGACGGCCCCGAGGTGCGGGACCTCAACGACCGCCTGTTGGCGGCGCTGGCGTACATCGCGCCGAAGAGCGAGGACTCCGAGGAGACTTCGGAACCAGAGGGTTCCACTCACACCCGGCTGCACCGCGGCGACTTCGACGTCATGCAGGGCGACAAGGAGCGGTCGGTGCCGGTGGCGCTGGCCGTTACTAGCCTCAGCGGCGTGGAACTCGTCGCCCTGGACGTCACCTGGGAGGTGGACGGCGAGCTCGTCGTCGCGGAGGTCGAGGACGGCGGCGCCCGCCTGCTCGACCCGATCCAGCTCGACGGCAAGGACCGCGTCACGGGTGCGCACGAGGCCGTCACCTTCCTCTTCGGCTGCGACGACGGCTACGCACCGCGCTACGTCCTGCTGCTCGCGGGTGGCGTCGTCCTGCTCGCCGACCGCACGGCGTGGCACGAGGGCCGGTTCCTCGCGGTGAGCGTGGACGAGGCACTGGACCGCAACCTCAGCGCGGACGGCGAGGAACTGGAAGCGGTGGCCGCGCTCTTCGGCGCCGAGTCGCTGCTCACCGAGGGCGGCGTCGCCGGCTACCTGGACAACCTGGTCGACAAGGGCCGCAAGCACGCGGTCGGCGTGTCCAAGGAACTCCGAGAAGGTCTGCGCCAGTCCGTCGAGCTCATCGCCCAGGAGATCCTGGACCGCATCAAGGACGGCGGTGCGGACCCGGCGGAACTGGGCGACCCCGCCGACCTCGCCAGCCGCCTCACCCGCGAGTCGCTGCGCTACCTCTACCGGATCCTGTTCCTGCTCTACGCGGAGGCCCGCCCCGAACTCGGCATCCTGCCCAGCAAGGACGACGCCTACCAGGACGGCTACGGCCTGGCACGGCTCGGCGAACTGGTCTCCTACGACCTCCCGGAGGAGGCCCAGGACGGCACGCACTTCGCCGAATCCCTGGACCTGCTGTTCCGCCTGGTCGACCAGGGCCACCGTCCCCTGGGCGCGGAGAAGAAGCCCTCCGACGACAACGTCACCGTCCTCGACGCCGACGGCCTGCGCTTCGAGGCGCTGCGCAGCGACCTGTTCAAGGCCGACGCAACCCCGCTGATCGGCACGGTGTCGATCGACGGACAGCGGATCGACACGCGGCTGCGGAACAAGGTGCTGTGGCGAGTCCTCAACCTGTTGATGCTCACGCAGGGCCGCCGCAGTGGACGCGGCAAGGCCGGCGGCGGCACCGGCAAGGGCTTCATCTCCTACGCCCAGCTCGGCATCAACCAGCTGGGCGCGGTGTACGAGGGCCTGATGTCCTACACCGGCTTCTTCGCGTGGGACGACCTGTACGAGGTCGCCAAGCCGGACTCCGACGGGCTGAGCGGCACCTGGGTCGTACCGCTGAAGGACGCGGACAACTACGACGAGGACGTGTTCGTCAAGCGGACGGACGAGCTGACGGGCGCCAAGAAGAGGGTCCTGCACAAGAAGGGCACGTTCGTCTACCGCCTGTCCGGGCGTGAGCGGCAGCGCTCGGCGTCGTACTACACGCCGGAAGTCCTGACCCGGAGCACGGTCAAGCACGCGCTGGCGGAACTGCTGGACCAGGACGGCCAGACGACACCCGCGCGGGACATCCTCGACCTCACGGTGTGCGAGCCTGCCCTGGGCTCCGGCGCGTTCCTCAACGAGGCCATCAACCAGCTCGCGGCGGAGTACCTGCGGCGACGGATGGCCGAACTCGGCGGCGAGCAGCTGCCGCCGGACCGCTACGAGGCGGAACTCCAGAAGGTCAAGGCGTACCTCGCGCTGCACAACTCGTACGGTGTCGACCTCAACCAGACGGCCGTGGAGCTGGCGGAGGTCTCGCTCTGGCTCAACTCGATGCACGAGGGCCTGAAGGCCCCCTGGTTCGGCCTGCACCTGCGGCGCGGCAACTCGCTGATCGGCGCGCGGCGGGCGGTGTACGCGGCGGAGGCCCTGAAGAAGAAGGCCTGGCTGACGACGGTCCCGACGGACCGGCCGCTGCGTGCCGGGGCCGAGGAGGGACAGCTCCAGGCGGGCGAGGAGATCCACCACTTCCTGCTGCCGGCCAAGGGATGGGGCGCGGTCACCGACGCCAAGCAGGCGAAGGAGCTGGCGAAGGACGAGCGCGATGCACTTGCGGAGTGGCGCAAGGCCGTCACCGCGACCCTGTCCGCGGCCCAGGGCAAGCGGCTGCTCGCGCTGGCGACCCGGGTCGAGCGGCTGTGGGAGCTGGCGAAGCGCCGCCTGATCGTGAGTGAGCGGGAGGTACGGCGCCAGATTGACGTCTGGGAGGTCGAACCTGACAAGCCGCTGCCCAAGGCATCGGGGGATGTGACCCGCGAGCAGATCGAAAGCGCCCTCAACGAGCCGGGCTCGCCGCGCGGCCGGCTGAAGCTGGTCATGGACGCCTGGTGCGCCTTGTGGTTCTGGCCGGTGGGCCAGCCTGACACGCCGACGCCGCCAACCATGGAGGAGTGGCTGTCATTCTGCGAGGCGGTGCTGGGGGTTCCTGCTGCCAAGGCCAAGGCTAGGTCGTCCAGTCGTATTGGCGGCGGTGCGGCAGGACTAGACGATGAATTCGGTCTGTTCGCCGATACCGGCGAGTTCGAGAAGCTGGCAATGGATGATGAGTTCGACCGAGTTATGAGCCAGTGCGTGGAATTGCCGTTGGTGACGGCTCAATTCCTATGGCTGAGTGAGGTGGACTCGATCACTCGGAGGGAGGGGTTCTTCCACTGGGAGCTGGAATTTGCTCACCTGTTCGAGCGTGGTGGTTTTGATTTGCAAGTGGGGAATCCGCCTTGGCATAGGCCTACATGGGACGATGACCTCACTCTCGCTGAATATGATCCGTGGTTCGGTCTAGCGGGCACTGCAAGCGAGAAGGTGAAATCGATGCATCGTGATGTAGTCCTAAGGGATTCGTCGAACCTTCGTGGTTACTTGACGGAACTCAATTCATGGGCTGGCGCAAGTGCGCACCTCGGGTCCGCAATCGAGAACCCTGTCTTGGCTGGATTGCAGACAAACTTCTACACTAATTTTGTCTCTCAAGTGTGGCGGAATTTGGGCAGTTCAGGAATTTCTGGCCTCGTTCACCCGGATACGCACTTTACTGATCCGAAGGGTGGCGCACTACGTAGTGCGGCATACCAGAGGCTAAGGCGACATTTCCAGTTTCGAAATGAACTAAAGCTGTTCGAGATCGGCAATACGAGGGATTACGCGATTCATGTCTATGGTGAAGTTAGGGATGTTTCCTTCATTAATTCTTCAGGCCTTCTCCACCCGTCTACTGTTGACGAATCGATCGCGCATAATGGGTTCGGAGAGGAGCCTGGAAGGCAGTTTGAGTCTGGCGGTTGGGATCTTCGGCCGCACCGTAATCGCCTAATTAACGTTGATGGCCTGACTTTGGGTGCATGGGCGGCGCTGGTGGACCCTGAGGGGACGCCGGAAGTGGAGGCCAGGATGCTTCGTACTTTGACGAAGAGGGACAATGAAGCATCGATTGCGCTCTCTTCTTTTCCTCTGCGCCTTGGGGACTATGAATTCTGGTGGACTTCTGCTCTGCATGAAAAAGGGGCGAAGGAGGACGGGATTATTGAGCGCCGAACGGAGACTCCCTCAAGCTGGTCTGATGTAATTCTACAGGGTCCCCATTTTTCAGTTGCAACGCCATTTTCCAAGGAGCCCAATCCGGGGTGCAAGTCGAATAAAGACTACTCGGCTCAATCGCTAGAATCTCTTGCTGTCTCTGTCTTGCCGCGCACGAATTATCAGCGCGCGTGTTCGATCGTCGAATTTGCTGGTGCTCAAGGGGATTGGTCCGGGCGTGCTCCCAGTTCCTACTATCGCGTCGCGTGGCGTCGCATGGTTGACCCAATCACAGAGAGAACCCTCCAGGCTGCGCTCCTTCCTCCTGGACCTACTCATGTAAATACCGTGCATACGATGACTATGTCTACTACCCATCAGACTGCGGTGCTGAGTGGCCTATGGGTTGGGTTGCCATTTGACTACTTGGTGAAAATTTCCGGGAAAGCAGATGTTCAAGGTGAGGCGATTTACAGATTCCCTGCTCCGCTAAATCATCCAGTCGCCACACCGCTTCTCCTTCGTGCTCTTCGCCTCAACTGTCTCACCCGCGACTACGCCCCTATCTGGGAAGAGCTCTTTGAACCTGCATGGCTCACCGACCGCTGGACTGACCGCAATTCTCCCCGCCCGCCGATCCAGGCCGTCGAGCCCTCCTGGTCGATGGCAACCCCCCTCCGCACCGAGTATGACCGCCGCATGGCCCTAGTTGAGATCGATGCGATCGTCGCCGTCATGCTCGGCCTCACCGCCGAGCAGCTCTGCGCGATGTACCGCTCCCAGTTCGCCGTGCTCCGCAAGTACGAGTGGGAGATGTTCTTCGCCCCCGACGGTCACAAGATCGGCGCGGCGACGCACAACGTAGGCATCCGCCAGACCCCGGAGGAGACCGCCTTCGTCAAGGCCTGGGCCAAGGCCGCTCGCGCCGGCGACCCCACCCCCGCCATCCCCGAAGGCTGGGTGAAGCCCAACCGCGAGGCAGAGATGACCCGCGCCCACGCGGACTTCACCGCCCGCCTCCACGCCGGCGAGTACGGCGACTACGCCGCCTACCTCGCCGAGCACCCCCTCACCACGCCCGCGCCCACCCCCGCCCCGGAAGGCAAGTAGTCACCGCCATGCTTCCCTCTCTGGCCGCCGAGGATCTGCGTCGTGCCCTCGCCGCGTACCTGACGACGAGCTTCGCGCTCGCCGACGACGACGTCCGCGAGGAGCTCGAGGCGTTCCTGGAGCGGCCGGAGAGCAGGCTCTTCCGAGGCCCGTACCTCCGTGTCCGTACCCCCTTCCGAGAGGCACCCCCCGGCTGGGAGAAGGCCCTCGACTGGCACCCCGACCTCCGCCCCTACACCCACCAAGCCACCGCCTGGCAACGCCTGTCCAGCAAGTCGGGCCACGCTCCCGAGCCGACGATCGTCACCACCGGCACCGGCTCCGGCAAGACGGAGTCGTTCCTGATCCCGATCCTGGACCACTGCGCCCGCGCCCGAGCCGCCGGAGTGAAGGGCGTCAAGGCACTCCTGCTCTACCCGATGAACGCGCTGGCCGACGACCAGGCCCGCCGTATCGACGACCTGCTCGCCAAGAACCCCGCCCTCTCCTCCGTCACCGCCGGCGTCTACATCGGCGGAACCGCCGGCAACCGACCCCCGGAGGACGAGGACGAGGACGCCCCCGGCTCCTACGCCCGCGAGGCCGGCGCCAGCACGATCACCCCCGCCCGGCTGTCGCCCGACAGCCGCCTGATCACCGACCGCGAGGCGATCCGGGCCAACCCGCCGGACCTCCTCCTTACCAACTACAAGATGCTGGACCTCCTCCTCCAGCGGATCCCGGACGTGCCGCTCTGGAAGGACGGCGGGCTGACCTACGTCGTCCTGGACGAGTTCCACACCTACGACGGCGCCCAGGGCACCGACGTCGCCATGCTGATGCGCCGCCTCGGAGCGGCCACCGGCAAGGCGGAACCGGGCCGCCCGCTCGGCACCATCACCCCCGTCGCCACCTCCGCCACCCTCGGCGGCGGCGCCCCCGCCGACGAGGTCGCCCCGGACGCCGACGGCCCGCAGAAGTCGGACCGTGAACTCCTCCTCGAATTCGCCGAGAAGGTCTTCGGGACGCCCTTCCCCGACACCGCCCTCATCGGCGAGGACCGCCAGTCGCCCGCCGACTTCGTCGCCGAGCCGGACTTCCTCCTCCCCGTCCCCTCACCGGCCGACCTCGCCGCGGTCCCGGACCCCCTCGACGACCCCGCCGCCATCCACCGACTGGCGGAACTCGTCGTCGGCATGGACTTCGCCGACCCCCTCGAACTCGGCAGGAAACTCCGCCAGCACAACCTCATCCGGGCTCTCCTCGACGTCGCCGGCGGCCTCCCCGTCACGGTCCCCGACATCGCCCGGGAGTTCGCCAAGCGCGGCGGCGGCGCGGCCTGGGACGAGGCGGCCCGTACCAATATCGACCGGGTAGCGACCGGCCTCGCCCGACTCCTCGCCCTCGTGTCGACCGCCCGCGCCGAGGACCCCGACACCGGCCGCATCGGCCCGTTCCTGCGCGTAGAGGCGCAGCTCTGGGTGCGCGAGGTACGCCGTGTCATCCGCGCCGCGACGGCGACCCCGCACTTCCGCTGGTTCGACGACGACGGCCCCACCGGAGACACCCAGCCCAACCCGGCCAACCTCGCCATCTACCCCGCCGCCGAGGTGGACAGCACCGCCGACGCCGAAGCGGACAAAAGCCCCGGCGCCGACGCCCCCGCCCCGTTCGTCCGGCCCGTCGGCCCGGCCTACCGCGCCCACCTTCCCGCCGTGTACTGCCGTCACTGCGGACGCTCGGGGTGGGCGGCGCTCTCCACGGACCTGGAGTGGCAGCAGCTCAAGACCAAGCCGCTGGAGATCTACCGGGCCTCCGCCCAGAACAACCGCGCCGTGCGCTGGATGATCCGCGCCAGGCCCGGCGAGCACACCCCCGTCTTCCTGCACGCCGAGGAAGGCGAGCTGCGGACCGTGGCCGGCAGCGAGACCGTGCCCGTGCTCACCGTCTCCGGGCCGGTCCCCGCCGGCGCGGGCGACCGGTGCCCGTCCTGCGACCTCGCCGACGGCATGCGCTTCCTCGGCGCGGGCACCGCCACCCTCGCCTCCGTCACCACCACCCAGCTCTTCTCCGACCGGGGCCTGACCGACGACGAACGCAAGCTGCTCGTCTTCACCGACTCCGTGCAGGACGCCACGCACCGGGCCGCGTTCATCGCCAACCGCAGCTTCGGCTTCACCTTCCGCGGGCTGCTCGCCGAGCAGCTCAAGCCGGGCGTACCCGTCGCCGTGCACGACCTCGCCACCGACGCGGCCGAAGCCGTCGTGACGGCCGCCGAGAAGGGCGAGCGGAGCAAGCTCGCCTCGATCGTCCCGCCCGACCTGCGGGACAACCCGGAGATCCGCACCCTCCTCACCGGCGAGGGGTTCAGCGACGCGGGCGCGTACATGCTGCAGGACCGCATGGTCTTCCAGACCCTGATGGAGTTCGGCCTGCGTTCCCGCCTCGGACGCACCCTCGAACTGACCCGTACCGCCGCCGCCGAGGTGGAACTGCCCGACGCCGCCACCGTCGCCGGGCTGCTGCGGCAGGCCCACCAGCGCCTCCCCGGCCAGATCACGCTCCCCGCCGACGACACCGCGTACCAGATCTACCTGCGCGGGCTCCTCGAGCGGATGCGGCTGCGCGGTGCGCTGTTCCACCCCTGGCTGAAGGAGTACATCGCGCAGGCCGGCGCCCGCCGCTGGCCGATCTGGGGCGGACGGCCCACCGGAATGCCCGCCTTCCCCCGCGGCCTCGCCGCACCGACCTTCCCGATCCTCGGACGCACCGCGGCCTCCGACTTCGACTCCCTCAACCGCGACAACACCTGGTTCGCCGACTGGGGCCACCGGGCCCTCGGCTGCGAACGGCGCGAGGCCCGCGCCGTCGCCGAGCAGGCGATGAAGCTGCTGGCCCAGCGCGAGGTGCTGGCCACCTACCCCGGCGACGGCGGCGCGACCGTCTTCGCGCTCCGGCCGCGCACCATCATGGTGCACAGCCTCGCCACCGACCCGTCGTCACCCGACGCCGACGCCTACGGCGCCGCCGTCAACGACTACGGCGTCCGCTGCGACAGCTGCACCTGGCGCCACACCGTGCCGCCCGGCCGGCGCGACGACTGGCTCGGCACCCCCTGCCTGCGCTTCCAGTGCACCGGTACCTTCACCACCGACGACCGCGACTACCGCGACGACTACTACCGCCGCCTCTACACCGTCGACCGCCCCGGAGACGTCCTCACCGCCGAGCACACGGGCGCCCTGAGCCGGGCCCGCCGCGAGGAGGTCGAGCAGGCCTTCAAGCTGCGCCGCGCGCCCTTCGACCCGAACGTGCTGACCTGTACGCCCACCCTCGAACTCGGCATCGACATCGGCGACCTGTCCGCCGTACTGCTGGCCTCCCTGCCGCCCGCGCCCGCCAACTACGCGCAGCGCATCGGCCGCGCCGGACGCAGCACCGGCAACTCGCTCACCGTCACCTTCGTACCGCGCGGCGCCCGCAACCAGTACTACCTGCACGCACCCGAGCAGATGCTCGCCGGGCGGATCATCCCGCCGGACTGCTACCTCGACGCCTCCGAGATCCTGCACCGCCAGTACCTGGCGTACCTGCTGGACCGGGCCGCCGACCGCAGCCTCTGGCAGGGGACGGCGATGCCCGAGGAGCCCATGCCGCACCGCATCGGTGCGCTCTTCACCCGAGGGCTGGCCGCGGACGGCTGGTTCCGCCGCTTCCTGGACGTCGCCCAGGCCCGCCACGCCGAACTCGCCTCCTCCTTCATCGCACTCTTCCCCGCCATGTCGCCGGAGGCCCAGCAGGGGCTGCGGCA
Organism: Streptomyces sp. SM1; assembly: GCF_002910825.1. GTDB lineage: Bacteria > Actinomycetota > Actinomycetes > Streptomycetales > Streptomycetaceae > Streptomyces > Streptomyces okerensis. The sequence goes on along the minus strand of NZ_NEUB01000724.1, from coordinate 9,595 downwards.
GTTCGCCGGACTGAAGCTGGAGGAGTCGGTGGGCAAGGCCGCCACCGCCTGGCGCAAGCGCCTGGAGGCGCTGCGCTCCCGCTCCCGGCAGATCGGCCGCGCCTTCGACGCCCTGTCCACCGCCTCCGGCGACCGCGAACGCGACGAACAGCGCCGCCAGCTCTACGCGGAGCGCAGGTCCGTCAACAAGCGCCGGGACGCCCTGGTCGGCGAGAACTCGGTCAACGCCATGGTCCGGCTCGGCCTGCTGCCCAACTACACGCTGCACGACGACGCCACGCTCCTGGACGCGACCCTGTGGTGGAAGGACGCCGACGGCGAGTTCCAGGAGAAACTGACCGAGTACGGGCGCGGCTCGCGCACCGGCCTGCTGGAGCTCGCGCCCGGCAACACCTTCCACAGCGACGGCTACAAGTACATCGTCAACGGCGTCGACCTGGGCGCCGGCGAGGGCGACACCGCCTACGCCCAGTGGCGTCTCTGCCCCGAGTGCGGCTACGTCGCCACCGCCGAGAGCGGCCCCGACCTGACCGCCTGCCCCCGCTGCCGGGCCGCGCAGATCGGCGACCCGGGCGCGCTGCACACCGTCCTCGTGCCCGAGCGTGTCACCGCCCGCGAACGCCGCGAGGACGCACGGCTCACCGACGAGCGCGACGAGCGCGAACGGCGCCGGTTCGCCGACCTCACACTGGTCGACATCGACCCGGACCAGCCCCAGGGGCTGCGGGCCTGGAAGCGGAAGGGGGACCTGCCGTTCGGTGTCGAGTTCGCGCGCGAGGCCACCATCCGCACCCTCAACCTCGGACCGGCCGCCCTCGCGGGCCCCGAGCACCAGATCGCCGGGGAGCAGGTCCAGGTCCCCGGCTTCGAGACCTGCCTGGAATGCGGGGCCGTACGCGGCGCGCACCCGCAGGCATGGGACCGCAGCGCCCAGCGGATCGGCACCCGGCACGCGTACTGGTGCGGCCACAAGGACGACGGGATCGACGCCGAACCGGTGCGGCGGCTCGTCCTCGCACACGAGCTGACGACCCAGGCGCTGCGGATCCTGCTGCCCTTCTCCACCCTGCACCTGGAGACCCGGCTGGTGTCCTTCAAGGCGGCGCTGCTGCTGGGCATCACCAAGCACTTCGGCGGCGCCCCCGACCACTTGCGGGTCGTCACGGCCACCATGCCGGGCGGCACGCAGGAGCTGCGCCGCCGGTTCCTCGTCCTGCACGACTCCATGCCGGGCGGCACGGGCTACCTGGAACACCTCGCCGACCGCACCGTGCTGCACCGGGTGCTGACCCTCGCCCAGACCGCGCTGCGGGACTGCCCCTGCGGCAAGGAGAACATCCGCACCCCCTGCCACCGGTGCCTGCTGCCGCACGTCAGAAGCGACGAACACCCCCACGCCTCGCTGCGCGTCGCCCGGGAACTCCTCGACGAGATCCTCACCGACTGGGACACCGAGGACGTCGACACCCTGTCCGGCGTGCGCATCGACCAGCTCGCCGACAGCGAACTGGAGGCACAGTTCGTCCGCACCCTCGTCGAGTGGGGCAGCCGCCCGCAGGAGACCGGCACGGTGACGCCCCGCGCCGGCGAACGCGGCATGGAGTACGAGCTGCGCTTCACCCGGCCCGACGGCGGCACCACCCGCTGGCTCTTCCAGGACCACGTACGCCAGCTGACCTCCGCGCCCAGCGAGCCGGACTACCTGCTGACCCGGATCGACGGGCCCTCCACCCGTATCGCCGTCTTCCTCGACGGCTACGCGTACCACGCCAGCGCCGGCATCAACCGGATCGCCGACGACGCGGCCAAGCGCGAGGCGCTGCGCGCCGACGGCACACAGGTGTGGCAGTTCACCCACGCCGACGTCATGGCCTGGAAGGCGGCCGTGGAGGGAACCTCGGCCGACCGCGAGGTGCGCACGCCCGCGGAACCGCTCCTCGGCGACCACGCGCTGCGGACGGCCCGGCAGATCCACCAGTCCCTGACCGGCGGCGCACGTCCGGAGGACACCCTGGACCCGGTGCTGCGCAATCCGATCGAAACCCTGCTGGCGGTACTGGCCGATCCGGACGCGGAGAAGTGGGCCCGCAAGGCCGCCGCCCTGATCGGCGGCTTCGCCGGGGGCGGGGCGTCGCGGCAGCCGGTCGACCGGCAGGCCGTGGGCGAGCGACTGCCGCGGATACTGGCCGGCGACCCCCTGCCCACCGCAGTGGGCCGGCCGGCCGCCGACGCCATGGCACTGGACGCCCGCACACCGGGCGGGCTGCGCGTCATCGGCCTGCTCGACCGGAGGGCCGAGCCCTCCACCGGACAGCCCGGCATGTCCGCCTGGTCCGCCTTCACCGTCCTCGACGACCGTGACGAGGCCGTCGCCGAGCCCGCCCACCGCCGGCGGTGGGCCGACTGGCTGCGCTGGTCCAACCTGCTGCAACTGCTGACGGGCACCCACGGTCCCGCCCTGCCGCGCTCGTTCCACCAGGTGGCCGCGTCCACGGCCGGACAGGTGGACGCGCACGCGGTCGCCCTCCTCGCGGGCGCGCTGCCGACCACGAGCGGCGTGCCCGAGCAACTGCCGCAGCCCTGGGCGGAAGCGGTCGAGTGGGCCGCGCCCCAGGTCGAGGAACTGCTGTTCGCCCTCGTCAAGGAAGCCCACACGCGCCGCTACGGCGCGCCGGAGGTCGGCTTCGAGCTCGACGAACGGCTGTCGGAGCAGGCGGAACTCGCCTGGCCCGACGCCAGGGTGGCCGTCTTCCTCGACACGAACGAGGACCGGGACGCGGCGTTCGCGGCGGCCGGCTGGCACGTCGCCCACGCCGAAACTGTTGATGTGGCCGAGCTGGCCGAGCGTTTGGAGAACCGCTGATGTCCAAGGCCCAGGTCGTCATGGCAGACGTCTTCGGCAAGTACTACGACGCCCTGGACGGAGCCGTCCAGGCGCAGGTGCTGCAGTTCATCATGAAGATGCAGCGCGACCCGGACGCCAACGGACTCAACCTCAAGCCGCCGAAGGGCGGCCGGGACAAGCGGGTCCGCACGGCCAGGATCAACGACAACTTCCGGGCCGTGCTGATGCACTACGCCGACCGGATCTACTACCTGGTCGCGGTACTGCCGCACGACGACGCCTACACCCTCGCCTCCCACATCATCTTCGACATCAACAAGGTCACCGGCGGTGTCGAACTGATCAACCTGGCGAGTGTCGAGGGCACCCTCAGCGGACAGCCCGCCAAGGCCTCCGCACGGCAGGCCGAGCCGTCGGTCTTCGCCGAGGTCTCCGACGCGGACTTCGACCGGCTCGGCGTCCACCCCTCGGTCGTCCCCGCCCTGCGGGAGATCCGCAGCGTCGACGCCATCCTCGGCTTCGTCGAGCACCTGCCGAAACTCGCCCGGGACGTCATCCTCTGCCTCGCCGACGGCATGACCGTCGAGCAGGTCTGGGAACAGGTCAGCTCGGTGGCCGCCACCAGCGACACCGTCGACCCGGAGGACTACGAGGCCGCCAACGAACGCCCCGCGACCAAGGAGTCGTTCGTCATCACCGGCGACGTCGCCGAGTTCAAGCAGATCATGTCCGAGCCGCTGTCGGCCTGGCGGATCTTCCTGCACCCGGCACAGCGCGCCCTGGCCGAGCGCAAGACCCCCAACAAGGGCTCGGTGCGCGTCACCGGCGGCCCCGGCACGGGCAAGACCGTCGTGGCCCTCCACCGGGTCAGGGCCCTGGCCGAACGGATGCCGCCGGGCCAGGCGATCCTGCTCACCACCTACACCACCACCCTCGCCGAACTGCTGCGCTCCCTGCTGGAGGACCTCGGCGGCGCACAGCTCACGGCGAAGGTCGACGTCCGCAACATCGACAAGGTCTCCTACGGCATAGCCAAGGACATCTTCGGCACCAAGACCCCGAAGCCGCTCGGTGACGACGAGATCCGCACGCGCTGGGAGGAAGTCGCCGACGAGCCGCAGTCACACCGCTGGGACGCACGCTTCCTCGAGGCGGAGTGGAAGCAGGTCGTCCTGGCCCAGGACGTACGCAGCCGCGACGCGTACTTCGCCGCCGGCCGGGCCGGCCGCGGCAGACGCCTCAACCGCCCCGAACGCGCCCAGGTGTGGGGGCTGATCGAAGCCTTCGAACACCGGCTGGACGCGGCCGGCGAGGTCGGCGTCACCCAGCTCGCCGCCCAGGCCGCCCGGATCGCCTCCGGCTGGAACGACGAGACGCGCCCGTACCGGCACATCGTCGTGGACGAGGCCCAGGACCTGCACGCCGCGCACTGGAAGCTGCTGCGGGCACTGGTCCCGGACGGCGAGGACGACCTGTTCATCGTCGGCGACGCCCACCAGAGGATCTACGGCAACCAGACCCCGCTGAGCGCCCACGGCATCAACGTGCGAGGCGGACGCTCCAAGCGGCTCACCCTGAACTACCGCACCACCCGGCAGATCCTCGGCACCTCCCTGAGCCTGCTGGGCGACGCGAAGTTCGACGACCTCGACGACTCGACCGAGGACCTGGCGGGCTACCGGTCCGTCCTCGGGGGAGCCAGGCCGGAGTTCGTCGAGTACCCCTCCACGGCCGCCGAGCTCGCCGGCCTGATCACCCGGATCAAGGGCTGGCTGGGAGAAGGGCTGAAGGAGGACGAGATCGTCGTCACCGCCCGGACCAACAAGCTCGTCAAGGCGGCGGTGGAAGCGCTGAACGGCGCGGGCATCAAGGCCGTCCAGGTGATGTCACGGCAGACCCCGGAGATCGGTGCCGGAGTGCACGTGATGACGATGCACCGGATCAAGGGGCTGGAGTACCGCGCGGTCGCGATCATCGGCGTCGGCGCGGACCACGTTCCCCAGCCCGGTGCCATGACCCCCGCGTCCGAGGACCGTCTGCAGCACCAGCGTGACCTGCAGCGCGAACGCTCCCTGCTGTTCGTCGCCGCCACCAGGGCCCGCGAACAGCTCGCCATCACCTGGGCGGGCCCACGCAGCCCGTTCCTGGAGGGTGGTCACTGACCTGGGGTGTTTTGTCGGAGCAGCACGTTACAGTCGCCGCGGAGCCGGCCGCTGTTCGGCTCCCACCTCTGAACGGGATGCGGGCGGACGAGATATGTACCTCAAGAATCTGCGCCTACGGAACATCAGGTCGTTCCACGGTGCACGCACAGTCGACCTCGACCTGACCCGGCCCGACGGCTCGTACGCCGGCTGGACGGTGCTGGCCGGCCGTAACGGCTCGGGGAAGACGACGCTGCTGCGCGCACTCGCTCTAGCGGTCAGCGGGCCGGGGGTCGCCCGAAGTCTCGTTCCCGGGTTCGAGACCTGGGTCGCCCGGGACGAGAGGGTGGCGAAGGCGGAGGTGTGCCTGGTCCACGACGCCGAGGACGATGAGTTCACGGCGGGAAGGCGCCCGGCCCTGCCCATCTGGGCCGGGCTGCGGTGGACCGCCTCCAACGAGGGGTCGCTCTCCGGCAAGCCGGGCTCCAGCAGGTCCGGCCAGCCGTCGCTGATGCCCATCGGCTACCAGAAGGCGCGCCCCGTCGCCCTGCGCGGCCCGTGGGCCGACAACCCCGTGGGATGGTTCTGCGCGGGGTACGGCCCCTTCCGCAGACTGGCGGGCGGTTCCAGCGACATCCAGCGGCTGATGTCCACCTCGGGTCCTGTCGCCCGGCTGACCAGCCTCTTCCACGAGGACGCCTCCCTGGCCGAGGGGGTGAGCTGGCTCATCGAGCAGCATCTGCGCGCCTTCGAGGACCGCGAGGGTGCCCGGGACCTCAAGGCCGCCGCGCTGGCCATCCTCGGTGACAGTCTCCTCCCCGACGACTACCGCATCGACAGCGTCGACTCCGAAGGCCTGTGGGTCAGGAACGGGAACCACAAGTTCCCGCTGCGGGAGATGAGCGACGGTTACCGGACGGTGGCCGCCCTGGTCGTGGACATCCTCAAGCAGATCCACGACGCCTACGGCGAACTCCTCCTCGACACGACCGACGGTGTCCCGAACGTGCCGAGTTCGGGCGTCGTCATCATCGACGAGATCGACGCCCATCTGCACGTCTCCTGGCAGAAGCGGATCGGCGGCTGGCTGAAGGCCCACTTCCCGAACATCCAGTTCATCGTCACCACGCACAGCCCGTACATCTGCCAGGCGGCCGACCCGGGCGGCCTGATCCGGCTCCCGGGCCCGGACGAGGACAGCCCGGTGGAAGTCGTGCCCGAGCACCTCTACGACCGCATCATCTTCGGCAGCGGGGACGACGCCGTGCTCTCCGACCTGTTCGGGCTCGACACCCCGTACTCGGAGAAGGCCGAGCAGAAGCGGGACGAGCTCATCGCCCTGGAACTGGACGTGGTGCGCGGCCGTGCCAACGAGGAGGAGAAGGCCCACTACCGGGCCCTGAAGCGCAAACTGACCAGTTCCCCGGCGACCCGCGTCGACGAGATCACGGTCCGGCGCCACTCGGGCCGCACCCGGGGTGATTCGTGATCCGCATCACCCGAGGGGCCCTCCCGCGGCAGACCCTGACGGCCATGGCCGGTCACACGGACGACATCGGGCAGGCACCCGTCCCACGGCAGCGGGCGAAGCAGTTATGGAAGCACACGACTGTACGGAGGCACGTACACCCGGCCCTGCGTACAGCCCTGGCGGAGATGGCGCCCGGCCTGGAACGCTGCATGTACTGCGGAGACAACCAGGGCACGGACATCGACCACTTCGAGCCCGTCCGCGAGAATCCGTTACGGACCTTCGACTGGAGCAACCACCTCCTGGCGTGCTCCCTGTGCAACAGCCACTTGAAGCGTGATGTCTACCCGCTGGCCGCCGACGGCACGCCCCTGCTCATCGACCCGAGCAGCGAGGACCCTGCGGTACACCTGCACCTCTCGCTCGGTACCGGCGTGTACGTGCACCTCACGGACAAGGGTAAGGAGACGATCAAGGTTTTCGGCCTCAACCGGGGCATCCTCGTCCGAGGGCGGCTCAACGCCTACCGGATCACCCCGCTCCTGCTGAGGGAATGGCGCGTCGCCGTCGACAAGGGTGACCTGGAGGACGCCGCGGACTGCGCGGTCACCATCTGGGAACAGCCGACCGCCGACGTCGTCCACGCCATGTTCCACCAGGCGCTCGCCCCCGGTGCCGAAGACATCTTCGCGGAGGAGTCCGAAGCCCTCGACCTGCTGCGTGACCCGGACGTTCGTACTGCTCTTCTGCCTGGGATCTGACCCGGCCTGGTTCGTGTCCACCTGCGGCAAAGCCGCCGGCTTGACGGGAAAATATCGAAGGGCCCTTGGTGACCAAGAGCCCTTCGAAGACCTCACTGGTGTCCGAGGGGGGACTTGAACCCCCACGCCCGATAAAGGGCACTAGCACCTCAAGCTAGCGCGTCTGCCATTCCGCCACCCGGACAAGGTGTCTGTCGCGCGGGTTTCCCCCTGCGGCGACGACGTAAACATTACCAGGTGTTCCGGGGTGGCCGATCACCCCGCCCCGCCGCGTCCTGGCGTGAACGGCGCGTGACGGGCCGGGCCGGGGCTTGGGGTGGGCCCGCGGGGGAGGGAGGATGAGGACGACCCACCAGCGCGAACACCAGCAGGGACACCAGCAGCGGGAGGAAGCACGTGAGTGAGACGGACACGGCCAAGGGCGTCACCGGTGAGGACGAGGTCGTGGACCTCTGCCGCGAGCTGATCCGGATCGACACCAGCAACTACGGCGACCACTCGGGCCCCGGCGAGCGCAAGGCGGCGGAGTACGTCGCCGAGAAGCTCGCCGAGGTGGGCCTGGAACCGCAGATCTTCGAGTCGCACCCGGGACGCGCTTCCACGGTGGCCCGGATCGAGGGCGAGGACCCGTCCCGGCCCGCGCTGCTCATCCACGGCCACACCGACGTCGTGCCGGCCAACGCGGACGACTGGACCCACCACCCCTTCTCCGGGGAGGTCGCCGACGGCTGCGTGTGGGGACGCGGCGCCGTCGACATGAAGGACATGGACGCCATGACCCTCGCGGTCGTGCGCGACCGGATGCGCAGCGGACGCAAGCCCCCGCGCGACATCGTCCTCGCCTTCCTCGCGGACGAGGAGGCCGGCGGCACCTACGGCGCCAAGCACCTGGTGCGCGAGCATCCCGGGCTGTTCGAGGGCGTCACCGAGGCGATCGGCGAGGTCGGCGGGTTCTCCTTCACCGTCAACGAGAAGCTGCGCCTCTACCTCGTCGAGACCGCCGAGAAGGGCATGCACTGGATGCGGCTCACCGTCGACGGCACCGCGGGCCACGGCTCGATGACCAACGACGACAACGCCATCACCGAACTGTGCGAGGCCGTCGCCCGCCTCGGCCGGCACAAGTGGCCGGTCAGGGTCACCAAGACGGTACGGGCGTTCCTGGACGAGCTCTCCGACGCGCTCGGTACCGAGCTCGACCCGGAGAACATGGAGGAGACCCTCGCCAAGCTCGGCGGCATCGCCCGGATGATCGGCACCACGCTGCGCAACTCGGCGGCGCCCACCCAGCTCGGAGCCGGCTACAAGGTCAACGTCATCCCCGGCCAGGCCACCGCGCACGTCGACGGGCGCTTCCTGCCCGGCCACGAGGAGGAGTTCCTCGCCGACCTCGACCGCATCCTCGGCCCGCGCGTGCGGCGCGAGGACGTGCACGCCGACAAGGCGCTGGAGACCGACTTCGACGGCCGGCTCGTCGACGCCATGCAGACCGCGCTGAGCGCCGAGGACCCGATCGCCAGGGCGGTGCCGTACATGCTCTCCGGCGGTACCGACGCCAAGTCCTTCGACGACCTCGGCATCCGCTGCTTCGGCTTCGCGCCGCTGAAGCTGCCCCCGGAGCTGGACTTCGCGGGGATGTTCCACGGGGTCGACGAGCGGGTCCCGGTGGACGGCCTGAAGTTCGGCGTGCGGGTGCTCGACCGCTTCCTGGACGCGTCCTGAGCCGGTAAGCCGATGAACCCGATAATCGTGCAGGCGTGCAGAGTTGACCGGGAAGAGTGAATGCGACGATAAGCTCGTAGCCTCATTACTCCCTCCTCGTTACCCGTGATGTGATCCGCGACTTTGGATCGCTTTGCCAACAAGGAGGAACAATGCTCAAGAAGGTCGTCGCCGTCGCCGCTGCCACGGGTGGTCTGGTTCTCGCGGGCGCGGGCATGGCCGCCGCCGACTCGGGTGCCCAGGGTGCCGCCGTGCACTCCCCGGGTGTCATTTCCGGCAACGTCATCCAGGCCCCGATCCACGTTCCGGTGAACGTCTGCGGCAACACGGTCTCCGTGATCGGTCTGCTGAACCCCGCCTTCGGCAACACCTGCGTCAACGCCTGACGTTGTGCCTCGCCCTCTGGGGCGTGCCCGCTGAGGGCTCGAGCCCGTCGGCCCCGGAGCGCGTGCCATGCGCTCCGGGGCCGACCGGTCTCCCGGAAACGTCAGAAGACCGGGAAGCAGAGCGTGACGCCACTTCCCGGCACCAGGTCGAAGGCAGGGATTTCAGCAATGCGACAGGTCACCCGCAAGGGCCTGATGACGATGGCGGCCGCCACGGGTGTGCTCGCCGCGGGCGCGGCCGCCGCCCACGCCGACTCCGGCGCGAC
>NZ_NEUB01000723.1 GCF_002910825.1 Streptomyces sp. SM1 | reverse complement strand
TGATGCTCACGCTCGGGCTGCTGACCGAGGCGCTGTTCGGGGCGTCCCAGACGGTCTACGGGGTGCTGTTCCTGCCGGTGTGCGTGCTCACCGCGCTCTGGGTGCGCGAGGGGGACCTGCTCATCGCGCCCGTCGTCGTGCCGATCGCCTTCGCCATGGGACTGGTACCGGTCGCCGACGAAGGCAGCGGGGGCACCCTCGACCGGCTGATGGGCATGGTGACGGGCCTCGCCACCCAGGCGGGGTGGCTCTACGGCGGGACGCTGGTCGCGGGTGTGATCGTGCTCGTACGCAGGACGGGCCGGGTGCGCCAGACCCGCCGGACGCGCCAGGTGCGACGCGTGCAGCCCGCCGGCGGGGGTGGCCGGACCGCCCGTTCCTAGGCCGGGGGTGGCCGGACCGCCCGTTCCTAGGCCGGCCCGGCCGTCCCGCGAGCCTGCGGTCCGCGCCCTGGGTCCGGCTACGCGCCCGTCGCCGCGCGCATCGCCGCGCCCACGATGCCCGCGTTGTTATGCAGCTGGGCCGGGACGATCTCCGCCTTGATGCCCGTGATGTGGTCCAGGAACTTGTGGGACTTGCGGCTGACGCCGCCGCCGATGATGAACAGCTCGGGCGAGAACAGCATCTCCACGTGGGCCAGGTACTTCTGCACCCGGTGGGCCCAGTCCTCCCACGACAGGTCGTGGTCCTCCTTGGCCTTGCTGGAGGCCCGCTTCTCCGCCTCGTGGCCGTGCAGTTCCAGATGGCCGAGCTCGCTGTTGGGGACGAGCACGCCGTCCACGAACACGGCGCTGCCGATACCGGTGCCGAAGGTCAGCAGGATGACCGTGCCCCTGTGGTGGCGGCCGGCACCGAAGTGCATCTCGGCGACGCCCGCGGCGTCCGCGTCGTTGACCACCGTCACCGGCAGGCCGCCCAGGCGGTCGCCGAGCAGCACGCGCGCGTCGGTGTCGATCCAGCTCTTGTCGACGTTGGCCGCCGAGCGGACCGTGGTGCCGCCGGTGACCACTCCGGGGAAGGTGACGCCGACCGGGCCGGTCCAGCCGAAGTGGTCGACGACCTCCTTCACGCCGTCGGCCACCGCGTCCGGCGTGGCCGGGTGCGGGGTGAGGACCTTGCAGCGCTCCTGCGCCAGGTCCCCGATGTCCAGGTCGACCGGGGCGCCCTTGATCCCGGAACCGCCGATGTCCACGCCGAAGATCTGCATCCTCCTACGTTACGACGTACGACGGACAGTCACGGAGTCGCCCTCCGTGACCGCCGGCGCCGTACGGCCGGACGTCACCGCGCGGACGCGGAGTCCGTCCCGGTCCCCGTGCCGCCGCGCTCGGCCACCAGGGCGGCGGCCTCCTCGCGCAGATCGCGGCGGAGCTCCTTCGGCAGGGAGAAGATGATCGACTCCTCGGCCGCCTTGACGATCTCGACGTCCTCGAAGCCGCGCCCCGACAGCCACTCGAGGACCTGCTCGACGAGGATCTCCGGCACCGAGGCGCCCGAGGTGACGCCGACCGTGGAGACACCCTCCAGCCAGGCCTCGTCGATCTCGTCGGCGAAGTCCACCAGGTACGCCGCGCGGGCGCCGGCCAGCTTGGCGACCTCCACGAGGCGCTTGGAGTTGGAGGAGTTGCGGGAGCCGACCACGATCACCAGCTCCGCCTCGGCGCCCATCTGCTTGACCGCGAGCTGACGGTTCTGCGTGGCGTAGCAGATGTCGTCGCTGGGCGGGGAGATCAGCTGGGGGAACTTCTCCTTCAGCGCGTCGACGGTCTCCATCGTCTCGTCCACGCTCAACGTCGTCTGGGAGAGCCAGACCACCTTGGAGGGGTCGCGGACCTCGACCTTGGCCACATCGCCGGGCCCGTCGACGAGCTGGATGTGCTCGGGGGCCTCGCCGGAGGTGCCGATGACCTCCTCGTGGCCCTCGTGGCCGATCAGCAGGATGTCGTAGTCGTCGTTCGCGAAGCGGACGGCCTCCTTGTGGACCTTGGTGACCAGCGGGCACGTGGCGTCGATGGTGGCGAGCCGGCCGCGCTCGGCCTCCTCGTGGACGACGGGGGCGACGCCGTGCGCGGAGAACATCACGATGCTGCCCGGGGGGACCTCCTCCGTCCGTTCGACGAAGATCGCGCCCTTCTTCTCCAGGGTCTGCACGACGTACTTGTTGTGCACGATCTCGTGCCGGACGTAGACGGGGGCCCCGTACTGCTCCAGGGCCTTCTCGACGGCGATCACGGCGCGGTCCACACCCGCGCAGTAGCCACGGGGGGCGGCGAGCAGGACACGGCGGCCAGGCGAAGCGGTCATGCCTCCCATCGTAAGGGCCGTGCCCGGGAGGTCCGGTCACGGTGCGTTGTCGGTGGGGCGCACTACTCTCGCGGCATGGCTGTGAACACGTCTGCGGAAGCTCCCCTGCCGGTCGGGGAGGTCTCCCGGCTCATCGGGCGATGGATCGACCGGCTCGGCGCGGTGTGGGTCGAGGGGCAGATCACCCAGCTGTCGCGGCGGCCGGGGGCCGGGGTGGTGTTCCTGACGCTGCGCGATCCGTCGCACGACATCTCCGTGGGCGTGACCTGCTACCGGCAGGTGTTCGACGCGGTCGCGGACGTGGTGAGCGAGGGCGCGCGGGTGGTGGTGCACTGCAAACCGGAGTGGTACGCGCCGCGTGGGCAGCTGTCGCTGCGCGCCGCCGAGATCCGGCCGGTGGGGGTCGGGGAGCTGCTGGCGCGGCTGGAGCAGCTGAAGAAGTCCCTCGCGCGGGAGGGCCTCTTCGCGCCGGAGCGCAAGAAGCGGCTGCCGTTCCTGCCGCAGCTGATCGGGCTGGTGTGCGGGCGGGCCTCGGCGGCCGAGCGGGACGTGCTGGAGAACGCGCGGCACCGCTGGCCGGCCGTGCGCTTCGAGGTGCGCAACGTGCCCGTGCAGGGGGTGCACGCGGTGCCGCAGGTCGTCCAGGCCGTGAAGGAGCTGGACGCGGCCGACGGCGTGGACGTGATCATCGTCGCGCGGGGCGGCGGCAGTGTGGAGGACCTGCTGCCCTTCTCCGACGAGCAACTGGTGCGGGCGGTGGCGGCGTGCCGTACGCCGGTCGTCTCGGCGATCGGGCACGAGCCGGACAGCCCGCTCCTCGACCTCGTCGCCGACCTGCGCGCCTCCACGCCGACCGACGCCGCGAAGAAGGTGGTGCCGGACGTGGGTGAGGAGTTCGAGCGGGTACGGATGCTGAGCGACCGCGCGGATCGCTGCGTGCGGGCGCTGCTGGACCGGGAGGAGCGCGGGCTGGCCCACGCGCTGGCCCGGCCGTCGATACAGGATCCGCACCGGATGGTCGACGCCCGGGCCGAGGAGGTCACGGCGCTGCTGGAGCGGGGGCGGCGTTCGCTGCGGCATCAGCTGGACCGGGCCGATTCGGAGCTGACGCACACGCACGCGCGCGTGGTGGCCCTGTCCCCCGCCGCGACCCTGAAGCGGGGGTACGCGGTGCTCCAGCGGGAGGACGGTCACGCGGTGCGCGCTCCGGGTGAGGTGGAGGCCGGTGAGGTGCTGCGGGCGCGGGTGTCCGAGGGCGAGTTCACAGTCACAGTCGATGCATAGGGTGGGCGGATGACCGGCAAGACGGAGACCGAGCAGACGGCGGCGACGGCGGAGGCACTCGGTTACGAGCAGGCGCGGGACGAGCTGATCGAGGTCGTACGGCGGCTGGAGGCGGGCGGTACGACGCTGGAGGAGTCCCTGGCCCTCTGGGAGCGGGGCGAGGAGCTGGCCAAGGTGTGCCGCCGCCGGCTGGAGGGGGCGCGGGCCCGGCTGGACGCGGCGCTCGCGGAGGAGGGCGGGGCGGAGGGCGACGGGGAGGACTGAGCCGCGGGGCCGGGACGGGCGAGGGCGCCGGGAGGTGTCTGTGAAGTGGATCACCGCGATCCGGGTTTAGTTGAACGTTGAACCTTATGGGGGTACGGTCGAGTCCGTACACAGGTCCATGGCTCCTACACGGACGCATGGACCGACGCACCCCCTCAAAAAGGTTCCCGCATGTCTCTCGTTCTCGACTCAGCCGCCCAGGACCTGCTGTTCCGCGAGGCGCGCACCGCCAACGCGTTCACCGACGAGCCGGTGACCGACGAGCAGGTGCGGGCGATCTACGACCTGGTCAAGTACGGCCCCACCTCCATGAACCAGTCCCCCCTGCGCGTCACGCTGGTCCGCTCCCCAGAGGCCCGTGAGCGCCTCGTCGGACACATGGCCGAGGGCAACCGGTCGAAGACGGCGACGGCCCCGCTGGTCGCGATCCTCTCCGCGGACAACGAGTTCCACGAGGAGCTGCCGCACCTCTTCCCGCACTTCCCGCAGGCCAAGGACGCCGTCTTCGCCGAGCGCCCGGTGCGGGAGAACTCCGCCGCGCTGAACGCCGCCCTCCAGGCCGCCTACTTCATCATCGGCGTCCGCGCCGCCGGCCTGGCCGCCGGACCCATGACCGGCCTCGACTTCGAGGGCGTCCGCAAGGAGTTCCTGGACGGCGACCACACCCCGCTGATGGTCGTCAACATCGGCCGCCCCGGCCCCGACGCCTGGTTCCCGCGCGGTCCGCGTCTGGAGTTCGAGCAGGTCGTCACCACGGTCTGAGCCACGCGCCAGGACGAGCGCGCACGGAGCGAGGGGCGGGGCTTCACCGGATCGGCCGATCCGGTGAAGCCCCGCCCCTTCACGTCTCCGCGTCCGCCGTATGTCCGCGGCTCACTCGGTGCGCAGCGCCTCGGCCATCTCCGTCAGCTGCCCGAACGACCCCGTGCCCGTCACCAGCGTGGTCGAGCCCTCGGTGCCCTCCAGGACCAGCGCGTCGTAGTGGTCGCCCTCGTACCGCGTCCACGTCTCGCCGGCGATCCGCTGGGTGGCGTCGGTCTTCGTGGCGCCCTGCGTCTTGTCCTCGATGAACGCCGACCGCTTGTCCGCGGACTGCTCGACCGCCACGTACTCCCCGTCGGGGGCGTGGAAGCCGAGGTGCCAGGCGTCGGCCTCGGCGCCCTGGTAGCGGACGGAGGTGGGCTTCCACTCCTCCGACAGGCCCTCGGGGGCGGCCAGGGGATAGGAGGCGGCCCGGCGTGCGGTGAGCAGGTCGACCCGGTAGTCGACCCGCTTGCTCTCGTAGTCGCCGTCCTCGTGCGGGAGAAACAGCCAGACCACTCCCGCGACGAGCACGATGACGACCAGCGAGAGGATCATGTCCCGGGCCGTCTTCTGCATGCTGTTCGTTCCTGCCACGCCCCCTATCGTCGCAGGTGCCCCGGGCGCTCATCCGTGGGGCCCCCTGCTCATTCTGTCTGTCCGACGATAGGATCGCACTACACCCTCATCCGGCCGTCGTCCGTACAGAAAGGTGCGAACTGATGACCGAACACCATCATTTGCCGTCCGAGCTCGATGTCCCCTCCGAGGCCCCCGACCGCAACCTCGCCCTGGAGCTCGTACGGGTCACCGAGGCCGCCGCGATGGCCGCGGGCCGCTGGGTAGGCCGCGGCGACAAGAACGGCGCCGACGGTGCCGCGGTGCGCGCCATGCGCACGCTCGTCTCCACCGTCTCGATGAACGGCGTCGTCGTCATCGGCGAGGGCGAGAAGGACGAAGCCCCGATGCTCTTCAACGGGGAGCGGGTGGGCGACGGGACCGGTCCCGAGTGCGACATCGCCGTCGACCCGATCGACGGCACCACGCTGACCGCCAAGGGCATGACGAACGCCATCGCCGTGCTGGCCGCCGCCGAGCGGGGCTCGATGTTCGACCCCTCGGCCGTGTTCTACATGGACAAGCTCGTCACCGGGCCGGAGGCGGCCGACTTCGTCGACATCAACGCGCCGGTGAGCGTGAACATCCGCCGGGTCGCCAAGGCGAAGCGGGTCACCCCCGAGGACGTCACCGTGGTGATCCTCGACCGGCCGCGGCACGAGGGCATCATCCAGGAGATCCGGGAGACCGGCGCGCGTATCAAGCTGATCTCCGACGGTGACGTGGCCGGCTCGATCCTCGCTCTGCGCGAGGGCACCGGCATCGATCTGCTGCTCGGTATCGGCGGGACCCCCGAGGGGATCATCTCGGCCTGTGCGGTGAAGTGCCTGGGCGGGACCATCCAGGGCAAGCTGTGGCCGACGGACGAGGAGGAGCGGCAGCGGGCGATCGACGCGGGGCACGATCTGGACCGGGTGCTGACCACGGAGGATCTGGTCACCGGGGACAACGTGTTCTTCGTGGCGACGGGGATCACCGATGGTGAGCTGCTGCGTGGTGTGCGGTATCGGCCGGAGACGGCGACGACCGACTCGATCGTGATGCGGTCGAAGTCGGGGACGGTGCGGAGGATCGACTCCGAGCATCGGCTCAGCAAGCTGAGGGCTTACAGCGCGGTTGATTTCGACCGGGCGAAGTAGGACGCGGCGATCTGGGGGTGGGGTGCGGGTGCGTGGGGGTTTGTCGCGCAGTTCCCCGCGCCCCTGGGGGTGCCGGCGCGGATGTGCGGGTGCGTGGGGGTTGAGCGCGCAGTTCCCCGCGCCCCTCAGGGTGCTGCGCGCGGCGGCGATACGGACGCGCGGCGCGGCGGCGCAGTGCCATGTGCGGGTGCGTGGGGGTTGAGCGCGCAGTTCCCCGCGCCCCT
>NZ_NEUB01000062.1 GCF_002910825.1 Streptomyces sp. SM1 | reverse complement strand
TCTGGGCAATGGTGAGCGCCGAGACCATGCCGGCGCCCCGCTCCTCCAGCCGCGCGGCCTGTTCCTCGCGCACCGCATCCGCGCCGAGCCCGCAGCCGATGACGACGGCGACCCGGTCGCCGTTCCAGGTGCGCGGATCGAGGCCGGCGTCGCGCACCGCCTCCCGCGCGGCGAGCACCGCCAGTGCGGCGCTCCGCGCCATGCGCCAGGCGGCGCGCCCCACGCGGCGGTCCAGCGCGTCACGGGAGAGCGGGACACGGCAGGAGAAGTCCACGGGCAGTCCGGCCAGCACCGGATCGCGGGCCGCGCTGCCCACACCGCGGCAGACCGCGTCCCAGGTGGCGTCGGTGCCCTCTCCGGCGGGGGTGAGCAGGCCGAGGCCGGTGACGGCGACGGGCGCGGTCACGGGGTCGCCGCCGGCACCGGGCCGTCCACGCCCGGGCGCAGGGCGTCGAGGTGGTCCACCAGTTGAGTGAGGGTCGTGGAGCGGGAGGCGTACTCGCTGTCGACCTTCACCCCGAAGCGCTCGTGGAGGACGAGTACCAGTTCCGTCAGGGCCAGGGAGTCCAGGTCCAGTTGCGCCAGCGTGAGTTCCGGCCGGATCTCGTCCTCCGGGACGCGGAAGGCGCTGGTCAGGATGGAACGGACGGTGGCGCAGGTGTCGGGCACGGCTTCTCCTTGCTGTCGTTGGGGGCGGGACGGGTGAGTTCCGCGATCCCGGCGTCGAATCCGATCGGCGGTTCGAAGCCCAGGTCGCGGCGGGCCGCGGTGAGGTCGAAGTGGTGCGGATGCAGCAGTTCCGCGACCAGGAAGCGGCTCAGGGCATGGGTGCGGGAACTGCGGGCCGCGCGCAGCAGCGTCTCGCCGGCCGCGGCCGCCGCGGTGGCCAGCCGGGGCGGCACCGCGCACCAGCGGGCGTCGATGCCGGCGGCCCGCAGGAAGTGGCGGGTGATCTCGCGCAGCGGGCGGGGGTCGTCCTGGCCGATGAAGTAGGCGCGGCCGCCCGCCGTTCCGGGTGACTGCCGCAGCCGGTCCAGGGCCAGCAGATGGGCGTGGGCGGCGGTACGGACGTGGGTGGTGTCGACGAGGTTGCCGCCGTCACCGGGCATCGGCAGCAGACCCGCCCGTACGGTACGCGCGAGGGCGGGGGCGAAGTGGGGGTCGCCCGGCCCCCAGATGATGTGCGGGCGCAGCGAGACGGTGGCCAGTTCCGGGCCGTGGGCGGCCAGCACCAGGGCCTCGGCGCGGGCTTTCGTGGCGGGGTAGGCGGCCAGGTGGCAGGGCGCGGGGGGAAGGTGCTCGGTGACGCCCTCCAGACCGCCGGGCCGGAAGACGACACTCGCGGTCGACGTGTAGAGGAGGGTGCGGACTCCGTGGGCACGGCAGTGCTCGGTCACATGGCGGGTGCCGGTGACGTTGGTGGCCCAGTAGGGCCCTGGCGGGCCGCTGACGCCGGCCAGGGCGGCGTTGTGGACGACCGCGTCGCACCCGGCGACGGCGCGGGAGACGGCGGCGGAGTCGGCGAGATCCCCGAGGTGCTGGTGGACGCCCAGCCGTTCCAGCGCGGTGCTGGGACGCCGGTTGAGGGAGGACACGATGTCGCCGCGTGCGCCCAGCCGGCGGCAGATCTCCAGGCCGAGGAAGCCGCTCCCGCCGGTGACCAGTACCTTCATCGGAGCCTCCGGCGCCCCTCCGGGGCAGGGTGAGGAGCGGGGTGCGGGGCGGAGCCCCGGTCCGGGGCGGGGAGCGGCGGCGGCACGGGGACCCGGCGGCAGGCCTGCCGACCGGGGAAGTGCCTCCCGCAGGGGGCCGGTGCGGTCATCGGGCCCTGCCGCGCAGGCGCCCCGCGGCCCAGCCGGCCAGCCGCATGCGGTCGATCTTGGAGTTGTGCCGGGGGTCGGTGGGAAAGCCGGTACGGATCAGCAGGGCGGCGACGCGATGCCCTTGCGGATGGTCCCTCAGGACGGCGCGGACGGCTGCCAGGGCGGCGGCGCGGGGGGTGGAGGGCAGGGGTTCCACGCAGAGCACGGGCAGTTGGCACACGGACGTGCCGACCCCGACGAGCGCGGTGCGCCGGATGCCGGGGGCGGTGTCCGCAGCCGCCTCGATGTCCTCGGTGGCCAGGGTGAACCCGGCGCCGGTGACCAGGTGGGCCTTGCGGCCGAGGAACCACAGCCGGCCCTCGTCGTCCAGCCGGCCGAGGTCCCCGGTGCGGTGCAGCACGCCGTGGCCGGTGTCGCTCTTGGTGGCGGCGTCGGCGTCCGGGCGCGCG
>NZ_NEUB01000722.1 GCF_002910825.1 Streptomyces sp. SM1 | reverse complement strand
ACGGCGACACGGGCGACCGGAGCGGGATCAGGACGGCCCTGGCGGGACTCACCACCCGTGGCCGGTCCTTTCTGGCCGCCGGCGTGGCCGCCGCGGTCTGCGCGTATGTGCTCGGGCAGAGCGATCTGCTGCGGGTCGGGCTGCTGCTGGCGGTACTGCCGCTGGTGTGCGCGGCCGTGCTCTACCGCACCCGCTACCGGGTCGCCGGCAGCCGCCGGCTCTCCCCCGGCCGGGTCCCCGCCGGCTCCGAGTCCCGGGTGCATCTGCGGATGGACAACGTCTCGAGACTGCCCACCGGCCTGCTCATGCTCCAGGACCGGGTGCCCTACGTGCTCGGCCCGCGCCCCCGGTTCGTACTGGACCGGGTGGAGGCGGGCGGGCGACGTGAGGTGTCCTACCGGGTCCGCTCCGATCTGCGCGGCCGCTACCCGCTGGGCCCGCTCCAGTTGCGGCTGTCCGACCCGTTCGGGATGTGCGAGCTGACCCGGTCCTTCTCCACGTTCGACACGCTGACGGTGATCCCGCGCGTGGAGCCGCTGCCGCCGGTGCGGCTGGGCGGCGAGGCGATGGGCTACGGCGACGGGCGGCAGCGTTCGCTGGCGCTCGCCGGTGAGGACGACGTCATCCCGCGCGGTTACCGCTACGGCGACGATCTGCGCCGGGTGCACTGGCGCTCCACCGCGCGTTACGGCGAGCTGATGGTGCGCCGCGAGGAGCAGCCGCAGCGCGCCCGGTGCACGGTGCTGCTGGACACCCGGGCCGTCGCCTACGAGGGCGCGGGTCCGGACTCGGCGTTCGAGTGGGCGGTGTCCGGCGCGGCCTCCGTGCTGGTGCACATGCTGGAGCGGGGCTTCTCGGTGCGGCTGCTGACCGACACCGGCACCTCGGTGCCGGGCGAGGGGTCCGACGGTTTCGCGGGAGTGAACCAGGAGTCGGCGGACGCGGCCGGGCTGATGATGGACACCCTGGCCGTGGTGGACCACTCCGACGAGGACGGCCTGTCCCGCGCCTTCGACGTGCTGCGCGGGGGGAACGAGGGGCTGCTGGTGGCCTTCCTCGGCGACCTCGACGAGGAGCAGGCCGCGGTGCTCGCCCGGATGCGGCAGCGCAGCGGGGGCGCTCTCGCCTTCCTGCTGGACAGTGGGGCCTGGCTTCGGGAAGCGGCCGGTGTGCCCGGCCCGGCGGACAAGGGCGAGGAGCGGCTGCGGATGCTGCGGGAGGCGGGCTGGACCGCCCTGGGGGTGCCGCGTGGCGCCTCACTGGACGAGCTGTGGCGGCAGGCGGACCGCGAGCGGTCGGGCCTGGCCGCGGCGAGCGGTGGGGAGGGACCGTGATCAGCGGGCGGGCGAGGCTGGCCATCTGTGCGTGGGCGGCCACACTGATGGCGGCGTGCGCCCTGGTGCCGCTGGTCAGCGAGGCGACCTGGCTCGTCCAGTCGACGCTTCTGCTGGCGGTGCAGTCGGGCGTGGGCGCGGCCGCCCGGCGGGTGCCGCTGGCGCGGCCGCTGACGGTGGCGGCGCAGTTCCTCGTCACGCTGGTGCTGCTGACCCTGGTCTTCGCGCGTGAGTACGCGTTCGCCGGGCTGATACCCGGTCCCGAGGCCTTCCGTCACTTCGCCGCGCTGCTGGAGCAGGGCGGGAACGACGTCGGCCGGTTCGCGATCCCGGCGCCCCTGACGGACGGCATCCGGCTGATGCTGGTCGGCGGGGTCCTGGTGATCGGGCTGCTGGTGGACACCCTCGCGGTGACCTTCCGCAGCGCGGCCCCGGCCGGGCTCCCGCTGCTCGCGCTGTACTCGGTGGCCGCCGGACTGTCCGACGACGGCATCGACTGGCTGTGGTTCCTGCTGGCGGCGGCCGGCTATCTGATGCTGCTGCTCGCCGAGGGGCGCGACCGGCTCTCCCAGTGGGGCCGGGTGTTCAGCGGGACGGCCCGCGGCCCGGGAGCCGACCAGCCGGGCGCCGTCGCGCCGGTGCGCACCGGACGGCGGATCGGGGTGCTCGCGGTGGGCATCGCCCTGGTGGCGCCGCTCGGCCTGCCGTCGATGAACGGAGGGCTGCTGGATCCCACCGGTTCGGGGGTCGGCTCGGGCGGCGGCGGGGGCGGCACCATCTCCGCGGTGAACCCGCTGGTGTCGCTGCGCGACTCGCTGAACGTGAACGAGGACCGCCAGGTGCTGTCGGTGCGCTCCGAGATGGCGGACACGTCGGACCTGTATCTGCGGATCGTCTCCCTGGACGACTTCGACGGCACCACGTGGAAGCCGTCGAAGCGGTCCATCACCACGGTGCCCGACGGCAGGTTCCCCACCCCGCCCGGCCTCGGCCCCGACATCGCGCGCACGGAGGTCGGCACGACGGTCTCCACCGCCGACTGGTACGGCCAGAACTGGCTGCCGATGCCGTACCCGCCGAGCGAGGTCAGCATCAAGGGCGACTGGCGCTACGAACCCGTGGGTATGACCCTGGTCGGCGACCACGGTCAGAACACCCGCGATCTGACGTACGAGGTGCGCAGCCTCCAGGTGCGGCCCACCGCGGAGCAGCTGGCCGGCGCGCCGGAGCCGTCGCCGGCCCTGAAGCGCGAGTACACCGAACTGCCGGATTCGCTGCCGGGCCTGGTCTCCCGGACCGCCCGCGAGGTCACCGAGGGCGCGGACAGCTCCTACGACCAGGCGGTCAAGCTCCAGGAGTACTTCACGCTGAACGGCGGCTTCGAGTACGACACCGAGGTCGACGTCGGCAGCGGTTCCCAGGCGATCGAGCGTTTCCTGCGGGACAAGCAGGGCTTCTGTGTGCACTTCTCCTTCGCGATGGCGTCGATGGCCCGCTCCCTGGGCATACCGGCGCGGGTCGCGGTGGGCTTCGCGCCCGGCACCCCGCAGGCGGACGGCACGATCTCGGTGGGGTTGCGGGACGCGCACGCCTGGCCGGAGCTGTACTTCGAGGGTGTGGGCTGGACCCGCTTCGAGCCGACCCCGACCCGGGGTTCGGCGCCGTCGTACACCGTGCCGGACGCGGCGGACAGCACGCTGCCCGATCCGGCCCTGCCGTCGCGTGCGGCGCCCGATGCGGGGTCCGCGGCACCGTCCCAGAGCGAGAGCTGCTCGCCCGAGCGCAGGAGGCTGGACGGGTGCGGGAGCGAGTCGCCGCAGGCGGTGACGGCCACGGGCGGTGACGGGCCGAAGTGGTACGCGCTGCTGATGTGGGCGCTGGCCGGTCTCGCCGTCCTGGCCCTGCCGCTGTCGCCGATGCTGTGGCGGCTGCGGACGCGGGCGGTGCGCCTCGGCGGGCACGGCCGGTCGGAGGCGGAGGCGGCGCCGTACGTGCTGGGCGTCTGGGACGAGCTGACCGACACGGCGTGGGACTACGGCATCCTGCCGGACGAGTCGCTGACGCCGCGGGGGACGGCCGACCGGATCGTGCGGCTCGGCCGTCTCGACCGGAGCACGGCGGAATCGGTGCACCGGGTCGCCGGTGCGGTGGAGCAGGTCCTGTACGCGCCGAGGCCGCGGCCGGCGGTGGGTCTGGCGGACGAGGTGCGCCGGGTGATCGAGGGTCTGCGGGACACGGCCGGCCGGCGGACGCGGCTGCGGGCGGTACTCGCACCGCGGTCGGTGGTACGGGTGGTCTGGGCGGTGTCGACCCGGTGGTCGAGCGTCCGCACCCGCCTCCTGGCCCTCCGCCCGACCTGGCGACGCCCGTCCCGCCAGGGAAGCTGATACGAGCGGCCCGCGGAAGACCACTCCGCGGGCCGCTCCCCCAGCACCGGACCACCGCTACCACGGACAGTCGTGCCGCAGGGGCGCGGCACGCGCGGACGCGACGACACCCCACCGGCACCGAACCACGCCACCCACCCCCGAACCACCGCTACCGCGGGCAGTCGTGCCGCTGGGGCGGCACGGGTGGGCGCGACGGCACCCCGTCAGCGCCGGTCCGCGCCACCCGCTCCCGGACCGTACCGACGCCGGGCGCCCCGGAAGGCGCGGGCCGCACGGGCCGACGACCGCCGGGACCGGCAGCACGCGTCCCGAGAACATGGTTGAGGGGGTGACCACCTACGGAGTGGTCACCCCCTCAACCATGTCTCGACGCGTCAGAAGGCGGACCTACCGCCCACCCTGCTCGTCACGCCGCCGCTGCCAGCGCTCCTCGATACGGTCCATCACGGAGCGACGCTGTCTCCCCTGACGGCCCGCCTGCGGGGCACCTGCGGCACCGGCGGCACCGGCGGCCTGCTCACCCGGCTTGGGCGCCTTGCGCCAGCCGGTCACCGCGAGGACCGCGCAGCCCAGCATCACGAGGAATCCCACGACACTGAGCCAGACCTGCTGGGCGACCATACCGGCCATGAGGAGCGCAATACCCACGAGGAAGCCCGCGACCGCCTGGTAGACCCGTCGCCGGGTGTACGTACGCAGCCCGCTTCCCTCGAGCGCCGTCGCGAACTTGGGATCTTCGGCGTACAGCGCTCGCTCCATTTGCTCGAGCATGCGCTGCTCGTGCTCCGAGAGCGGCACGGAGTCCTCCTCATCGTGCAGTCGCCGGGGCGACCCGGGGGGTCCCTTCAGGATAGGCAGGGAATCGCCCCCGTGAAACCCGCCCCTCTACGCCAATTGGCCAACCGGTACCAGCCATCACGTCCCGGCCCGCTGAGGCTTCTCATTCCCCGGCGGCCGACCCGTCATGCCGGGCGGTCTCCCTCGATCATACGGCGCCCGGCCGCCATTCGGGGGGCCTGTGGCGCAGTCCATGCACAGCGGGGCCACCGGACGCGTCGCTGATCAGCGACGCGTCACAGCTCGCGGCTCACGCCCCAGGGGCCCCGGCGTCTCACCGAGCACATGAAGCTGGGTGGCCACGGAGTGGAAGGCGGCGACCTCGGCCGCGGCGGCCTCCAGCTTCAGCAGGGCGTCCAGGGCGCCGGGCTCGGTGTCGACGAGCACGCCGGGCACGAGGTCGGCGAAGACCCGCACACCGTGCACGGCACCGACCCGCAGGCCCGCGTCCTCCACGAGTGAGGTGAGCTGCCCGGCCGTGAAGCGGCGCGGCACGGGGTCGCCGGCGCCCCATCGGCCGTTCGGGTCACCGAGCGCCTGCTGAGCCTCCGTGAAGTGACCCGCGAGGGCGCGGGAGAGCACGGCGCCGCCGAGGCCCGCGGCGAGCAGGCTGAGCACGCCCTCGGGGCGCAGCGCGGCCACCGCGTTGCGAACGCCTTCGGCCGGGTCGTCGACGTACTCCAGGACGCCGTGGCACAGCACGACGTCGTAGCCGCCGCGCTCGGCCACGTCGAAGAGACCGTGGGCGTCGCCCTGGACGCCCACGACCCGGTCGGCGACGTCGGCCTCGGCCGCGCGGCGCTCGAGGGCGAACAGCGCGTTGGGGCTGGGGTCGACGACGGTCACCCGGTGGCCGAGGCGGGCGAGGGGCACCGCGAAGTTGCCGCTGCCGCCGCCGGTGTCGAGGACGTCCAGCGCCTGCCGTCCGGTCGCCTCGACCCGGCGTTCCAGGGCGTCCTGGAGGACCCCCCAGACCACGGCGGTACGGAGAGCGGCGCGGGGTCGCATCGGGTCCGACACGGTAGTGACTCCTCGGCGGGGTCCCGCCGGGGGTTCGGCGGGACGGTCGGGCTTGGGATGCTGTCCACCTTATGGCCTGTGCGGTGCCGTCCGGTCACCTGGCCGGGGTGGACCCGCGCGGCCGCGGGCCCGCCCCGGATGTTCGCCCCCGCTGCCCCTTCCCGTCCCGTCCTCGGGGCTACGCCCCCAGGCCCCCGGTGCGCAGTTCCCCGCGCCCCTGGAGGTCCGTCCCTTCGGTACGTGGCTGGGGCAGGAGCGGCTGGGGTGCCAGCATGCGCTCCACCAGGCGGAGGAACGTCGTGACGTCCCGTATGAGGTCGTCGGCGTCCCGGGTGGTCGCCGCGCCCTGGATGCCCGCCTCGGCGCGGGCGCGGCGCCCGGCCCCCGAGGCGAACAGCGCGCTCCACTCGGTGAGCTCGGGGGCGATCT
Source organism: Streptomyces sp. SM1 (assembly GCF_002910825.1). Lineage (GTDB taxonomy): Bacteria > Actinomycetota > Actinomycetes > Streptomycetales > Streptomycetaceae > Streptomyces > Streptomyces okerensis. Next base: position 5,238 of record NZ_NEUB01000722.1, on the reverse strand, counting down.
CGGGGAGTACGTCCCAGGCGCTGCGGATCTTGGCCCGGCCCCTGGGTGAGGTCTCGGGCCGGCCGCGTGCGGCGAGCACGGCGGCGGCGGTGCGCAGGGCGGCGAGGTGGGCCGTCGCATAGCGCTCGTTCGACGTTTCGAGGACGGTGGTCTCGTCGAGTCCGGCACGGGCCTGGGCGAGCAGGTCGAGGGCGGCGGGCGGGGCCGTGGCGCGGCGCAGCACGGGGTGGACGTCGCTCGCCGGGCCGTTCAGTGAGGGGGCAGGGCCGGCTGCACGGCGCCGACGGGCGGCGGCTGCGGACGAGTTGGCCATGACGAACCTCCTGTCGTCTTCGTGACGGCACGCCCCGAGACGGGGTGCCGTATGTACACATCGTGAGGTATGGCACTGACAATCCGTTCTGACCTGGGCTTTTGCTTCGAGTAGCCGTTCGAGCTAACTTTTGCACTGACCAGTCAGTTCAAAGAAAGTCGACAGAGGGGGGACTGTGGACGATCCGCTCGGACTCGCCGTCACGGCCCATGACTTCGGCCTCCGCGGGCCGAGAGGCTGGGCGTTCCGCGGCGTCCGCGCCGACGCGGAGGCCGGCTCGCTGATCGCGGTGGAGGGGCCGTCCGGTTCGGGCCGCACCTGCCTGCTGCTCGCACTCACCGGACGGATGCGGCCCACGGAGGGCGCGGCCGCCGTCGGCGGGCTGGAACTGCCCCGGCACATGGCCGCCGTACGCCGCCGCAGTGCCCTGGCGCACGTCACCGGTGTGACCGATCTGGACCCGGCCTTCACCGTCGGCGAGCACCTGCGCGAGCAGGCACTGCTGCACCGTCGTTTCGCCGGCTCGTTCCCCCGCCTCCTGCCGCGTGGGCGCGGTGAGCGCACGCGCGAGGAGAGGCGGCGCGTCGACACCGCGCTGACCGCGGCCGGTCTGGACCTCACGGCCCTGCCCAAGGGCCCGCGGACGGCCGTACGGGATCTGGAGCGGGTGGAGTCGCTGCGGCTGTCGCTCGCGCTGGCGCTGCTGTGGCGCCCCCGGCTGATCGCGGTCGACGACGCCGATCTCAAGCTCTCCCCCGCCGAACGGGAGGAGATCTGGACCCTTCTGAGGTCCGTCACCCACGCCGGCGTCACCGTGCTGGCGGCGTGCAGCGAGGCACCGCGCGACGCGGTGGCCGTCCGTACCGGGGCCACCCGGCCCGACGAGGAGAAGGAGGCGGCAGCCGATGCGCTCGCCGGGACTGGCCGCTCTTGAGCTCCGGCGCTTCGGCCGGGGCACGCTGCCGCGCGCGGCACTGGTCGCCCTGCTGGTGCTGCCCCTGCTGTACGGCGCCCTGTACCTGTGGTCGTTCTGGGATCCCTACGGCCGGCTGGACCGGATCCCGGTGGCGCTGGTCAACGACGACAAGGGGGCGACCGCCGACGGCGCGCGGATCACGGCGGGCGACGACATCGCCGAGGGCCTGCGCGACAGCAACACCTTCGACTGGCGGGAGGTGAGCGCGGACGAGGCCCGGCGGGGTGTCGAGGACGGCACCTACTACCTGTCGCTGACGATGCCCGCCGACTTCAGCCGGCGTATCGCCTCCAGTTCGGGCGACTCCCCCGAGACCGGCGCCCTGCGGGTGCGGACGAACGACGCCAACAACTACATCGTCGGGCAGATCTCCCGCACGGTGTTCGGCGAGGTGCGCCGGGCCGCCTCCACGAAGACCTCACGCACCTTCCTGGACAAGATCTTCGTCTCGTTCTCCGGCATCCACGGGGAGACCGTGAAGGCGGCGGAGGGCGCCGACCGGCTGAACGGCGGCATCGGGAAGGCGGAGCAGGGTTCCGAGGACCTCTCGGACGGCCTCACCGACGCCCAGAAGGGCAGTGGCAAGCTGTCCAAGGGCCTGAAGGACCTGCACAAGGGCGCGGGCGACCTGGAGGACGGCTCCGGGAAGGTCGCGGAAGGCACCCGGAAGCTCGCCGGCAAGGTGAACGCGGTCGACGCCGAGCTGGGTCCGTTCCTGAAGGAGAACGAGAAGGCCATCGGCGACACCGCGCGGGCCGTCGCCGACTCCGCCGGCCGGCTCCGGGGCGACCTCGACGCGCTCGAGGAGCGGGCGCCGGCCGCCGCGAAGGACGCCCGCGCGGCGTCCGGCACCATGGACGACGTGCACAGGGCGCGCTGCGAGGACCCCGCCCTGCCCGATCCCGCCTGCCCGGACCTGACGAAGGCCAGGGACGCGGTGGCCACGGCGGCGGCCGTCGCCGAGGACGTCGGCACCCTGGTCACCGACCACCGGGCGGAACTGAAGAAGCTCGACGGGCAGCTCGCCGGCCTGGAGAAGCAGGCCCGTGCGCTCGCCGTCCGCGCCCCCCGCCTCTCCGAGGACCTGGACGACGCCGTCACCAGGATCAACAAGCTCGACACCGGGGCCGGCAAGGTCGCCGCCGGGGCGAAGAAGCTCCACAAGGGGCTCGGCACCGCCGCGACCGGCGCCCGGGACCTGGACAAGGGTGTCGGCGCGCTGAAGACCGGCGCGGACGATCTCCAGGGCGGTCTCTACAAACTCGTCGACGGCTCCGGCGAACTGGCCGGCGGACTGCACGAGGGCGCCGGGAAGATCCCCGACTACGACGAGCGGGACCGCGACCGGCGTACCGAGGTGATGGCCGACCCGGTGCGGCTCGTCTCCAGTGACGCGCACAAGGCGCCCGACTACGGCACCGGTTTCGCCCCGTACTTCATCCCGCTGTCGCTGTGGGTGGGCGCGATGGTGGCGTACATGCTGATCTCGCCGATGAACCGGCGGGCGCTCGCGGCGGGCGCCCCGGCCTGGCGGATCGCGCTGTCGGGCTGGCTGCCGGTGGTGGCGATCGGGGTGCTGCAGACGGTGGCTCTGATGTCGGTGCTGCACTGGGCGCTCGGGCTGCAGATGGCGCGGGCCGCCGGAACCGTGGGCTTCCTGTTCCTGGTGACGGCCTGCTTCGCGGCGATCGTGCAGTGGCTGAACGCGCGGTTCGGCGCGGCCGGCCGGATCCTCGTCCTCGCCCTGCTGATGCTCCAGCTGACCTCGGCGGGTGGCACGTACCCCATCCAGACGAGTCCGCCGTTCTTCAACGCGCTGCACCCGTTCCTGCCGATGAGTTACGTCGTCGAGGCGCTGCGCCGGCTGATCACGGGCGGCGGCCTCGGACCGGTGTGGCAGGCCTGCGCCGTGCTGGCGGCCTTCACCGCGGGCGCCCTGGCGCTGACCGCGCTGTCGGCCCGCCGCCGCCAGGTGTGGACACTGGACCGGCTGCACCCCGAGCTGAGCCTGTGAACGGGCGGGCCGGCGTTCCTGTGACAATCAGGACCATGGAAAGCAGCAGCACCACGCCGGGCGGCAGTGCCCGCCGCGAGGCCACCCGGCAGAAGCTCTACGAGGCGGCCGTCACCCTCATCGCCGAGCAGGGCTTCTCGGCCACCACCGTGGACGAGATCGCCGAGCGGGCGGGAGTCGCGAAGGGCACGGTCTACTACAACTTCGCGAGCAAGTCGGTCCTCTTCGAGGAGCTGCTGCGGCACGGGGTCGGTCTGCTGACCGCCTCGCTCCGGGAGGCGGCCGAGAGGACGGCGGGGGAGGGCCGCGGCAAGGTCGACGCGCTGGACGCGATGATCCGCGCGGGGCTGGTCTTCATCGACCGCTACCCGGCCTTCACCCAGCTGTACGTGGCCGAGCTGTGGCGCACCAACCGGGCGTGGAACTCCACGCTGCTGGTCGTGCGGCAGCAGGCCGTGGCGGTGGTCGAGGGGGTGCTGCACGAGGGTGTGGCGACCGGTGAGCTCAGCGAGGAGATCGATGTCCCGCTGACGGCCGCGGCGCTGGTGGGCATGGTGCTGGTGGCCGCCCTGGACTGGAAGTCCTTCCAGCCCGAGCGCACCCTGGACGACGTGCACGCGGCGCTGTCCCGGCTGCTGCAGGGGCGGGTCAGCGGCCGCCCCTGACCCCTCCGGCCCCCGGCACATGAAGGCGCCGGTCCGGCGGTGGCCGCGTCCCCCGCGGGCCACCGGCCGGACCGGCGCCTTCCGTGCTCCCCCGTACGTTCCCCCCGTGGACCCCCGTCGCGGTCGTCCCCCGGGCTCCCCCGTGCCTCACCTCCGCCGGTGATTCCGGCGCAGGGAGCGGATCGCGGGCCCGGCCCGGCTCCGGCGCCCCGTGTCGCCGGTTCCGGGGCCGTGCCCCTCTCCGTGGTCTCCACTCTCCCGTTCCCACGGGCCGGAGCCATCCGCGCGGGTACTCAAGTGGGCGACTAGGTACGGGTACTCACCCGTGCGTGCCCGCGCCTCCGCCCCGGCCCGCGGGCGTGGGTGCTCGGTGCCGGACGGCCGGTGCCTGCGGATAAAGTCCCTGGCATGGCACGGATTGCGGTGATCGGCGCCGGGGTGGGCGCGATGGCGGCCGCCGCCCGGCTGGCCGTCGCGGGCCACCGGGTGGCGGTGTACGAGCGGACGGAGACGTACGGCGGTGCGCTGCGCCGCGTGGAGCGCGACGGGTTCTCCTTCGACACCGGGCCGGGGCTGCTGCCCCTGCCGGCGGTCTACCGCGATCTGTTCCTGAAGACCGGCAAGCAGCCGCTGGAGGAGTGCGTCGAGCTCGTCCAGGTGGACCCGTCGTCGCACCACGTGTTCGCGGACGGCACGCGCGTGTCCCTGCCCAACGCGTCCCGCGCGGGTGTCGTCTCCGCCGTGGCGGAGAGCCTCGGCCCGGTGGCCGCCCGGCGCTGGGGCGACTTCCTGGTGCGCGCCCGGGAGGCCTGGGACCGCTCGCGCCGGCCGCTGCTGGAGGAGCCGCTGTGGACCGACTGGCAGGTGCTGGCCGAGCGCGAGCCCTACCCGGCGGTTCCGCACAGGCGGCTGCTGCGCGCGCGCACGGCGGGCACGCTCGCCGAGGTCGGCGCGTGGGAGCTGCGCGACCCCCGGCTGACCGCGCTCCTGGAGAGCCACGCGCTCGCCTTCGGTCTCGATCCCCGCGTCACCCCGGCGAGCGCGGCCGTGCTGCCGTACATGGAGCACGCTTTCGGCACCTGGTACGTGCGGGGCGGCATGCGGGAGCTCGCGCGGGCGGTGTACGAACGGTGTCTGGCCCGCCGCGTGGAGTTCCACTTCGGCGCGGAGGCCGCCGGGGTACTGGAGAAGGACGGCCGGGCGGCGGGGCTGGAGCTGGCCGACGGCTCGGTGGCGGAGGCCGACCTCGTGGTCGCCGGGGTGGCGCCCG
>NZ_NEUB01000721.1 GCF_002910825.1 Streptomyces sp. SM1 | reverse complement strand
CCCTCGTGACCGCACTGTACGTGAAGATCGACGACGACTTGGCGGGTATCGTGCGGCTGCCGGGCCGGCCACCGAAACTCAGTCACTCGGAGTTGCTGTGCCTGGCGGTCATGCAGGCGATGCTCGGCTTCCACTGCGAGGCCCGCTGGCTGCGGTACGTCCGCGCACACCTCCAGGACATGTTTCCCTTCGTCCCGCAGGATGCCGGCTACAACAAGCGGCTGCGTGCCGCGCTGCCGCAGATCAAACGCGTGATACGGGTGCTCGCCAAGGACACCGACTTCTGGCACGACACGGTGTGGATCACGGACTCGACCCCGGTGCCGTGCGGGATGTCCCGCCCCACGGTCAAGCGCTCGGAGCTGGCGGGCTGGGCCAACTACGGCTACTGCGCGTCGCATTCGCGGTTCTTCTGGGGGCTGCGGCTGTACCTGGTGTGCACCCCGGCCGGGATGCCGATCCTGTGGGCGCTGGCCGATCCGAAGCTCGGCGAGCGCGAGGTGCTGGCCGCGATGCTGGAGGTCGATGCCGAGCTGGTGCGCGTGCGGCCGGGCCTGCTGCTGATCAGCGACAAGGGCTTCGCGTCGAAGACCTTCGAGCGGTCACTGTCCGTACAGGGCATCACGCTGCTGCGGCCGTCGAGGAAGAGGGAGATCCTGCGGCCCGGCGAGCCGATGCTCAAGAAGGTCCGCCAGCTGATCGAGTCGGTCAACGACACCCTCAAGGGCCAGCTCGACCTGGAACAACACGGCGGGCGCACCGTCGAGGGCGTCGCTGTCCGTGTCGCTCAGCGTGTGCTGGCCCTGGCCGCCGCGATCTGGCACAACTTCCAGACCGGCCAGGCGATCAGCCGCTCACTGACCGCCTACGACCACTGACCGTATTCGGAAAGACTCGTCTAGAGGAGAACACCCCGTGAAGGTCGGCTGCATCGGACTCGGCGACATCGCGCAGAAGGCCTATCTTCCGGTGCTCGCCGTCCAGCCCGGAGTGGAACTGCACCTGCAGACCCGCACGCGCGCGACCCTCGACCGGGTCGCCGACGGTCTCCACCTCCCCGCGCACCGGCGTCACGCGGACCTCGGCTCACTGCTCGCCCAGAACCTCGACGCGGCCTTCGTGCACGCGCCGACCGACGTCCACCCGGAGATCGTGACCCGGCTCCTCGAGGCGGGCGTGCCGACGTACGTCGACAAGCCGCTCGCCTACGAACTCGCCGACTCGGAGCGGCTGGTGGCCCTCGCCGAGGAGCGGGGCACCAGCCTCGCCGTCGGCTTCAACCGTCGCTTCGCCCCCGGCTACGCGCAGTGCGCCGACCATCCGCGCGAGCTGATCCTGATGCAGAAGAACCGCGTCGGACTGCCGGAGGAACCGCGCACGATGGTCCTCGACGACTTCATCCACGTCGTCGACACCCTGCGCTTCCTCGTGCCCGGCCCGGTCGACGACGTGACCGTGCGTGCCCGCACCGAGGGCGGGCTGCTGCACCATGTGGTGCTCCAGCTCGCCGGGGACGGCTTCACCGCGCTCGGCGTGATGAACCGTCTCAGCGGCTCGGCCGAGGAGATCCTGGAGGTCTCCGGGCAGGACACCAAGCGCCAGGTCGCCAACCTCGCCGACGTGATCGACCACAAGGGGCAGCCGACCGTACGGCGGCGCGGGGACTGGGTGCCGGTGGCACGCCAGCGCGGCATCGAGCAGGTGGCGCTCGCCTTCCTGGACGCCGTGCGCGCGGGCAAGGTGCTCAGTGCCCGGGACGCGCTGGCCACCCATGAGCTGTGCGAACGGGTGGTACGAGCGATCCACGAGCGCGCCGCCTGAAGAACACCGCCTCGGTGACGCCCCACACCCCGAGGACCAGCAGCGCCGTGTACAGGGGCCAGTCGCCGAAGCGGACGTAGAGCGTGGTGCCGCGTGCCAGCGGCACCTCGTACACCTGCGCGGCGACGGTGTCGGTGCCGAGCCGCGGGCCGACCCGCCCGCCGTCCGGTCCGTACACGGCGGAGACGCCCGTGAGGGTCGCGTGCACCATCGGGCGGCCGGTCTCGGCGGCGCGCAGCGCGGCGAGCGAGGCATGCTGCGCGGGCGCCCAGCTCCGCTGGAACGTCGACGTGGAGGACTGGGCGAGCAGTACATCGGCGCCGTCCTCGGCGAGATGCCTGCTCATGTCGGGGAACGCCGACTCGAAGCACACCATCGGACCGATCCGCAGCCCGCCCCCCGCGTCCATCACCACCTGCTCGGAGCCCTGCCGGCGGTCCTCTCCGGCTGCCTTGCCGACGGAGGTCGCCCAGCCCAGCAGGGAGCGTGCCGGGATGTACTCGCCGAACGGAACCAGCCGCATCTTGTCGTACCGGTCCCCGGTCGGGCCGTCCGGGCCGATCAGCACGGAGCTCTTGTAGATGCCGGGCCTGTCCGAACGCCGGGCGTCCACGTTGACCAGGATCCGCGCGCCCGTCTCGCGGGACAGCGCGGTCAGCCGCCGCGCCAGGTCGGGACGGTCGCCGAGGTCGAAACCGACGCTGCTCTCGCCCCAGACGACCAGGCCGACGTCCCGGCCGGCCAGTTCGCGGGTGAGCTGCTCCTCGCGGTCGAAGCGCCGGTCGGCGCTGTCACGGCCGGCGACGACACCCGGCTGCACGAGCGCGACACGGACCCGGTCGCCGGTGTCCGGGCGCGGCGACCACACCCAGGCGGCGGAGGTGACGGCGGCCGTGGCGACCAGCCCGGCCACGGCCGGCACCCGGGCCCGCCGGACCGCGACAAGCACGGCCACAACGACGTTCAGCGCCACCACCAGGAAACTCGGCAGCCACACCCCGCCCACCGACGCCAGCCGCAGCGCGGCGTCCACCTCCCACTGGCTCGCACCGAGCACGCCCCAGGGACCGCCGAGCCCCTGCCAGGAACGGACCAGCTCGACCGCCAGCCATCCCGACGGCACCACGACGAGCGCGGCCGCGACCCGCCCCCGTGACGGCACCCCGCCCAGCAACCGCCGCACCAGCCACCCCCACGGCGCCCACAGCGCGCCCAGCAGGGCGGCGATGACGAACGTGAACACATGCAGGTTCGGCAGCAGCCAGTGGTGCATGGCCAGCATGAAACCGAACCCGCCCCACCAGCCGTCGAAGGCCGCCCTTCTTCCCGTCGGCGCGGCACGGGCCAGCAGCATCCACGGGACCAGGGCGACGTAGGCGAACCACCACAGGGACGGGGCGGGAAACGCCAGAACGGGCAGGGCGCCCACGACGGCGGCGACCGCCGATCGGCGCCAGGGGGAGGCGAGCCAGTCGCCGAGCGTCTTCATAGGCGCCTCCCTACCCCGTGCCGGTTCCAGTGTGCGTCCCGGACGTGATCCGGGACAGTGCGGGCCGGCTCAGTTGATCACAGGGGCGGTCCGCCGGTCGGCAACCCGGCGCCATTTCTCCCGTACGACGACCTCGCTCAGCCGCCAGCCGTCCTCCGTGCGCAGCACCGAGAACACGCACCGTCCGCCGCACAGGAGGTCCGGCGCCGCAGACACGCCCTCCGGTCCCGTGCCGCCCATGGGGTTCACATAATCGGCCTGCACCTCGGCCGTGTCACCGCGGTCCTGCTCCAGGATGCCGAACCGGATCCGCCGGTTGACGAGCAGATGCTGCCGCACGGGGAACACCGCGAAGCTCTCCGCGAGCCACCCGGCCACCGCCCCGGCGCTGCCCTCGATACCGCCGGCGGAGCGGTAGTCCGCCCGCCCCTCCGGTGTGAACAGCCCTCGGTACGCCTCCCAGTCACCGTCGTCCACGGCCACCGCGTACTCGGTGACGAGTCCGTCCAGGGCCAGCCGGTCCCTCACGGTCGCGAGCTCCACACGCTGGGTCATCGGCTCAGTGTTGACCATGCGGCAGGCGGAGCCAAGGGGGCGTGCGCTGATATTCAGTGGCTCACCGCCCACGCGGCGGCCGAAGCTGTACGCCGTGAACGATCAGCCGGCCGTGCAGCACCCGAAGTTCGAGGTGCGCGCCCACCCCACGGAGTCCACCGTCACCGTCTACCAGGCCTACCCACCGCACACAGGCGGCCCCGCGGCCCGCGACGGCCGCTTCCCGCCGTCGTGGAGCCGGGAGCGCATGACGTGGATCAAGCAGTGCTCATAGCCTTTATTCATGGCTGAAGACGACGACGAGCAGCAGACGGACGCCCGGTTACGGCGAGCCCTCCGGGCCAGGCAGACGGCCGGCGCGCAGCAGCGGGCGAAGAGGCACCGGGCCGACTGGGCAGGAGAGTCAGCGGCGATCTACTGCCGTATCTCCCATGTGAACGACGACGATCAGACGGGTGTGGAGCGTCAGGAGAAGATCTGCCGCGAAGTGGCGGATCGTCTGGGGCTCGTCGTGGACGAAGATCAGGTCTACGTGGACAACAACCGGTCGGCATGGCAGCGGAAGCGCAGGCGGCCGGGGTGGGATGCGCTACTGGCCGAGGCAGGCAAGGGCCGTGTGCGTCACGTCCTCACCTACCACCCGGACCGGCTTATGCGACAGCCGCGCGACCTCGAAGAGCTCTTGCAGATCGCGGACGATCACGACATCACGTTGCACGGCCAGGCGAACCGGCGTGACCTCGCGGACCCTGATGACCGCTTCTTCCTGCGTATTGAGGTTGCGCACGCGTGCCGGTCGAGTGACGACACGTCGCGCCGACTGATCGACTCCATGATCGATCGCGTGCAGGACGGGAGGCCGCACACCGGCCGCCGACGCTACGGGTACGACAAGACCGGCACCGTGATCGTCCCTGAAGAGGCCGACATCGTGCGGGAGATCTTCACCCGCTATCTCGACGGAGTGAGCCCGGTTCAACTGGCCAAAGAACTGTTCGATCGGGGTGAGAAGACCGCCGAGGGGCGCAACTGGACTGCCCCGCGAGTGCGAGACGTGCTCGACAACCGCCACGTCGCCGGCATCCGTGTGTTCCGTGGTGAGGAGGTCGGAGACGGAGAGTGGCCCGCGATCATCGACCGGGGGATGTGGCTCGAGGTTCGGGAGCGCCGGGCCTACCGGGCCGCCAGACTGGCGAACGGCAGGCAGCCGGGCCGGTTCTACCTGCTGCGTGGCTTGGTCACCTGCACGGGGTGCGGAAAGATCATGGGTGGGTCCGGAGGAAGCGGCGCCAAGTACGTCTGCCAGCACACACAGCGGCTCGACATTCCACGCTGCAACCGGGCCGTCTCCGCCCCGATCTTGGAAGAGTTCGTGAGCGAAGCCGCGATCAACCTTCTTGAACGCCTTGATCTGTCGGAGGCGCCGACGCCCTCTGAACTGTCGGACGAGGACCGGGCCGCTATCGAGGGAGACCGGCGCGAGCTCGACGAGCTCAAGGACATGTGGCAGAAGCAGGAGCTGAAGACCCGGGAATACCGCGAGATGCGCAGGACCGTCGAAGCGCGCATCGCGGAGATCGAGCGCAAAATGATCGTCCGGCCGACTACCGAGGTCCTGAACGGTCTTGTGGGCCCGCATGCGCGGGCGAGCTGGGAGGCGTTGAGGGAGGCGGAGGACTTCCAGCGTATGAACGCGGTGATGCGCTTCCTGTTTGCTGCGGTCAAGATCAAGGAAGCGACGAAGAAGGGCCGGTACTTCGACTACGGCAGGATCGACATCGAGCAGAACCCGATCTGGGCCTGAGCCCCAGCACAGAGAAAGAGAAGGGGGCCTCACACGAGGCCCCCTTGCCGTCTCATTCGATCTTTCCTCCTGGTTGACGCTCCAGGAGCCGGGCCAGTCGCTTTGCTGACTCCGGCCCGATCCTGGTGGAGAAGGCCCGGCAGACTCTTTCCAGGTGGTGGGCTCTGTCCGCGTCGCGGTTCTGTTTCGTCAATGGCTCACCGCCGCCCGGCTGATCTCTTCGCGGGCCATCTCGCGGTTGCTCGCCAGGTCGCTGGCGACTCCGGCCGCGATGAGGGCGGCGCCGGGGGTGTGGCCGGAACCTACGTAGCGCCAGTGCGCATCCGTGATCGCATCGGGGATCTCGGCTTGGCCGATGTGGTGGGCACGTTCAGCGCGTAATGCTGCGTAGGTGGTGGAGTAGGCCCGCGATTTGGTGAGGATGTGGCCGCGGTAGCCAAGGGTGTGGGTCCAGGTGCGCAGGTGCAGGGGTGCGTACTCGCGAAGGCCGCCGAGGCGCCAACAGGTGCGCATCAGGGTGCGGATGTGCTCGCTCACGGGTGCTGCATTGATGTCGTCCCAGGTGGTGACCTTGTGGTCGGTGCCGGCGCCTGTCTCGCTTGCTCCCTTGGTGACGTACTTTGCGACGTATGCGGCCACCGCGTCATCACCGGGCCCGTCACCCTCGGCGTGCAGCGGGCGGACGTCGAGTTGGGCACCCCAGCGAAGGTGCAGTTCGCCCACGGCCAGGCTGTACGGAGTGCGGACCAGGACCCGCCCGGCGGAGGCGCGCACAGCGTCGGTGAGTCGGTCGGCCGTGCCCCAGGGCGGAGAGTCGTCGGTCGGTCCGTCGGGGCCGTCGAGACGGACGACGGCGTGCACGTGGACGGCCGCCCGTTTCTGGTACTCGGCGACGCGTGCGAAGGACAGTCGGGCGTGGCGGGCGAAGTGAGACTGTACGAGGCCGGCGGAGGAGGCGAGGCGCCGTCGGACGTCGATGACGAAGCGGTCCCACAGCTTGGAGGCGTGCGCGTGCCAGAGGACGTGTCCGGTGTAGTCGTAGCAGTCGGGGCACAGGGGTTGGCCGACGAGGGGATCGTTCGCAGTGTGCTCGGTGCCGCAGCCAGGGGGGTGGCCGTGTCCGCACGTGCCGCGATCACGGCGAGGGCGGCAGCGTTCCCCGGTCCGGTGCACGGGGCCGAAGGAGGGTGCGGTCAGGGTGAGGAAGAGCCGTGGGCGGTTGCGGACGGTGGTGGGGACGTTCTTGCCGCCGAGGAGTCCCGCGCGGACGAGGTGGAAGGTGTCGCCCGCGTGGAGGCGGGAGCAGGGGGCGCAGACGGTGGCCCGGCGGTTGCGGCAGCGGACGAGGAGGCGTTCGCCCGGTTCGTTGCGGGTGTCGTACTGGCGGAGGATCTCGCCGGTTGTGCCGTCCAGGGTGGTGGTGGAGCCGGAGAGGTGGATGGGGTGGGAGCAGCCGCCGGTAGCGGTGATCTGTTCCAGCCAGCGGGAGAAGTGTGGGTCTTGGGCTATGCGGATGGCGTCGCGGTCCGTTTCGGCGAGCTGACGCAGGCGCGCCGCGCGGTCGAGGACGGCGCGCCTGTCAGCCGGGGTGAACTCCGGGGTGATGGTGGTGACCTTCCGGTGTGGGCCGCCGCAGCGGCACGGAGGATGGTGGGTGGCGCGTGGTCGCTCATGGGGATCGCCTCTCTTGCTTGGTCGGTGGGTGGGCGGGGGTCAGCGGATGGTTCCGGTGCCCCGGCAGACGCGGCAGCGGCGCAGTCGTCCGGTCCAGGTCCTGCGGGCCCCGTCGCCCTTGCAGTGCGGGCACCTTACGCGAGGCATGGGCATGGTGGTGGGTCCTTCCTGCTCAGGTGTGGGAGAAGCCGCTGATGACCCAGGTGACGAGGCCGTGCACGGTGTGGATCACGGGGGTCTGGCCGAGGTAGAGGCCGAAGAGGCCGACGCAGACCGCTTCCCAGGCCCGTACGTCGCGGGAGCGGACGAGGAGAACGGTGATGAACCCGAAGATCACTGCGAACGTGAACGCCGTACCTTCGCTGATCACTTGTTCTCCCCTTCCAGCGCCACGAGGGCACGGTGAACGGTGGGCAGTTCCGGGGTCATGCCGGCGAACTTGCGGGCTGTCGCAACGGCCTCATCCGTGGGGGTCAGGTGCGAGCGGGCACGGCTCCAGCCGCCGTCCGGTCCGGTACACACAGCGACCCCGCGTTCCTCCGGTGTGATCGCTTGCGCGACGGCCACGGCATCCTTGTTGAGATCGCCCAAGGTCATCTCAGCCGTGCCGGGGTCGTTGACGCGGTGGCAGATACGGCCGCCGAGCTGGGCCCGCAGCGCGGTGACACCGGGACCGAGGTCAGAGCCGACGCGTTGCCCGGCGACCACCAGGTGCAGGCCGAGCGCGGCCCCGAGCTGAGCGATGCGGAGCAGCAGCGTGGAGCACTGTTCGGCCTCTGCCTTGCCCTCGCGGGTGCCGTCGGACAGGTACAGTTCCGCGATCTCGTCGACCAGCACGACGACCGGCACCGGCCTTAGCTTGTCGGGCAGCTCCCAGATCGAGCGCACGCCGGCCGTACGGCACGCGTTCATCCGTTCCTGCATGTCGACGACGAGCGCGGAGAGTACGGTGACCGCTTCGCGTCGGCAGGTGGCGAGCGCACTCAACCGACCGGTGAACAGTCCGAGTTCCATGCCGCCCTTGCAGTCGATGCCGACCAGGGCGACGCGTTGCGCGGCAAGCTGAGTGATCAGCCGGGCCAGCACAGTGGACTTGCCGGACCGGGTGGCCCCCGTGATCAGCCAGTGCGGGACGAGCCGGAGGTTCATCACCCAGGCGCCGCCGCTCTCCAGTGCGCCGATGAGCGCGGAGAGCAGTTCGGCCGGGGCGGTGGCTAAGCCGGGCCGCTCAAGCGGGTCGGTGGCCATCGCGGAGAGGAGCACCAGGCCGCGTTCCGGCGAGGTGACCCGCACCGCGTGCACCCGCCAGGCGTGGACCAGAGCATCAGCCGCCTTCATGTACGTCGCCGGGGTCTGACCCGCGTGCAGCCGCACGGCCACGGTCAGCCCCATCAGCGTGGCGCGCGGGAACGAGACCCTCGGAGCGATCGGCCGGACCGGATCGCCCTTGACCACCAGGTCCCCGAGCAGCCCGCGGGGCGGACGACGGGAGACGGCGAGGTCGTTGAGCATGGCGACCTCGCGCCAGGTGAAGACCACCCGGCACGCGGTGACGGGGTAACCGATGAGGTACCAGTGCCAGGCCGGGCGGTGCCGGCGCACCATGTCACCGACGACGAGCACCCAGGCCAGCACCGCGAGCGCGAAAGCGAGCAGGATCGGCCCCATCACGCGTCACCGCCCTTGCGGTGTGCGGCAGTGCCGCTGTGTACGGGCGTGATCGCGTCCGCCCGGAAGCTGACGCCGTGCCGGTCGCCCATGGCCCACATGAACGCCGTGAGTCCGGTGACCGTGACGATCTGCCCTTCCTCGATGCCCTTGGGCTCACCGGTCACCGCGATCTCGATGACGGAGATCCGCCGCCGGTCCTGCCGCACGGTGACGGCCACGGTGAACACCGGGTTGCCGTCCCGGTCCTTCTTCACCTCCTGTGTTTCGGGGTTGCTGATCTTCGCTTCCGGCGCGATGGCGCACCGCAGTACGCCCAGTCGCGCCGTGTCCACGGGAATGGACTGCATGTTCTTCGGCCTCCCTGGCCAATCAGGACGTCCGACACATGCGGACGTCACTTGTCCTTACGAGTTACGACTATGGAGTGCTGTACGGCAGGAGTGCAACTACTTATGCTGACGAGTGATGACGCGCGTGCGACGCGTCTACGACACCGAACCGGAGAAGCCGAGATGACGGAGATCCAGCGCCCCGGAGCCCTCTACCAGCAGGTGGCCGCCGCCATCCGAGAGGCGATCCTGTCCGGCGAGTTCGCACCGGACTCGCCGTTGCCGTCGGAGTCCCAACTGATCGCCCGTTACGGGGTCTCCCGACCCACCGTGCGCAACGCGATCGCGGCTCTGCGCGCGGAAGGGCTGATCGATGTACGGCACGGCAAGGGCAGTTTCGTACGGTCCGACGGCCAGCCCGCCCTCACCATCGAGCGTCGCATCAGCCGCACCAGCGACGACCGGTTCACCATGCCCAACGGTGACGCATGGGAGGAGACCGAGGAGCCGACCACCTACCGCACCCGCACCACCAAGGCAACCGGCCGATTGCTCCAACTCGCCGAAGAGGAAGCGCTCTTCGGCTGTGACCGACTGCTGCACGACCCCGGCACCGGCACCCGTGCCATGCACCGCACGCTGATCCCCTTCGAGGTGGCCGAAGCCATCCCGCCGCTCGGGAAGGAGCCGTGCCAGCAACCGGCAGAGATCTACCGACTGCTCACCCAGGACGGTGGCCACGCCCTGTGGTGGTCGGAGACGGTCCGCGCCCGTATGCCGCTGCCCGACGAGCGCGCCACCCTCCAGCTCCCGGACGCGACTCCGATCCTGCACCTGTCCCGCATCGCGCACGGCACCGACGACCGCCCTCTGCTCCTCGAAGAACTGCGCGTCGGTGCGGACCGCGCCGAGGTCGCCTACCGGATCACCGCCGACAGGCAGCCCGCTCGGCGCCGCAAGGCGTGAGGGACGAGGAGCATCG